>JAGWAG010000038.1:0-23422 GCA_021296535.1 Acidobacteriota bacterium | reverse complement strand
GGCAGCAACGTGCCGCCCATGCCCTTCGCCTCGACCGACTCGCGCAATCCCGAGGACCTCTGGCGCTGGCTCGACGAACGCCGGGACGAAGGCATCGAGGGCCTTGCCATCCCGCACAACTCGAACGGCAGCAACGGCCACATGTTCAAGCTCGAGACCGTCGGCGGCGAGCCGCTCGACGCGGCCTACGCCGAGCTGCGGATGCGCAACGAACCCCTGGTCGAGATGACCCAGGTCAAAGGCACCTCGGAGACGCACCCGCTGCTGTCGCCGAACGACGAGTGGGCGGACTTCGAGATCTTCCCCTACCGCATCGCCACGCAGCTCTACAGCGAACCGAAGGGCAGTTACGTCCGCGAGGCCTACGTGAACGGCCTCGTGCTCCAGGAGACCCAGGGCTTCAACCCGTTCCGCTTCGGCGTCGTCGGAGCTACGGACACCCACAACTCCGGCGGCACACCCGAAGAGCACAACTTCCACGGCAAGGTCGGCAGGGGCGACGGCACCGGCCAGCTTCGCGGCGCCGTGCCAGTCGACGAGCCCACCGAGGACGGCGAGAAGTACAGACCGAGAAGGTACTGGGGCGGTTCCGGGCTTGCCGCCGTCTGGGCCGAAGAGAACACCCGCGACTCGATCTACGACGCCTTCCGGCGCAAGGAGACCTACGCCACCAGCGGCCCGCGGATGCGACTCCGGTTCTTCGGCGGCTACGGCTACACGGACGACCTGACCTCGGATCCGGACATGATCGCCGCCGCCTACGAGGGCGGCGTGCCGATGGGCGGCGACCTGCTCGCCGACGAAGGCAAGAGTCCCCGCTTCCTGGTCTGGGCCGCCCGCGACGCGGACAGCGCACCGCTGCAGCGCGTGCAGATGGTCAAGGGCTGGGTCGAGGACGGCGAGGCGCGTGAACAGGTCACCGACATCGCCTGCGCGGACGGCGGCCTGCCCTCCGGCGACCCGCTTCGCTGCCCGGACAACGGCGCCAGCGTCGATCTTTCCGACTGCAGCTACTCCCAGGACCTGGGCGCGGCCGAGCTGTCGGCCATCTGGAGCGATCCGGACTTCGACGCTGCGCAGCACGCCATCTACTACGTGCGCGTGCTCGAGAACCCGACCTGCCGCTGGTCGACCTGGGACGCGCTCCGCGCCGGCGCGGAGCCCAACCCCGACATGCCGGCGACGATTCAGGAGCGCGCCTGGTCGTCGGCAATCTGGTACGTCCCGGGCGGGTAGGGGCGTGCGCAGCGGACTCGCCGCGCACGCGGCCAGGAAACTGGCCGCGTACTGGGTGCGCCGGCGTCCCCGCCGGCTGCCGCCGAAGGCGGCCGGAAAGCGCCGGCCGCCAGGCCTACCGCTCCTCTGCTGCGTTGTCCTGGTCCCGGGTGTCCTCACAGCCGCGGAGACCACGGCCCCGCCCAACCCCCTCGGTGACGCCTACTTCGGCGATCTCCACGTCCACACGCGGTACTCCATCGACGCCTACCTGTTCGGCGTCCGCACCGATCCGGACCACGCCTACCGATTCGCGCGCGGAGAAGCGATCGAGCATCCGAGCGGCTTTCGCTTCCAGCTTCGAACCGGCCCGCTCGACTTCCTGGCGGTGACCGATCACGGCGCCTTTCTCTACGAAATGCCGGCCAGCTACGACCCGGAGAATTCGTTCTTCGCCGCGCTGGGCCCGGGCGGCAACCGGGCGAACGCGCCGGTCGCCGCCGACACAGGCGACGGGCGCAACGCCTGGCAGGCCACGATCGAAGCCGCCGAGCGCCACAACGACCCGGGCAGCTTCACCACCTTCATCGCCTACGAGTACACCGCGTTCTCGGAGGGCCGCGGCAACCTGCACCGCAACGTGATCTTCAAGGACGACGAAGCGCCTTCGAAGCCGTTCACGGCCGACGACTCGAACAACCCCGAGGATCTCTGGCGGTGGCTGGACGCGCGCCGCGACGAGGGCTTCGAGGCGCTCGCGATCCCCCACAACTCGAACGGCAGCAACGGCCAGATGTTCCGGCTCGAGCGCGCGGACGGCCGGGACTTCGATCCCGCCTACGCCACGCAGCGCAACCGCAACGAGCCCCTGGTCGAGATCACCCAGGGCAAGGGCACGTCGGACACACATCCGCTGCTGTCGCCGAACGACGAGTGGGCCGACTTCGAGATCTACGCCTTCCGCATCGGCACGACGCTCCCGAGCCAGGCTCCCGGGAGCTATGTCCGCGAGGCCTACCTGAACGGCCTCGTGCTCCAGGAGACCCGCGGTTTCAACCCCTTCCGCTTCGGCCTGACCGGCGCCACGGACTCCCACAACGCGGGCGGCACGACGGGGGAGTCCAACTTCCACGGCAACTTCGGCACCGGCGACGGCACCCCTGAGCGGCGGGGCGCGGTGCCGCTCGAAGCCGGGGACTCGTCCGGCCGGAAGTACAGCCAGACCAACAACCGCTACTACAGCGGCTCCGGGCTCACGGGAGTCTGGGCCGAGCAGAACACCCGCGACTCGATCTACGACGCGCTGCGCCGCAAGGAGACCTTCGCCACGACGGGGCCGCGCGTCCGCGTCCGGTTCTTCGCTGGATACGACTACCCCGACGACCTCGCGGCGGACCCGGAGATGATTGAGAGGGCCTACGCGGGCGGCGTGCCGATGGGCGGCGACCTGCTCGCCTCTGCCGGCAAGAGCCCCCGCTTTCTGGTCTGGGCCTCCCGCGACAAGGACAGCGCGCCGCTTCAGCGCCTCCAGGTGGTCAAGGGCTGGGTCGAGAACGGCGAGGCGCGCGAACAGATCGTCGACGTCGCATGCGCGAACGGCGGCGCACCGTCGGGGAGCCCACCCCGCTGTCCGGACAGTGGCGCCGACGTCGACCTGTCGGACTGCAGCTTCCCCCAGAACGCGGGCGCCGCGGAGCTCTCGGCCCTGTGGCGGGACCCCGGCTTCGACCCGGCTCAGCGAGCTGTCTACTACGTCCGGGTGCTCGAAAACCCGACCTGCCGCTGGTCCACCTGGGACGCCCTGCGGGCCGGCGTCGAACCACGGCCGGACCTGCCGGCGACACTCCAGGAGCGCGCCTGGTCGTCGCCGATCTGGTACGTACCCGGCGAGTAGCTATAGCTAGACTCGCAGGATCACAGTCAGGGAGGAGCTCGATGAGCATCAACGGTCGTACTCGGATCGCCTTCGTTCTCGCACTCGCGGTCGCCGGTGCCGGAACCGCAGCCGCGGGAGACGACATCCCCCGCACACCGAGCGGAAAGCCCGACTTCTCCGGCAACTACGACATCGCTCACCTGACACCGATCCAGCGCAGCCCCGAGCTGGGGAATCGGCTCAACCTGACCGCCGAGGAAGCCCAGGCGATCCGCGACCGGGAGGCTCAGAACATTGATCAAAGGTCACGGGCCAGCGATCCCGATCGCAAGGCTCCCCCGGTCGGCGGCAGCGTCGGCGCCTACAACTACTTCTTCATGGACCGCGGCACCGGCGGCTTCCAGATCGACGGCAAGTACCGCACCTCGGTGCTCATCGACCCGCCGAACGGCCGCTTCCCGCCGCTGACCGAGCGCGGCAAGGCCCGCCGGGAGGGGCTCTACGGATTCTCAAAGAGGAACACCGGACCGGCCTGGTGGCGCGATCGGGAAGTCGGCCCCTACGACGGCCCCGAGTCGCTCTCGATCGCCGATCGCTGCATCTTCTCGCTCGAAGCGACGATCCCCGTCTACTCGAAGAGCTACAACAACATCAAGACGGTCGTACAGACCGACACCCACCTCATGATCCTAATCGAGTGGATGCACTATGCGCGGATCATCCCGATCAGCCCGTCCCGGGAGCAAGCGAAGCACCTCCCGGAGACGATCCGTTCGCGCGCCGGCGACTCGTTCGCCTGGTGGGAGGGCGACACGCTGGTGGTCGACACGACGAACTTCCTGGAAGAGAACTGGATCGCGACGACTCTCTTCGGCGAGCCCTCCCCTCCGGCCGACCAGCACGTGGTCGAGCGCTTCTCGTTCCAGGACGCGGACACTCTTCTCTACCAATACACGCTCGAGAGCGGCGACTGGGAGACTCCGTACAGCGGCGAGTACACCTGGCCCGCGACCGACGACAAGCTGTACGAGTTCGCCTGCCACGAGGGGAACTACGCCACCGGGAACACCCTGCGGGGCGCGCGCTTCGAGGAGCGCGATGTCGCGGCGCAGAGCAGCGGCGCCCCATGAGCACTCGGCCAAGCACCCGCATCGCCTTCGTCCTCGCGCTCACGATCGCGATGGCCAGCGCAACGGCCGCCCCGGCAGATGACATTCCGAGAACGCCGAGCGGCAAGCCCGACTTCTCCGGCAACTACGACATCAGCACCCTGACGCCGATCGAGCGCAGCCCCCAGCTAGGCGACCGCCTCCACCTGACCGAGGAAGAGGCCGAACGGATCCGGTCTCAGGAAGCGGCGCGGATCGACCTCAGCTACCAGGCCAGCGACCCGGACCGCAAGGCGCCGACCGCCGGCGCCAGCGTCGGCGGCTACAACTACTTCTTCATGGACCGCGGAACCTCGGCGGTCAAGGTCGACGGCAAGTACCGGACCTCACTGCTCGTCGACCCGCCGAACGGCCGCTACCCGCCGCTGACCGAGCGCGGCAAGGCGCGACGTGAAGGCGTCTACGGGTTCTTCCTGCAGAACGCCGGGAAGGCCTGGTGGCGCGACCGCGAGGTCGAGTCGCTGTCGATCGCGGACCGCTGCATCTTCTCGCTCGAGGGGACGATCCCGATCTACCCGAAGTTCTACAACAACCTGAAGACCGTCACCCAGACCGAGACCCACCTGATGATCCTGATCGAGTGGATGCACTACGCACGGATCATCCCGATCAGTCCGTCCCGGGAAGCCGCCCGCCACGCGCCGTCGGGGTACCGCTCGCGGGCCGGCGACTCGGTCGCCTGGTGGGAGGGCGACACCCTCGTCATCGAGACGACCAACTTCCAGGAAGAGAACTGGGTGACGTTCGCCCTCTACGGCGACCCTTCGCCCCCCGCCGATCAGCGGGTGATCGAGCGCTTCTCGTTCCAGGACGAGGACACCGTCCTCTACCGGTTCACGGTCGAGAACGGCGACCGGGAGGCTCCTTACACCGTCGAGTACACCTGGCCGGCGACCGCGGACAAGCTCTACGAGTACGCGTGTCACGAAGGGAACTACTCCCTCGGGAATACGCTGCGCGGCGCGCGCCTTGAGGAGGGGGAAGTCGAAGCACGGACCGGCGGTTAGCGGTTCCGGCGCCGACGACCGTCCCGAGCGAATCACCGGAACCCGCATGCACATGCGCGACGCAAGCACAAACCGTGGACGCACGGACCGACCCTGGCGCTGGTTCTGCGTGCTGGCCGTGACCCTCACGGCACCGGCGGCAGGCCAGACGATAGTCCTCGACGCCATGCAAGCGGAACTTGCCCGGTCCATGGCAGCTCTTGGGCAGGAAGAAGTCCGACCCTACTTCCTCAGCTACGAGATCACGCAACTGCGGAACTTCTCGGCAAGCGCCTCCTTTGGCGCCCTGCGATCAAGCAACGAGACCACGCAGCGGACCCTCGACATCGACCTCAGAGTGGGAGACCACGAACTCGACAACACGAGGCGGGCGGGGGATTCAGGCCGTTCTCCCTTCCGGAACTTCCGGCGGCTGCAGATCCCGGTCGAGGACGACCCCGACTCCATCCGCAGCATCTTGTGGGTCGAAACCGACCGGCACTACAGACGCGCAGTGCAGCAACTCACCCAAGTGCGGATGGACGTGCAGGTCAAGGTGCAGGCCGAGGATCCCTCACCGGACTTCTCGCGCGAACCCGCCTCGAGTGTCGTCGAGGACGAAGAACCGATCAGTGTCGATCCGGGAGAATGGGAACTCAAGGTCAGGCGCTACTCGGCACCATTCGCCGAACACGGCGACATCTACCACGGCTCTGCCTCGCTCAACGCCGAAACCGAAACCCGCTGGTTCGCAAACAGCGAAGGTTCCAGGATCCGGACATCCGCGACGACCTACCGGCTGGTCGTCTCGGCGAACACGAAAGCGGACGACGGCATGGAGCTTCCGCTCCACAAGACCTACCTCTCGTTCACGCCCGAAGGCGTGCCCGACGACGACATCGTCGACCGGGACGTGCGCCGGATGATCGAGATCCTGCTGGCCCTACGCGATGCGCCGCTCGTGGACCCGTACACCGGGCCGGCGATTCTGTCCGGCCAGGCCAGCGGCGTGTTCTTCCACGAGATCCTGGGCCACCGTCTCGAAGGGCACCGCCTGAAGGATGCGGACGACAGCCACACATTCAGAGAACAACTGAACCAGAAGGTCCTCCCGGAGTCGTTCTCCGTGCATTTCGATCCGACCCGAAGACCCTTGAAGCCCACGACCTCGCGGGGGCAGTTACCGCTACCACAATCAGGGATTGCGGTCCACCGTGTCACCGTGATCGACGAGGGAATCCCGAGGAACTTCCTCATGTCCCGCTCGTCGCTCGCCGGCTTCCCGAACTCGAACGGCCACCGGCGCAAGCAGCCGGGCATGAGGCCGGTGGCGCGGCACTCCTACCTCATCGTCGAGGTCGCGGATCCACTAGCGAGCGACGAGCTGAAGGCCCGCTTCCCGGCCGCGATCAAGGCGGAAGACAAGCCCTTTGGTCTCCGTTTCGACGCGTTCGAGGGCGGCTTAACCTTCACGGGCCGATTCCTCCCCAACGTATTCAACGTGACGCCGCTGCTCGTCTATCGCATCTACCCCGACGGTCGCCAGGAACTCGTTCGGGGCGTTGACCTGATCGGAACGCCGCTCACCACGTTGAGTCGGATCGTCGCCGCGGACAACCAGATCGACGTCTTCAACGGGCATTGCAGCGCCGAATCGGGCAGCGTCCCCGTCGCCGACTTCTGGTCATGAACAGGCCTGGAAACGCCCGCTGCGAGTGCATCGCCCGGGGTGGATTCTCTGCGCTGTCGCGGCGGCGATCCTGCTGGCGCCGTGCGCTGAGGCCGACGCACAGCCTCGGGATCACCTGCGCGACAGCGTCTTGAAGCAAGGGCGACGAACTCACGCGAAGCACGGAACAACTCCGGATGGAGGGCCTCGAGAAGCCCTACTTCGTGGCCTACACCGTTCGGCACCGCCGACGGGTGCCGGCCTCGGCCGCCTCCAGAAGGTAGACGTAGGGGCAGGCCTCGAGAGCGGAATCGAGTCTCTCAGCCGTTGTAACTACAACAGATTTCCCAACTTCCGCTCAGGGACTTCGGGCAAGCGGGCCTCCGGCCCGTGCCGACGACAAGCGTCCGACTTCTATGCCATTCCTATACGGGACCGGCCCGCGAGATCACTCGTCGCGAGTCGAGCGTGGCTGTAGGTCCACCAGCAGATTGTAGTGGTCGCTCTTGAGATCCAACGACTGCTCAGTCGTGAAACCGAGATCGTGCCGGAACTTCACGTTGTAGGAATCGGCCCGAAGTCCCTCAAACTCAAACCGACCCTGGTGATCCGTTCTGGTCCGGCGCTCCTTCCCCTGCCCATGAGGTACGGCGCTAACGAAGCCCCCGCTCGCAGGTCGGCCGGCGACTAGCACCCATCCCGTCAACCGGAAGCCCGCTTCAAACACGAGTTCGACCGGCCCATATGCTGAGCCCGGCTCGAGGGTCACGCCGTACTCGGCGGATCGCCACTCACCCCTCTCCGCCACGATCCGCCAAGACCCTGGCGCTAGTGCCTCAAGCTCGAAGTTGCCCTCTATGTCGGGGACAGTACGCCGAAAGAGCACCTCCTGCCATGCCTGA
This sequence comes from Acidobacteriota bacterium, assembly GCA_021296535.1. Classification (GTDB taxonomy): domain Bacteria; phylum Acidobacteriota; class Thermoanaerobaculia; order Multivoradales; family Multivoraceae; genus Multivorans. Next base: position 15,605 of record JAGWAG010000038.1, on the reverse strand, counting down.
ATCTCAACCGCGGCCATGTCAGAGGCATCCATGCCAACCACTCGTCCACGAATCGAAGTGCCCGGCCCGAGCACGACGTCGATACCGGTCACAGACTGGCCGTCGATCACGATTGTTTCGGACGATTCGCCCTCCGTGTAGCCCGACAATCTACCGAGCAGGCGGTACCGGCCACGGTGAAGACCCGTCAGGCGGAACCCGCCGCGGCTGTCGGACATTGCCAGCACCGCTGGTCGCGACCATCGCAGTAACCTACGCACGTCGGCCTCCATCTCGCCCACATCGTCTATCCCAAGGACTTGAACTGCCTCGACGGCGGCTCCAGGAATCGGAGTACCATCGACCGAACGGACGAATCCGCTAATCTCCCAACCGGGGCTGAGTCGCACATGGACTTCGCTGACTCCCGGCTTGAGTTCGATCTCGCGGGTTCGGGCGAGCAGTTCTGGATGGTTCACCTCGACCGTGGCGGCGCCGGTACCCGTCGCCAGTTCCGCTCGTCCGCCCGCGTCGGTCCGACCGAACGCGTACATTCGAGTCTCGCTCTCGAAGCTGACTCTCACGTCCGCACCCGGCACCGGCTCGCCGAGCTGAGTGACCACGAGGACGGTCAGATGACTAGTCGCCTCCAACCGCAGTTCGATCTCACGATGCTCGTTCGTCTTCAGTTCGATTCCCTCGGTCGCGGCACGGCTCGACTGGTCGCTGGCTTCGACCGACCAAGTCGCGGGAGCCAAGTTGTCCAGGCGGAAGCGGCCCTCGCTGCCTGTGTGGACTCGATGGAACAGATGCTCCCCCGCTAACCCTGAAACAACACGATTCGACTCTGCAACCTGCGCCCTCAGGTTGATTTCCACGCCAGCGACCACCCTGCCCGAAGGGCCCAACACCCTGCCAGCCAGCGATGCCCCCTCAGCAAGTTCGATCAGGATAGACCCTCCGGTCCCAGGCCTAACGGACTCGACCGCCGAGGGAGCGAATCCAGGAGCAGTTGCGTTTAGTACGGTGAGGACAGGTAGTAGTCCAGCCAGCCGAAACCGGCCGTCGGCATCCGTTGCCACGGCCCGAGTCGCACCGGGTCCAGCCTGATTCCATTGCCGGGCAGTGACCGCGGCACCAGCCACCGGCCGTCGACTGTCGTCCATCACGACTCCATGAATCTCCTTTCCAGCCGTCAGCGCGAAGACTCCGATGTCGACGTAACCCTCACCATGAGGCACGTTAACCAGCTCTTCCTTCAGTCCGGCATACTCTGGGTGGGAAATCCTGAGGCGGTACTGGCCAGGTGAGACGTTCGGGAACTCGAACTCACCCCGACCGTTCGAGACCACGCCACGGGCCGCTCCCTGCCTGAGGGGGTGTTCAGAATCCTGCCCGCCGCTCGGACCCCAGATGAGCCACGCGTGAGCGCCCGCAACCGGCACACCAACCTGATCGACGACAAGACCCCACGGCCGCTGCCCTTTCGCCAGTACGATACGGACCGATTCTGGTCTAGTCTCAAGCGACAAGGGAGGCAGGTCGCGTACGGTGGACGGGTAACCTCGAGCCTCCACAATCAGCCGATATGCGGTGTCGTAGCGCGCGTTCGACAACCAAAACGAACATCGGGCCCGGAGGTTGAACGGCCGGGTCCACCTGCAAGCGAGCCGAGGAAACGTGCCCGGCCGCTGGGCTCTGCGCGGACAGTCGCTCCGGCTATCGGCTGGCCCATCTCGGTGACTACCCAGCCGTGTAAGGGAGCTGCAGGTTTCACGACAAAGCGTACGATCGAGTCGGCCCGGAGTCGGCTTGCAGCAACTCCTGCATTCGCCTCTACGTAACCGGTTGCCGCTATAGTGAGCCCCGTCCGCTCCCGGCCAACTGGTACGGCCAGACTGAAGAACCCCAACCCATCGGTGAGCGCACGGTACCCCGGGTCCGAGCGGTCCCAAACAGCCGCACCGGCCACACCGCGATTCGAATCGGCATCGACGACTCTACCTTGGATCGTGGTCGGTTGTGCTAACTCTATCACGACAACTCTCGGTTCGGCCTGGTCACCTTGCGAGGCCCAAGTGACGGCCCGACTTCAGCGTGGGCCCCGCCAATACTTTCGAACAAAAACGTTGATCTTTCGCTTCTCGTAACAGCCACGGTCGCCTCGCCGTTCTCGTCAGTCACGGCCAACGGCACTTCATATCGACCAGTGGTGCGGATGACAACGTTTCGCACGGCCTCGCCACTCGAATCGCGGACGCGAAACGTCACCCCAGGTCCACTTGCGAGTTGAAGCGTCACGCGGCCTGACTCGGCCTCGACGGCCTGCGGACCGAAACCGGAGGCCCAAGCGACGACGTTGGATCTTGCCGCTGGAACGACGAAACGGGCCAAGCCATCAGTGTCGCTCAGAGCCACGGCTCGATCGAATCCCGGGTAGAGCCGCTCCGGCCGTTCATAAACCGAAGGACGACTGTGACGTTCCGACAGCCCAACCGTGGGCTCTGCAACGACGAGCGCACCTTCGACAGGCTGACCGTTGTTGTCCAACACCTTGACCGCCAGTGCGTGCCGAACAGGCAGTTCGATGGGAGCGAGTGCAACAGGCGACGTTACAGCCAACAGGGGATAGTGCAGAACGGACGCGGTGGCTCGGGCTGCACTTCCGGGCGCTGCAGGCCGAATCTCAAGCTGCCAAGGACCCACCGTCGCACCTGACAGAGAAAACGAACCATCCGCACGGGAACGGACCACGTCCGCCGCATCGGACAGTACTCCGGGATGAGACAGTTCTTTCAACGCTCGCTCGTATCGGCTGGGATAGGGTCGCAACACGATCTCTACGCCGGCCGCCGAGGCGCCGCGTTCGTCTAGCAAGAAACCCGTGACCGCGAGGGGCGAACGCGTGGCTGGCTGGGCCCAAACCAATCCTGCAACGGTGACTTGGAGTAGTGCGGCGCCCGCAACAGCGTACACCGCCAAAGACGCCAGACCGCTCCCAGCGGGATCACGGCCTTCTGAGCGGCAAGACGCTGAGTGTGGATTCGTCGACTCTGGAAGCGAACGCGGCAATGCGGTCGATCGAGCGGCGGGACGACGGTACCAGGTATCGGGAGTACCTGGAGAAGTTAGCCGTGGAGTCGGGCACTGCATCCCCGAGACGCGCGGACATGGCGAAACTGGACCGGAAGCGTCCGAAGAGGGGATCGAACGAGGAGTGGTTCCATCCCGGGGACCCGGAGGCGCGAATCACCAGGATGAAGGACGGCCGGACTCGTCTGGCGCACAAGCTGGAGCACGCGGTGGACATGGAGTCGGGCGCGGTTGCGGCTCTGACGATACAGAGCATTAGGGGCGGCGACACGGCCTCCTTGCCGAGGACGCTGGACGAGGCGTCGAGGCAGCTTGGCGAGGTGGCGCTTGAGGCGGCGGAAGTGGTTGCGGACAAGGGCTATCACTCGAACGGTACGATGAAGGACATCAAGAGCCGCGGTCTTCGCAGCTACGTCAGCGAGCCCAACCCCGGCCGCAGGAGCTGGAAGAAGGACCGCGCGGCGCAGGCGCCGACGTCTGCCAACCACCGCAGGATCAGGGGCAACCGCGGTCTCTCCCTGCTGCGCAAGAGAGGCGAACTGCTCGAACGGACGTTTGCTCACCTGCTGGTGACGGGCGCCATGCGCCGCGTCCATCTGCGCGGCACCGACAACATTCGAAAGCGGGTGCTGATTCAGGGCGGTGCCTGCAATCTCGGCCTGCTCATGCGCACGCTGTTTCACGTCGGGACGCCTCGCGGCCTGCAGGGGTTGGCAGCCTTGGCGCAGCCAACCGAAACCTCCGTCTACACCCTCTCCTGGCATCCGACGCCAACCTGCCGGCAACTCCTGCTCCTTCTTGACCGCATCCTCGTCTCTTGCTTTCGCGACCCCCTTGCTAACGATCACCGCCATTCAGATCGCCTGGCCCTCGCCTCCTACGGAACGCGGTCGGAGACCTTTCTGCCACGGCCTGCTAGGGGGGACTAGTCGGGCAACCGGCTTTGGCGGCAAGCTCCGGCGAACTCTGTAGCAGGTTGCCGGCGAACCTCCTGCTCTCATCACAAAGCAGGCCGAACGTACCAGTAATCGCTTCCGCGAAGTGCGAAGGGAGCGGCGAGTTGAGATCCCAGAGGAAACTGATGGGGCCCGATTCGGTATAGTAGATCAATTGCGCGTGGGCCCGAAGTGGAGATCCGCGCGCTGCTCCAGCAGCTCTTGCTTCGCGGCAGGCGTCACTGTTGCTTGGCCGTCGATACTCATAGCCGGGGCCGCATTGTGGAAGGTGCCCTCTGAGTGCATCGGTGGTCCAAAGAGCGGCCAAGGTGTCCATCTGTTCTTCGCCAACTCGGCGGCAGGTCATGACATTTCGGTCGAGCTCCATGTAGTCCAGACCACCGGCACTGTCGAGGAACAGAAGGGAGTTCTCGATGTGGTCCTTGTGCGGTACGCTCAACTGTAGGTCCAGAAGGACTCCATGGCGGCGCATTCCGCTTGTTCCGAAACCCGGTGCTAGACACTGCGGATCTACGTAGTGGCAGGCCGTTGTGAACTGCGCGGCTATGGTCGCGACGATCAACAATAGCCCACGTCCTCTCCCCTCGCGTCCAAGTACCATCCGCCTGAGGCTAGCATGTTCCCACTCTGCCAACGTACGTGAGGCGGCGGCCCTCCCGCTGGAGCTATGGTCGAAATTCGTCTACCGAGTTGAAGAGGGTGGCGTGCCCTGCTGAGATCGGTTTGTCAGGAATCGACAACAGCAGAGGAGGCACGCCGTGGGAGAGAGTACAGCGCTTCGGTTCGAGAGGCCGGAATCGTTCGGGGACGAGTTGACGGAGCTTCTTCGCCGCGGCGCCAGGCAGTTGGTGGCGCAGGCGGTGGAGGCGGAGTTGCAGGAGTTGTTGGCCGTCCAGGGCGCCCGGAGGCTGCCGGACGGTCGAGCCGTCGTGGTGCGCAACGGGTACCAGCCGGAGCGCGAGGTGGTGACCGGGATCGGGCCGGTCCCGGTGCGGATTCCTCGCCTTCGCAGCCGTGACGGCGAGCCGGTGGCGTTTCACTCGGCCCTGGTGCCGGCCTACGTGCGCCGCAGTCAATCGCTGGATGCGGCGATTCCGTGGTTGTACCTGAAGGGCGTCGCGGCGGGCGAGATGGCTGAGGCTCTCGGCGCTCTGGTCGGCGAGGGCGCTCGCGGCCTGTCGGCGAACGTGGTGAGCCGGCTGAAACGGCAGTGGGAGGAGGAGCATCGGTCGTGGTCGAAAGCGCGACCTGAGCGGGGAGCGCTGGGTCTACCTGTGGGTCGACGGCATCTACAGCGGTCTTCGGGGGACCTCGGCGCGGCTGTGCGTTCTGGTGGTGATCGGCGTCAACGAGCGGGGCGAGAAGCACCTGCTGGCGGCGGAGGACGGCGTGCGGGAGTCGACGCAGAGTTGGCGCGAGCTGCTGCTCGATCTGAAGCGCCGCGGCCTGAAGAAGGCTCCGAAGCTGGCCGTCGGCGACGGCGCGACGGGCTTCTGGGGAGCGCTGGAGGAGGTCTACGGGAGCACGCGCCAGCAGCGCTGCTGGGTGCACAAGACGAGGAACGTCCCGAACTACCTGCCGAAGTCCTCGCAGCCGAAGGCGAAGCAGGCTCTGCACGAGATCTGGATGGCCGAGACCCGGGAAGAGGCCGACAAGGCCTTCGACGGATTCATCGAGACCTACGACGCCGCCTACCCGAAGGCCACCGACTGCCTGCTCAAGGACCGAGAGGAACTGCTCGCCTTCTACGACTTCCCCAAGCAGCACTGGGTCCACCTGCGCACGACCAACCCGATCGAGTCCACCTTCGCCACCATCCGACCTCGGACCGCCCGAATCAAGGGCTGCGTCAGCCGCAACACCATGCTGGCGATGATCTAAAAGCTCGGAACCTGCGCCCAGGGCCACTGGCGGCGACTGCGCGGATTCGACCAGCTCGCCAAGGTGCTCCGCGATGTCCGTTTCGTTGACGGCATCGAACAAAACAACGACAACGATCAGACCAGGGACGCCGCCTGATGATCAAACGACCGTACACGAAATTTGACCATAGCTCGCTCCGCCGCTGAAGGCTCTTCCGGATTGATGGTGGAGGTGCCGTAGTTTTACGGGATGCGAGACACAGACTTGTACGGTCGGATTCTGGGTATCGAGCGGCCATGGCGGGTAACGGATGTCGAGCTTCGGCTTGAGGCCGGCGAGGTAGAGGTTTTCGTCGCTCGCGGCGCGGGCGACGGGTTCAGTTTTCCGGAGTGCGGCAAGGAGGCTCGCCGTCACGACGCTCGTCGTCGTCGTTGGCGTCATCTGCCGACGTGCCAGTACCGGACGATTCTGACGGCCGAGGTACCTCGGTGCGCTGCGGGGATCACGGCGTGCGGGCGATTGGCGTGCCGTGGGTCGATTCCGGTTCCCGGTTCACGGCGTTGTTCGAGGAGCTGTTGATCCGCCGGTTGGGCGAGACGAGCATTCTGGCGGTGGCGCGTCTGCTGGACCTGAGCTGGGACCAGGTGACGGCGTGATGCGTCGGGCGGTGATCCGGGGTCTTGAGCGCCGCAGCAAGGCGCCGGCTTCGCGGCTTCTGGGCGTGGACGAGACGTCGTTTCAGAAGCGGCACGAGTACGTGACGGTGGTGGCGTCCCTGGAGGGCGAGCCTCGGGTCCATCACGTGGCGGACGGTCGCGGCAGGAGGCTCTGGCTTCGTACTACGAGTCGCTGTCGGAGGCGGAGCGGTCGAAGATCGAGACGGTGGCGATGGACATGTGGGCGGCGTACATCTCGGCTACGGTGTCGTGTTTGCCGGACGGTGCCCGCAAGCTCGCGTACGACAAGTTCCACGTCGCCTCCCATCTCGGCGGCGCGGTGGACGAGGTGCGGCGAGAGGAGCACCGTCTCCTGAGCCGCCTGGGCGACGACCGTCTGGCCGATACGCGCTACCTGTGGCTGTACGACCCGGACAACGTGCCGGAGCGTCGGTGGAGCCGCTTCAAGCAGTTGATCGACGGCACTTCCAAGACGGCCCGCTGCTGGCATCTCAAGGAGGTGGCGACCCGCACCGCCATCTACTTCCATCTCGGCGGACTCGACCTCGAACCGCATTGACTTACATTCCACACGAAAGCCTGAAGAGCCGCAAGGCGTTTCCGGCGCTAATGCCGTGTCGCTGCCTTCCATGCTCTGAACGTCAGCGCCCTCACGTGCACTTTCCTTCAGAGGAACCCACCACCAACATCCGGAAGCGCCCCGCGCCACGCTCGACCGACCCCGGGTCTCTGCGCCAGCTCATGGAAACGGCTCCCCCGCGAGCTCGTCGAAGCCGTTGGATCTCACAACGCCGTTCGGCCTCCGGTACAACGACTCCACGTTCCAGCAGGCGGGGGACGGACCTCGCTACTCGCCACGAACGGCACCGCCTGCTGCTCGTTTACGCCGCCGCCCAGGTGCCCTCGCCTCTCCCTTCCTCCTCCGTCCCAACTCCGCCCAACCTATCTCCCGCGACAGCACCTTGCCGCGCGCCGCAAGAGCGCGTTTCTTCGTGTGTGGTGCCTCCATTGTCTCGACTTGACAAACTCGCCAGAAGTGCTTAGCTCTCGACTCTTTGGCGGTGCTCACCCCTACCTTCACGGCTTCTCGACCGCATCGGTGGATCTCCCTGCCGCGCAAACGTGAGCCGACTACAAGAGAGGATGACTTTGAGAAGCCCTTTGTTTCTTGCGGTATGGATTGGCGTTCTGTTTATCTTTTCATCAAACGCCCTGGCTCAGGCACAACCGGGACCCTACGGCTGTTCTTTGAACCTACCTGAGATCGCTCAGGCGGGCCTTGACAGAGCGTTGCTTGAATCGTGTACGCGGCATGACCGATGTTGACGGGCACAAGGCGTATGCGGCGGGTACTATCCCGGTTTTGGGCACAAGGCAGCTTGTGACCTCGCGTTCTACGCTGATCTACGACTCATCTGCACCTTGACGAAGTCGTCTCTTAGCCTCGCAGGCGCTTCCGACGAAGAGACCAGGAAGTTCAAGAAAGCATGTGATGGCGCCGCCACCGCAGCCTTCGCCGGCGTGTGGGGCAACTTGGTGGGCTACGCAGCGAACCAGTGCCGATTCCTTTGCAACCAGGGAATGTGTGACTGGCTATCGAGCGTGACAGGGGGCGTCTGGGTTCGTGGACCTGCGAACTGTTGCCCCGACGACCCGTGCCCACCGCCCCCCCTAGGGCCTATCGTAGAGTAGACGGTTCTAGGCTCTGTGCCGGCGTTGGGGGACGACAATCCGTTTGCGAACGCCACGTCGATGGGGACGCCGTGCCCACGATGGCGCGGTCCCCCACTTGCTTGTTTCAAGGAGTCGAGCCTGCCCAAGTCATCCGGCAACGTGCCGCACCTTCCAGTCGCGAAGCACTCGTACTTCGACGATTGACGGATCGACGACGAACTCTATGGATCCGACCCCCACAACGCCGACGTTGCGAACTCCAGGCTGTTGCCGTCGGGGTCGCGGAAGTAGATCGATCGGCCCCGGCGGCCGCCCCAGTCGATCTCCTGCTCGATCTCGACGCCGTGGCGCTCCAGGTGGGCGCTCCAAACGTCGATCTCGTCCGCGCTCACACCGAACGCCAGATGACCCGGGCCGTGAGCGCCGTGGGAGCCGAGGCCCCGCGGGGTCAGGTCGGGGTTGGCCGTCGCCTCGGGATTGAACAGGAGCACCATCTGCTCACCGCAGCGGAAGAAGACATGTCTCCCCTGCAGCTTCGAGTGGAGGGTGAGTCCCAGGACCTCGGTGTAGAAGACCTCCGCCGCTTGGAGGTCGCTCACATAGAGTGAGGCCTCGAGAACGTGGTCGAGCCGTCGCGGGCGACTCGCGGGCGTGGCGCCTCTGGAAGCGTCTCCCATGCTCTCTCGAAGCGTACCGGAGACCGCTAGCTGTCGGCCGCAAGCTCTCCCAGTAGCCGAGCTGTGTTCCCGGCTCTCCGCGCCAGGAACCGAGCTGACTCCCCCAGCAGACCGTCGCGCCGCTTGTGAGCGAGTTCTTCCTTCGCGGCCAAGGCGGCCAGGGCGGCCAGAGTCCCCTGCGAGTCCTGCCCGAGCAGGCCTTCGAGGACGAACCGGCGTTCACCGGCGCGCAGCCCAAGGCCGAGTTCCCGCGCCACTGTTCCGAGCGCCGACCGAGTCAGGATGATGCCGGAGCGGACAGGCGCCAGCAGAGCCTTCAGGAAGGCCTCGCCGCCCTCGGTCCGCGGGTCCGGAAGCCCGGCTACGGCGCGCAGGTGAACGGGCAGGACCGCGGGCGGACCGGCACGCCCGGCTTCCTGCGCCAGGGTCTCGCGGAGCAGCTCCGCCCAGCGCCTGTAGCCGCCCACCGCCAGTTCCCCGGCATGGTCAAGATACGCGAAGAGCCATGGCGCCAAGTGCTCGTGCAGCAGCGCGCGGCAGGCTTCCGCCACCAGGGCGGCACCCGGCCCCGTCGCCTGCTCGTGCTCCTCGCTCAGGGCGGCGTACAGGCCGAGCAGAACGCTCAGGTGATCCGGCTCGGCGGAAGGGGCCCGGCCCACCGCGCGCCAGAAACCGGCGATCCGCTCTCGTGCCTCGCCGCCCATCCAGCCCTCGGGGCCCACGTAGATCGAGGCGTACGGAGGCAACTGGAAGACGAAGAGCTCCGCGTACGCCGAGCCGTCGATGCCGTCACCCAAGCCAAGCAGACCGCCAACCCGGGCGTGTTCCGCTTCCGGCGGTTCAGCGAAGATGGCCAGGGCGCGGAGCAGTTCGACCTGCGTCATCCCGGGCTTGGGAACCGGTAGGCCTCGCGCAGCATCCACCACGGTCGCCGCAACCCACCCGGCGAGTGCCGGTCGGCCGGCCGCACGAGTTCCAGCCAGCGCTCGAATTGCGTGCGCGAGCCGTCCGTGTCGACCGATACGTCGCCGCGCCGGTCGCCTGATGCGGCGGGCGTGACCCGAACGGCCTGGTGCCAGCAGTGCTGCCCGGAGACCGGGTCCGGGTGCACCGCGTGGGTGAGGTTCTGGTGCACGCCGACGTCGGTCCACCAGACCCGCATCGTGTCCGGATCGTTCGAGCGAAACGAGCCGCCGCTTTGCTTCGGCGCCAGCGACCACTCCGAGCCGTCCTTCGCCAGCGCGACGGTCATCATGCCAAGCCGTTGGCCCGCCTGTCCTTCCGGTTTCCAGCGTCCCATGTGGTGGCTGCACGCGACGACGCCGGGGCGGATCCCCTCGGTCAGCCAGGCCTTGACCACGAAGTAGCCGAGGTCGGTCGTGACCCGGACCAGGCTGCCGGTACCGCCGATGCCAAGGCGCGCGGCGTCGGTCGGGTGGATCCAGAGCGGGTTCGTGTGAGCGATCTCGTCGAGCCACTTCGAGTTCGCGCTCCGGGTGTGGATCTGCACCGGGATGCGGAAGGTCGAGATCAGCGGCATCTGTCCGGGTTCGAGCCGGCTCGGATGCACGTGGCTCTTGATGTACGTGGGCGCCGCCAGTTCCGGCCATCCCCACTCCGCCAGGGTGTTCGACCAGAACTCCAGCTTGCCCGAAGGCGTCGGCCAGCCCCGGAGCATCTCACCGTCCACGCGCACGCCGATCGTCCGGCTCGAGCGCGGTGCCTCCCTGCGCCTGCGGGCTCGCCGGAACCGGCGCCCGGGTGTAGACGCGATCGCGTTCGTCGACGTGCCCATCCTCCAGCTCCTCGTCCGGAACGGGCTGCTCGTAGACCCTTCCGACCTTGCTCGCGACCTCGAAGGCGCCGTAGCGGCGCATGTACTGAAGCGGCGTCAGCCCTTCCCGCGCGGCGACTTCAGGCAGCCCGGGCACCGTGTTGGCGAAGATCCAGCCGTAGTACTCGTCGACGGTCATCTTCTCGCCGGGATGTTCGACCGACTCGAAGAACTCGCGGATCCCAAGGGAGCCGTCGGGATCGACGCGCCAGGTGAGTTCGATCCAGAACTCGTTCTCCTCCCACACTTCGCCGGGATTCACCTCGCGGGTGTCGCCGACCTGTTCGCCCAGGCGGTTCCTGGCCGCCCTCAGGACCGGTTGGCGAAAGCCGAGCCACTGGCCGTCGTACTGTTCGTACGAGGTCAGATCGTGCCGCTCGGATGAATGCCCCATCGGCAGGACGTAGTCGGCGAAGTAGGCGGTCTCGTTCCAGGTCGGCGTCAGCGCCACGTGCAGACCGATCCGGCCGGGATCGCTCAGCATTTCGATCCAACTGAAACCGTCCGGGTTCGTCCACACCGGGTTGTGAACGCGCGTGAAGTAGACGTCGAGATAGGCGTTCTGCGCTCGCATCAGGTGCGGCATCAGGAACGACATCTCGTTCAGGGCCAGCGGGTACTCACGCGGCCACTGCACCTCGTTCCACCGGCCCGGATGGCGCTTCGGAAGACGCGGCGGCTTCGGCACGAACTTGTTCCAGGCGTTGGGGAAGGTCCCGCCCTCGGTAGCCAGGGCGCCGAGGAGAGCGCTCAGGAGCGTGAGCGTGCGGGCGACCTGCCAGCCGCCGAGATTCCCCGCGCCGGCGCTGCGCCAGTTGTGGGTGGCGAGGCGGGTGCCGGCGGTCGAGACGACTTCCGCGACCTTGCGCAGCTCATCCGCATCAATCCCCGATTCGCTCGCGGCGTACTCGAAGGTGTACTCCGCGTACATTTCGCGCAGCAGCTCCTCGAAGCGCTCGAACGGCGCGCCGGCAACGTCTTGGGCGGCCAGGAAGTCCGGCCAGTTCCACCACCGGCGCACGAAGTCGCGGTCGTACCGGCCTTCCCGGATCATCCAGTTCGCGACCGCCAGGAAGATCGCCGCTTCCGAGCCCGGATAGGGCGACAACCAGTGGTCGGCGTGGGTCGCGGTGTTCGACAGGCGCGTGTCCAGGACGATCAGCTTGGCGCCGCGCTTCTTGCCCTCCATGATCCGCTGCGCGTGGGGGTTGAAGTAGTGGCCGGTCTCGAGATGGCTGCTGACGAGCACGATGACCTTTGCGTTCGCGTGGTCCGGGCTCGGGCGGTCCATTCCCATCCACCAGTGGTACCCGGAGCGCGCGCCGCTCGAACAGACGTTCGTGTGCGAGTTGTGCCCGTCGACGCCCCAGGCCGCGAGCATGCGTTCGGTGTAGCCGTCCTCGCCCGGGCGGCCGACGTGGTACATCACCTCGTTGTGCCGGTCTTCCTCCAGGGCCTTGCGGATGCGCGCCGCGATGTCGTCGAGCGCGTCGTCCCACGACACGCGCTCCCACTTCCCTTCTCCCCGGCCCCCGGCCCGCTTGAGCGGATGAAGAATGCGGTCGGGATCGGTGATCTGGTTCAGCGTGGCCGGCCCCTTGGCGCAGTTGCGACCCCGTGAGCCCGGGTGCTCCGGGTTGCCCTCGAACTTGCGTACCTGCAGCGTGTCGCGGTCGACGTAGGCCAGGAGTCCGCACGCGGACTCGCAGTTGAAGCACGTGGTCGGGACCAGCATGTAGCGCTTCTCGACGCGCCGCGGCCATGCCTTTGAATCGAGCTCGACCCAGTCGTTCCAGCGCTCCTTCGGCGGATAGGACGCGAGGTGGACGCGGCTGGCGCCGGGATAGAAGGTCTCGCCGCGGGCTTCGGCGTCGGCCCGCGCCGCCGAGACCACGCGTTCCAGCTTCTCCAGGCTCTCCAGGTTGTCCCGCTCGGTCACGAGTCGCTTCAGGAGAGGGGCACCGACTGACCGGCTTGCAGGTAGGCGTGCTCGTAGAGCAAAAGGGCCGCCAATCCGGCGGCCACGCCGAGATGCGCACCCAGGCCCACGAGTACGAGCGCGGCCGCGGCGAAGCAGAAGCCGGTCCAGTAGAGGCCCGCGTAGCGACCGCGGAGCATGCCCCGGGCAGCCAGGGCGGCGTGGGCGGTCGGGTGCGTCATCGTCGCCTCGCCGAGAGCCAGGGCCACGTGAACGGCCAGCGAGGCCTGGAAAATCCACACGGCGCCGACACCGAGCGCCAGAGCCCCTCCCGTCGCCAGGTCAGCCAGGATCAGCGCGCCCGAGCCCGCCAGCAGCGCCTGGACCAGAAAGTGCGGCGGCAGGAGCGGGCTCTGCCAGAGGTCGCGCGCGCGCGCCTGGGCCAGGAGGTACGCGGTGTAGACGGCGGTCGCGACCGCGAGCGGGCCCCCGGCCCACGCCAACGCTAACGTCCACTCGGGCCGGCCGGCGACAACCGCACCGATGTGAGCCGCCAGGAGCGCACCGTACCCGGTGATGGCGAAGCCTCCGCGCACCAGCCAACTCCGCCACTGCGGCCTCGCGAGCACCATCCAGAATCGCTCCGGATGCTCCAGATCCCAGACCAGGAGCGCGCCCGTCAGCACCAGAAAAGCGAGCGCCACCAGGGGCCCGACGAGCGTCCACACCGGCGACGACCAGGGGATCATGCCGGCGACCGCCAGGAGCAACGGCACCAGATAGGCACCAGCGGCGATCGACTTGGTGAAGGTGTAGAGGCTCACCCGGAAGTCCCAGGGAATCTCGTGCGGGACGTCGTAGCTGAGCAGTGCCGCCGCGGAGCTGTTTCGGGGACCGGTGTGGCCGGACGACACCTTCCCGTTGCCATTGTCCTGCTCGCTCCACATGAACAGTCCGCCCTCGGGTTGCCGCGCTGCAAGGGGATCGAGCGTCGCCCGGTCCGCTCCCTTGTAGAACACCTTCGGCCGCGTCTCCTTCTCCGGCCGCCGCACCGCGACCGCCTCTTGGTGGACGATCCCGGAGACTTCCGAGAGCGGGTCTTTCATGTCGCCGACGATCAGCGCCTCGGTCGGACAGACGACGACGCACGCCGGCTCGAGGCCGATGTCGAGTCGATGCGCGCAGAAGTTGCACTTCTCCGCCGAGTGGTCGTCGGGATTGATGAAGATCGCGTCGTACGGGCACGCCGCGATGCACGCCTTGCATCCGATGCACGACGACTTGTCGAAGTCGACGATGCCGTCCTCCCGGCTGTACATCGCGGCGGTCGGGCAGGCCGCGACGCAGGGTGCGTCCTCACACTGGTTACAGCGGGTGACCTGGAAGGCGCGCCGCGCGCGCGGGTGGCGCCCCACGTCGACGGACTTCACGTAAGTGCGCGTGACCGACAGCGGCACCTCGTTCTCCGACTTGCACGCGGTCGTGCACGCGTGGCACCCGATACAGCGCGTCTGGTCGATGACCTTGGCCCAAAGCGGCTGCGGCGCGGTTGACGCCTCGCTGATAGTGGGCACGTAGGAATTGGTCGCCGGGGAGTGTCCGTCTGTGAGGACGGACAATCACGCTAGCACCCGACTCGTTGCCAATCCTGACCGCAGTCCTAGCTCTTCTTGATTCCACGGCCGGTTGCGCCTTCAGGCGGCGTGTCGCGCAACATTCCGGCGCGTTCCAGCTCGTCCACGCGCGACGGCGGGAACCCGAGGACCTCGACGAGTACCTCCCGGTTGTGCTCACCGAGACAGGGGGCGCCGCGGCGGTACGTCGGCGGCGTCGCGCTCATACGGATCGGCAGCCCCGGGTACCGGCGCCGGCCGACTTCCGGGTGATCCACTTCGGCCCAGAATCCGCGCGCCTCGAGGAACGGGTCTTCGGCCATGTCGCGTGCGTCGGCGACCGACGCCGCCGTGACGCCAGCGCGGAGCAAGGAGGACACCAGGTCGTCCCGCTCCCGGCTGCTGGTCCACTCGGACAGCGACTCGTCGATCCGGTCCTCGTCCGCCTGTCGAGCGGGCAGCGACATCGAGGCGAGCGCTACCGGCAAGCCGGCGACGCCGCACAGCGCCCGCCATTCCTGGTCGCTCTCCACGCTGATCGCGATCCATCGGTCCTCGCCCAGGCACGGGTAGCAGCCCTGGGGCGCTCGCTCCGGATGGCGGTTGCCGCGCCGCAGTTCGGGCGTCCCCCGAAGCTGCGCCGCCAGGATGTGGTCGCCGAACATCGTCGCCATCGCCTCGACCATCGGGGTTTCCACGGTGCCGCCCCGGCCCTCCGGCGACTGCGCTCGGCCGTACAGCATGGCCAGCGTCCCAACGGCGGTGTGCAGAGCGGTCATCGGATCCGGCCAGGCGATGCCCGACCGGTGCGGTCCCCCGTCCCGGTACCCGAGCGCGGACGTCAGCCCCATCGTCGACTCGATCAGGGGGCCGAAGGCAAGCCGGTCGCGGTAGGGACCCGAGTTGCCGAACCCGGGCATCGAGACCGCGATGACACCTCGATTCACCTCGCGCAGCCGCTCCGGGTCGAGCCCCAGCTTCGGCATGACCCGCGGGCTGAAGTTGTCGCAGACGACGTCCGAGCGCTCGACCAGAGCCTCGAAGATGCGTCGCCCCTCGGGGTCGGCCAGATCGAGCGTCACGGAGCGCTTGCTCCGGTTCATCTTGTTGAAGGCCGCGCCGCGATTGAAAGGACGTTCGCCGGCGTCGTTCTCCGGGAACAGGTGGGTGAGGCGAGCGATTCTCGCGGCTTGGGTCGCCGGACCCCGGGCCCAGGCGGCCTCGACCTTGATCACGTCCGCGCCGAGGTCGCCCAGTATCCTGGTCGCCAGCGGCCCGGCCCAGACCCTGGTGAGATCGAGCACGCGGACGCCCTGAAGCG
>JAGWAG010000037.1 GCA_021296535.1 Acidobacteriota bacterium | reverse complement strand
GTCTGGGACAGCTCCGACAGCCCCGAGCGGCGCCGCACCGTGATCCGTTTCGGACGGCTCCCGGTGAAGTGAGGCCGTACCAGGAGACGTCCGGGCTTGCGGAACTCGTGGCCGTACGGCGGTAGGGAAGACCTCCCATCGAGCTCGACGCCGGGCCAACGCTCGAGCAGGGTCCGTAGCGCCGAGCGGGTCTCGGTGCGGGCGAGCTGCGCCCCGAGGCAGAAGTGGTTGCCGAGGCCAAAGGCCAGGTGCTTCCGCACATTCGCCCGGCCGGGTTCGAAGCGATCCGGACGTTCGAACACCGCCGGGTCGCGATTGGCGCCGCCAACCATGCACTGCACGGTCTCACCGGCCGCGATCTCGGCGCCGCCGATGCGGACCGCCGCCGTTGTGTGCCGGGTGAGCGTCTGGACCGCCGGGTCGTAGCGCAGCGATTCCTCCATCACGTCCTCGATCGCGGTCGCGAAGGCTGCTTCTCCTTCGTTCCGGGAATCGAGCGTGGCAGCCTGGAGGCCCGGCTCGCTCAGCAGGTAATGGAGAGCGTTGCCGATCATCGACTCCGTCGTCTCGATGCCGCCGAACAGAACGATCAGGAGGTTCGCCAGCATTTCCGAACGGGTGAGCAATCCGCCAGTCCCCGAGAGGACGTCGACCAGGGTTCCGCTACCCGCCTCGCCGGCTGGCTGCTGTCGGTCCAGCTTCTCCGCCAGATACTCGCGCATCGCCGCCGCGGCCTCCTGGCCCGCGCGATGGAGTCCGGCGTCTCCCTCGAAGTTGGCCAGCGACCGGGCGAACACGTCGTACCAGCCGCGTACCCGCGACAGCTCCCCGGAAGGCAGGCCGACGACGATTCCCATCGTCTCCAGGGCGATCGGCGCGGCAAAGTCCGCCATCAGGTCGATCTCGGCCGCCCCGCCGGCGGCCGCCCTCTCGCGGCCTTCAAGGAGTTCCCCACAGAGCCGGTCGACCCGCGGCTGCCAGACCTCCCGGGACGCCTTGCCGGTGAAGGGAGCGAGGCACGCCTGCTTGTAGCGCTTCTGTTCCTCGCCCTCGACTGACAGCATCTGGCGACCGAACGTCGACTGGATCAGGGACTTCGGCGAGTCGTTGGTGAACCGCTCCGGATCGCGCAGCACGGACACCGCGTCGTCGTACCCGGCGACCACCCACATCCCCAGGTTCGGCGCCCACACCGCAGGCCCCCGGGACCGCAGCTCCGCCAGGCGCGGATAGGGATCGACCGCCAGGTCTTCGAGTCGGAGCGAGGCGGAGGTAGCTCTTCTGGCTGACGAGTTCATCTGTCCAGCCCCTGCCCGCCAGCGCGATACGGTCGTATACGATACGATCGTATACAGGCGAAGACTCGACGACCACGGCCGGTCGGTTCGCACGCCCCACGGACCCTTGGGAGCCTGTCGCTCGGCACCGGCTCGAAAGACCAACCAAGGAGGTTAACCATGCCCAAGTTCGATCCCACGCTCGGCTGGCTTGTCGCCGTCCTCGGCGTTGCCGTACTGGCGTCACCGCTCGGCGCCCAGGAGGAAGCAGAAGAAGCACCTGCGGATGAGGTGAGCGAAACCATCCTGGTCACCGCACAGAAGCGCGAACAAGAACTGCAGGAAGTTCCGATCTCGGTCCAGGCCTTCACCGGAGAGGCTCTCCAGGAGGCCAACATGCGGGATCTCAACGAAGTCATCACCCTGGTGCCGGGAGCCTCCGAAGAACTGTCCAACAATATCGGCCTGCGTCGCTACCAGATCCGCGGAATCGGTCAGGCGTTGGGCGATCCCACCGTAGGCTACTACTTCGATGACGCCGCGTTCTTCGTCTTCGGGCAGAACTTCGCTCCGATGGGGCGCTCATTCGACCTCGAGCGAATCGAGGTCCTCCGCGGTCCGCAGAGCACGCTCTACGGAAACGGCTCGATGGGTGGCACGATTCGCCTGATTACACGTTCACCGGACTACGGCGGCTTCGGAGCCAGCCTGCGCGGCGGCTACTCCAGCACCGACGGCGGCGGCAACGGCAACTACATCGACGCCGCCGTCAACATCCCGATGGGAAGAAGGGCCGGCCTGCGGCTGGTCGCCAGTACGGAGGACACCGCGGGCTACCAGTTGCTGGCGACAACCGGCGACGACGAGTTCGGTGCGGGCGATGTAACGAACTACCGCGCCGTCTTCGACACGACTCCGAATGACCGCTTCAACCTGCGGCTGATGTACGCGGGCAACGAAGCCGATCAGGAAGGTGGCACCCTGCTCTCGGCCCTCGATCCCCCGACGACGACGTCCGCGGCCGCCGGCGACTACACGCTCGGCGAGTACGAGCTCGCCACCGGCACCTTCACCGTCAGCTTCGGCGCCGCCTCGCTCGCCAGTACGACGACGCAGATAGACGCGACCGACGAAGTGCAGGTCGGCCTGCCGTTCCCATTGTCGCCGTCCGGATTCCTCGACATCTTCGGTCAAACGTCCGGCGACGCCCTGAGCCACGAGACCCGGCTCGTTTCGCAGAACGACTCTCCGTTCCAGTGGCTGGTCGGCGTCTACTACTCGGAGACGGACGCCCTCGCCGTCTCGGCGATTGATCCGCCGCTGTTCCCGGACAGCACGGCTGACCGCGGTTCGGAGTCCCTGTCCCTGTTCGGTGAGGTTTCGTACGCCTTCCTGGACGACCGGCTCGTCGCACTGGCGGGGCTGCGTTCCTTCGAGGACGAGCGCTCGGTCTACAGCAGTGCGTTCAGCACGCAGTTGGACCCCGCGACATTCGACAGCGTAAACCCCCGCTTCAACCTGGCGCTGGACGCCACCGAACAGGCAAACTACTACCTGAACATCGCCAAGGGCTTCCGCAGCGGTAGCTTCAACAGTCCCGACACGTGCGCGCTGCACGAGTTGGGCGGGCTGCCATGCTCAGTGGAAGTCGACTCCGACGAACTCTGGAGCTACGAGCTGGGAGCCAAGTACACGCTTAGCGGGGGACGTCTCCTGATCGACATCGCACCCTACTTCCAGGACTGGAAAGACACCCGGCAGGCGGTACCGGTCTTCGGGCTCTTCCTGGACTACCAGATCGGCGACTCCGAGCTCTATGGCGTCGATCTCGCACTCGACTACCGGCCGGCCAGCGTCTCGGGGCTGTCGTTTCAGTTCTCCGGCAACTGGAACCAGGCCGAGTTCACGAACATCAATGCGGCGTTCGCGGCCGCGACCCAAGCGCGCAACGGCGACCGACTTCCATTCGTGCCGAGGTGGACCGGGACCTTGTCCGCCAGCTATGCGTGGGCGCTGAGCGACACGTGGGCAGGACAGGCATTCCTCGGGCTGAGTCATCTCGAGGACCAGTTGGGTCAGTTCGGACCGGGGCTTTCCGGCGACACGCGGGACCTGATGCGAGCACGGTTCGGCTTCAGTAACGAGACGTTCGGTGTCTACGCGTTCGGCAACAACCTGCTGGGCGAGGACGGTGCAATCTACGCGCAGAGTGGGCGGGGTACTCCCATCTACACCCAGGACCATCCCCGGCAGATCGGTGTCGAGATCTCACTCGACTTCTGAACGGGCAATCGACGCTGCCGGGCCGGATGATCGGCCCTGGAAGGTGAAGTGACTCAACTGAACGGCCGCCAACGGCTCATCCGCGCCGGGCGCCGTCTCTTCGCCGAAAAGGGCTATTCGGGCACGGGCGTGCGCGAGATTGCGGCTGAAGCAGGTGTCTCGATCGGGCTGATCCGGACCCACTTCGGCTCGAAGGCCGGCCTGCGAGAGGAGATCGACCGCCAGGTCATCGCGCAGATCGAAGAGCTCTGCTCCCGGGCTACCAGGCACCTGGGTACCGAGGCGCTCGAGCACCTGATCGAAGACGCAGTGGAGTGGGTCGAACGCGAACGCGACGCCCTGCTCTACCTGCGCACGTCGCTGATGGAAAGGACTCCCGGGAGCCAGGCGCTCCTGCGCGAACTGCTGGAGATCATGCGCCGATTCGTCCAGATCAACCGCCGACGCGGCCTTCTCCAGGACGGCGTCGACGAAGAGTGGGCAGCCATCTATCTGGTCATCGACTTTCTCGGTCCGGCCGTTCTCGAGCCGTTTTCGGAGCAGGAGTTCGGCATGTCGATGTACCACCGCGAGATGGTGAAGAGGCGCAGTGCCTTCATGAACCGGGTCTCGACCCGGGGTTTCATGAAGTCCTGACCGCCAGACGATGCTCACACGATGACAGGCCCGAGGCGACTCGCCCTTGCGTTCCTGAGCCGCGACCTCGCGGGTCTCTGGACTGCGGGTACGGTTCTCGCGGTCGGGATAGCCGCGGCGTTGCTAGGCGACGGCACGGTGCGAATCGTCGCCATGGCGGCGGCAGTCCTCGGCGTCCTGCTGTTATCGGGTACGTTGCGCCATCTCATCGCGCTGCGGAAGGCCCGTGGTCGCAACCCGCCGCCCGGCGTGCTGGTGAAGGTCGGCGGTCACCGCCTGCATGTGCTGGCGGAAGGGAGCGCCGCCGGCCGGCCGCCGGTCGTCTGGATGCCCGGCGGACACGCGGGGGGTTGGGCGCTCCACCACCTGCACCGCGCACTGCGCGAGGAGACGCGCTCTATCCTGATCGACCGCCCGGGCACCGGCTGGAGCGATGCGGGTCCGTTCCCGCGCACAACGGACCGCGAGGCCAGGGAGGTGCTGGAAGCCCTCGAAGCCGCTGGTGAGAAAGGGCCGTTCGTGCTCGCCGGGCACTCCTTCGGCGGCCTCCTCTTCGCAGCGCTCGCCCGCCGAAGTCCCGGGAGCGTCGCCGCACTGCTGCTGCTCGACGCGACACCGCCCGACACGATCGCCTACGGGCCGCCGGTGCCGGGCCTGGCCCGCATGAAGTGGCGCCCGGTCTTCGCGGGCGTTCTCCAACTGTTCGGCCTGGATGCTCTCGCCGATCGCCTGTCCAAGGGGCCGCCAAGTCCCGAGTACGAGCGTCTCGACCGGCTGATCCGTGAACGATTGGGTGAGGTCTGGCACAACGCCCGCGCCCTCGAGCGCGGCCCGAGGGCTGCATGCGCCAGCGCTTCGATCTTCGATGAACTCACGCCGCGTGGCATGGCCTCCATCGCCTGGACGACCCTCCCTTACGAAGGCGATCTCGACGGCATTCCGTTGCTGCTCGTGGCCCCTGGCGACATGCAGGACCTCGAGCAGGTCGCCGAGATGATCGACGACGAGGCGCCGACACCCGGGCAACTCGACGCGGTGCGTCTGCAACGCTTCTACCAGCGCAGCCGCGAGCGCTACCTCAACCTCTCCGACCTCTCCGAGCGCGTGACCGCACCTCCGGGAACGGCGCACAACTTCCCATACGAGGCACCGGACTTCGTGATCGAAGTCGTGCGCCAGACCCTCCACCGACTGGCCGCCGGACCACCGTGGAAGGCACAGCCTTGATCGACGAAGTCGGCGAGTTCGAGGTCGCGTCGGGCGCCACGATTCACTACCGATCGGTCGGCCCTCCGAACGGCGTAGCCCTGATGCTCGGCCTGCCGCTCATGGCGTCCCACACGAGAATCTTCGGACCCGACAGTGGGGCCACGCTCAATGGCTACCTCGACCGGCTGACCGACGTCTACCGCGTGCTGCTCGTCGACTATCCGAACATCGGCAAGAGCACCTCACCGCCCCCAGCCGAGATGACAGCCGAACGGGTGTGCTCCGACCTGCTCGCGACCGCCGACGCCGCCGGCTTCGGGAAGTTCGTCTACTGGGCCTATTCGTGGGGAGGGGCCGCCGCCCTTCAACTGGCCTCGCGCAGCGATCGACTGTCGGCCCTGGTGGTCGGCGGCTGGCCGCCCCTGGGAGGCCAGTACGCGGACATTCTCCGGGCTGCCCGCCGCCAGCTCGACGATCCACCGCCGTCGGCCCGAGTCGTGCTCCGCGAGCCGGCTCAGTACGCCCAGTGGGTGACGTTCTACGAGAGCGTGCTCGACTGGCCGGAGCAGCAGGCCATAGGGGAGATCGACTGTCCCCGCATGGTGTTCTTCGGCGGGCGCGGCGACGTCGACCCCGGCGGCGAAGACATCCACATCGCCGGCACCATCCGGAAGCGTCGGGGGGAGCTTCGGCGTCTGGGCTGGAGCGTCCACGAGATCGCCGATCGCGACCACTCGGTGTGTCTTGACGCCGCCGCGGTCGTACCGCCGGTGCGCGCCTTTCTCGACAAAGCTCGCTCGGGGACCCTCACCCGATGAGCAGCGACGCGGCGCTCCACCGCGGCGTTCTCGGCGCTTACGCGGCGCCGTCTTTCGCCCAGGCCTTCATCCACGGCCCGGCGGTTTCAGTCCTGCAGGGCATCTACGCGAAGTTCTTCGGTCTCAGTCTCCAGGAGATCGCGCTCGTCATTCTGCTCTCGCGCATCTTCGACGCGGTCAACGACCCGATCGTCGGTTTCCTCTCCGACCGCTACCGGGCTCGCCGCGGCACCCGCAAGCCCTGGCTTCTGGCCGGCTCAGTCATCGCCGTCATCGCCTGCTGGTTCCTATACGTGCCCAGCGGAGAGGTGACGATGTGGTCGTTCCTCCTCTGGTATCTGCTGGCCGACGTCGGCTGGACGGTCTCGGAAGTGCCCTACAGCGCTTGGCTGGCGGAACTCTCGGACGACTACGCGGAGCGCGCGCGCGTCACGACCTGGCGCTCGATGGGTCGCTTTCTCGGGCTGCTCGCCTTCTTCGGTCTGCCCATCGCCCTGCAGCCGATCACCGGCTCTACCGAATTCACGCCGGAGACGTTGCGCTGGGCGGCGGCGCTGGCAGCGGTCGCGCTGCTCGGCACCGCCCTGCTCGCCACCCTGGTGGTCCCCAACGGACGGTCGAGCGGGGAGTCGTCGGGCGGCGACGCGTCTTCCTCCGTCATGGACGCCGGACGCGCCGTGGTCCGCAACCGGCCGCTGCTCAGCTTCACGGCGATGTTCGCCATCGGCGGGCTCGGCGCCGGCATCGGCTCGGGCCTCTCGTTCTTCTACATCGACGGCTACCTGCAGCTCGGCCAGCAGCTTGCCGTCGTGATGATCATCAGCATTCCGATCAGCCTGGTCGCCACTCCGGTCTGGGGCCTGCTCTGCCGCCGCTTCGGCAAGCAACAGGCATGGGCGGTCGGCAACGTCGGTGCGGGTCTCGCGTCTCTCAGCTACTACTTCATCGGTCCGGGCGAGAACGCCGCGCTGTTGCTTGCCACGTCACTGGTCATCGTCAACGCCATGATCGTGGTGGAAGCAGTGGCGGCGCCGGCCGTGCTGGCGGACGTCGTCGACTACGGACGGCTGCGCTTTGGCGCAGATCACGCCGGTAGCTACTTCGCCTTCTACGCGATGGTGCAGAAGATCAACGTGGGAATCGGTGCGGCACTGGGCCTGCTGATCGCGGGGACATTGGGCTTCGACGCCACGGTCACGACCCAGAGCGCGAGCGGGCGCTTCGGTCTGCTGCTCGCCTTCTCTCTACTTCCGGCGGCGTTCCTGTGCATCGCCGCATTGTGGATCTGGCGTTTTCCGATCGACCGGCGACGACATGCGGTGATCGTCGCGGCGCTCAAGCGCAGGGCGGGCCGAGAGGGTGACCTCTGAAGTGGCGGCCAGTACCGAGATCGCTTCGCTGCTTGGGCCGTGGCCGGACTCCGCCGGCATCGGTGTCGGTCTGCCGCCATTCGCGCGACTCGAGCCTTGCACCCTGGAACAGGCACTTGAACTCGCGATCCACAAGCGTCGCGAAGCCGTCGCCACGATCGCGAGCGACCCACGAACGCCAACCTTCGAGAACACCGTGGAAGCGCTGGAGGTCAGCGCCCTGCCGCTGGCACGCCTGGAGAATCTGCTCAGGCACCTCGCCAGTACCGGGCCGAACGAGGACATGAGGGCACTGCACCAGCGGATGGCGCCACAACTCGCAGCGCTCGAAGACGACATCGCGGGGCAAGGCGATCTGCCGGGACGAATCGACGCGGTACTCGACCAGGACGTTCTCACGTCGGAGCAGCGACGACTTGCGGAGGTGCTTCGGCAGCGTCTTCGTCGCGCCGGTGCGGATCTCGGGCAGGAGGCCCGGGCGGGATGGACCCGGATCAATGCCCGGCTCGCTGAACTGCACGTGCGGTTCGGGCGCAACCTGACCGACGAACAGGACGCCCTCGTCTTCTGGCTCGCCGACGAGAACGAACTCGACGGCCTCCCCGACGAGCAGCGGGCAGCCATGGCGACCGTTGCCGAACAGCGAGGACGGCCGGACGAGTGGGCGCTGCCGATCCAGCGTCCGATGGTGTGGCCCTTTCTCACACGATCGCGGCGGCGGGACCTGCGCGAGAGCGTCTGGAAGCTCTGGATGAGTCGCGGCGCCAACGACGGCGAGCACGACAACCGGCCGGTGATGGCCGAGATTCTCCGTCTTCGCGGAGAGAAGGCCCGGTTGCTCGGCTATTCGTCCTACGCGGATCTGGCGATGGCCACCCGAATGGCGGGCACCCCACAGGCGGCGCTCGACCTGCTGACCGAGGTCTGGCGTGACGTGGAAACGACCACGCGACAACAGCTCGCCGACCTACAGAGGCTGGCCAGTGCGGACGGGCTGGAAGGGGAGTTGCAGGCCTGGGATCGCCTCTACTACGCGGACAGGTACCGGCAGTCGCACTTCGGTTTCGACGTCGACGCAGTACGACCTTACCTGTCCCTCGACGCCATCAAGTCGGCCCTGTTCTGGAGCGCGGAGCGCATGCACGGACTTCGCTTTCATCACCTCGACGAAGCGCCCGTCTATCATCCCGACGTCGAGGCGTTCCTGGTTCATCGCGGCGATGACCCGCTCGGCGTACTCTGGCTCGACCTCAATCAGCGGGAGGGCAAGTCACCCGGTTCATGGCAGACACAACTGCAGCCGCACTGCTCGCACCTGGAACCGAGCCTCGTCCATACGGTGGTCGTATCGAGCCTGCCCAAGCCGCGAGACGGCGAGCCCACGCTCCTCGTCTGGGAACTCGCCAACGTGCTCTTCCACGAGTTCGGTCACGCGTTGCACATGCTCCTCTGCCGCGCCGGCTACCCCTCGCTGGGAAGCCTCGCCGCCGAGTGGGACTTCATCGAGCTGCCCGCGCTGCTCAACGAGCGCTGGTTGCGGGATCGGGAACTGCTCTCTCTGCACGCCCGCCATGTCAAGACCGGCGAACCGATGTCCGAAGAACTCGTCACCTCGCTCGACGAAGCGCTGCGCTACGACCGGATCTTCAGCCTCACGCTCGAGTACCTGGCAGCCGCGATGGTCGACCTCAGGCTCCATCAACTCGCCGACGGCCGGACCATCGATGCGATGGCCGTAGAGGAAGAGGTCCTGTCCGAACTCGGCGTGCCGGCCGCCGTCGAGCCGCTGCTGCGCGTCCCCCACGCACTGCATACGTTCTCGGAAGCCTACGCCGCCGGCGTCTACTCCTATCTTTGGGCCGACGTCCTGGCCGCCCAGATCGCCGGCGTGTTCGAACGAGCTCCAGGAGGTCTGTGGGATACGCACACTGCCGATCGCTACCGCGGGACGATTCTGGAAGCGGGAAGCTCCGCGCCCGCCGCCAAGCTGTTTCGCGCTCTGGTCGACCAAGAGCCTTCGCCCGGCGCTCTGCTCGACACGTTCGGCCTTGGATGACGGTGAGTGCAGGGCGATGAGGCGAGTTCGCCGGCGCGCACTGTGCTGGTGCGTGCTCTCGGCGCTGGCATCCGTCGCGGCCGCCGCGCAGTTCGACTGGTCGGAGCTTCCCGAGCTGCCGGTGGCGCACGGCTTCGGCGGGCCGGCTGTCGGCCATCACAACGGCGCCATCCTGCTCGCCGGCGGCGCCAACTTCCCTGACCGCCCGCCCTGGGAGGGCGGCGAGAAGGTCTGGTACGACCACATCTGGGTGCTGGACCTGGAGTCGACAGGCGAGACGGCAGGGCCGGAACCGGAAGTAGGCGCCGGTCCTCGCTGGCGTCGAGCCGGCGCACTCGAACGGCCGCTGGCCTACGCGGCGTGTGTGTCGACCGCTGAAGGCGTCCTGCTCGTGGGCGGCGACGACGGCTTCGACGTCTCACGCGAGGTCCTGCGGCTCCGCTACGAGCGGGGCGACGGGCCAGGCCGGGTGTCGGTGGAGCGGCTGCCCTCGCTCCCTCGAGCGACCACGTACGCGGCGGCGGCGGTCTCAGGACGGCGCGTCTACGTGGCCGCCGGGCGCGACTCGATGGACGCGGCCGACCTGTACAAGGCCTTCTGGTCGCTCGATCTCGACGACCTGGAGGCTGGGTGGACCGTCCACGAGCCCTACCCCGGGCCGGCACGCATCAAGATGGTCGCGGCCGCGCAGAGCGACGGCACCGTCACCCCCTCCGAGGCGGTCTATCTCTTCTCGGGGGAAGCACAGGCCGCGGGCAGGCCCACCTACACGACTGAGGCCTGGGCCTTCGATCCGGTGGGCAGCGCCGCCGGCACCTGGCGTCCTGTGGCGGCGCTGCCACAACCGGTCGCGGCCGGCTCCGCGGTGCCGCTGGGCGAAGCGCACGTCGCCGTGTTCAGCGGCTCGACAGGCCGCTTCGCGCATCTGCCGCCAGAGCAGAATCCGCTCTTCCCAACCACGGTGCTCAGCTACCACACGCTCACCGACACCTGGACCGAAGTCGGCGATCTGCCCCAGGGAGTGGTGACCACGCCCGCCTTCCTGGTCGGCGGGGACGCCGTGCTGGTCAGCGGCGAGATCAGGCCCGGCGTGCGCACGACGAGCGGCTTCCGCGGCCGCCTGGCGCCGGACCGCCGGACCTTGGGGCCTCTCAATCTTGTGTTCGTGGTCGGCTATCTGCTGCTGCTGGTGGCGATGGGCGTCTTCTTCTCGCGGCGCAACCGCGGTACCGGCGACTTCTTCCTCGCGGGCCGGCGGGTGCCCTGGTGGGCCGCCGGTCTGAGCATCTACGCCACCCAACTGAGCGCCATCACCTTCCTGGGCGCGCCGGCCATCACCTTCGCCGGCGACTGGGTGGTTGCCCCGTCGTGGCTCATGATCCTGGCGATCGCGCCCGTGATCGTCGTCTTCTTCCTGCCGTTCTTCAGGCGACAGGGCGTGATCACGGCGTACGAGTACCTCGACCGCCGCTTCGGCCTCGGCGCCAGACTCTTCGGCAGCGCTTCCTTCATCGTCTTCCAACTGGCGCGCATGGCGGTCGTGATCTACCTGCCGGCGCTGGCGTTGCAGGCGATGACCGGTATCGACGTGAGCATCTGTATCGTCACTGCCGGTGTCCTGGCGACGCTCTACACCGTGGCCGGAGGGATGGAGGCCGTGGTCTGGACCGACGTGCTGCAGAGCTTCGTCCTGCTCGGGGGATTGCTGCTCTGCCTGGTCCTCGTCGTTTCGGACCTGGGCGGCGCCGGCACGATCTACGCGGCCGCCGCGGCGGCCGGCAAGACCACGCTCTTCAATTGGAGCCCCTCGGCGACCGAGCTCGCCACCTGGTCGGTCCTGATCGGCTCCTTCCTGCTCAACCTCGCTCCCTACGCCACCGATCAGGCCGTCGTGCAGCGCTATCTGACGACCCGTGACGAGCGCAGCGCCGCCCGCGGCATATGGCTCAACGCTGTGCTCTCGGTGCCGTTCGCCATGCTCTTCCTGTGCCTGGGCACGGCCCTCTGGCTCTACTTCAAGCAGCGCCCGGGGTTGCTAGAGCTCGGTATGCAGAACGATCAGACTTTCCCGCTGTTCATCGTCGGGCGCCTGCCGGAGGGCGCGGCCGGTCTGCTGATCGCGGGCATCCTTGCGGCCTCGATGTCGAGCCTCGACAGCAGCATCCACAGCATCTCGACGGCGCTCAGCCACGACTTCTTCAAACGCTTCGGCCGTCTGCGCACCGAATCGGCCGAGCTGGGCTTCGCGCGCACCGTGGTGGTCGGGGCCGGCACCGTGGCCACCGTCACCGCGCTGGTTCTGGCCAGCTTCGACGTGCGCTCGCTGTTCTTCTTCTTCCAGAGCCTGCTCGGCCTGCTCAGCAGCGGCGTGGTGGCCATCTTCCTGCTCGGAGTGTTCACCCGGCGCGCCCACCAGACCGGCGCCCTGCTCGGCGCGGCGGCAAGCACCGGCGCCCTCGCCTGGGCGACCTTCTGGACCGACATCAACCTCTATGTGTACCCGATGATCGGTATCGGCACCGGCGTCTTCGTCGGCTATCTCATGAGCCGGTTGATTCCTAGTCCGGCGACCGCTTCCACGGTGAGCGGAACCGCGACTAACCGCGCCCCATGAACGGCATTTCGTTCGCCATCACCGTGAGGAAGGGCACGTTCGCGTCGAGCGGGAGTGCGGCCATGTAGCGCACCGCGTCGACGACGGCGCGCACGTCGATGGTGGGCTCCGGCTTCATGCTGCCGTCGGGTTGCTGCACGCCATCTGACATGCGAGCGGTCATTCTCGTGTACGCGTTGCCGATGTCGATCTGTCCGCAGGCGATGTTGAACCTGCGCCCGTCCAGCGACGTCGACCGCGTGAGCCCGGTGACGCCGTGCTTCGTGGCCGTGTACGGGGCGGAATTCGGTCGCGGCACGTGCGCGGAGATTGAACCGTTGTTGATGATGCGTCCGCCCTGCGGATCCTGTTCTTTCATCAGCTTGACCGCCCGCTGGGTGCAGAGAAAGGCGCCGGTCAGGTTGACCCCGACGACCCGGTTCCACTGTTCGAGGGTCAGGACTTCGATCGGTATGGGTGGCGCCCCGGTACCGGCGTTGTTGAACAGTAGATCCAGCCGGCCGAACGCGCTCGTCAGCCTGTCGAACACCGCCTGGACGCCCTCCACAGTGCTGATGTCCGCGGCCACGATCAAGACCTTCTCGGGATCGCGCGCGCCGCTCTTCGTTTCAACCAGCCGATCCTCGCGGCGGCCCGCAATCAGCACCTGGTAGCCGTCTTCAACCAGTCCGTGCGTGACCGCGCGGCCGATTCCGCTGCCGCCGCCGGTGACGATTGCGACCTTGTCTTCCAAGTCAGGGCTCCCCGTCTGCGGGAAGCGACGATACTAGAGCCCCCACCTCACCAGGACCGAGGATTCCTCGATCGTGAACTTCTGGCGCTCGCTTCCCGTCTTCCGCGACCACCCGCCCGGCCTGGGCGTCT
>JAGWAG010000036.1:14380-15568 GCA_021296535.1 Acidobacteriota bacterium | reverse complement strand
TCGGAACTCTCGATCAGGCCGAGGCCGTCCCGCAGCCATTGCACCGCCGCGCCGCCGACGAAGACGGAGCCCTCCAGGCAGTAGGTGGGCTTCCCGTCGAGCACCCAGCCGACGGTGGAGAGCAGACCGTTGTCCGAGGCCACGGCCCGGCCGCCCGTGTTCATCAGGATGAAGCAGCCGGTGCCGTACGTGTTCTTGCACGCTCCGGGTTCGAAGCAGGCCTGACCGAAGGTCGCCGCCTGCTGGTCGCCCGCGATGCCGGCGATCGGGATCCGCCGGCCGAACAGGCTCTCCTCCGTGTGACCGAAGTCGCCGCTCGAATCCCGGACCTCGGGCAGCATGGCCCGCGGCACGCGCAGAATCTCGAGCAACTCGTCGTCCCAGTCGAGCTTGTGGATGTCGAACAGCAGGGTGCGGGAGGCGTTGCTCGCGTCCGTGGCGTGGACCTCGCCGTCGGTCAGTCGCCAGAGCAGGAAGCTGTCGATCGTGCCGGCCAGGATCTCGCCTCGAGCGGCCCGCGCGTGCAGGTCGTGCTCGTCCAGCAGGTGGGCGATCTTGGTGCCGGAGAAGTAAGGGTCGAGCACGAGGCCGGTTCTGGCGCGGAACAGGTCCTCGTGGTCCTTCTCCTTGAGCTGCTCGCAGAGCGGCGCGGTGATGCGGCTCTGCCAGACGATCGCGTTGTCGACCGGCTTGCCGCTGTCGCGCTCCCAGAGCACGACGGTCTCGCGCTGGTTGGCGATGCCGATCGCTTCGAGGTCCGAGGCTTCCGCGCCGGCCTTTCGGATGGCGGCGTGCGCCGTGGCGAGCTGGGTGCTCCAGATCGCCTCTGGATCGTGCTCGACATGGCCGGGGGAGGGGTAGAGCTGCGGGAACTCTTCCTGTGCGGAGGCCGCGGCGGTTCCCCGGCGCTCGAACAGGATGGTGCGGCTGGAGGTGGTGCCCTGGTCCAGGGCGAGGATGTAGCTCATGTTCGCCGGTCTACCAGCCGAGGCCCTGGAAGGCCAGCGCGCCGAGGATGCCCCCGGTCAACGGCCCCAGGATCGGCACCCAGGCGTAGCCCCAGTCGGAGCCGCCCTTGCCGGGGATCGGCAGCACGGCGTGAGCGATCCGCGGTCCGAGGTCGCGGGCCGGGTTGATCGCGTAGCCCGTGGGGCCGCCCAGACCAAGGCCGATCCCCCAGACCAGGAA
>JAGWAG010000036.1:0-14363 GCA_021296535.1 Acidobacteriota bacterium | reverse complement strand
ACGGCCGAAAGGTCGATTCCGCCGCCTGAGAGCTCCGAGGCGTTGGCGGCGATCGCGAGCACGCCGAACACCAGCACCGCGGTGCCCACCACCTCGGTGATGAAGTTCGCGCCGCGGCGCCCGGGGATCTCCGGTGCCGTGCAGAACACGCCCAGCTTGGCCGCCTGGTCGGAGGTGGCGCTCCAGTGCGGGCGGTACGTGAGCCAGACGATGACCGCGCCGAGGAAGGCGCCGAGCATCTGAGCGCCGATGTAGGTCGGCAGCAGGGCGGCGTCGAGTTCGCCGATGGCCCACATGCCGGCGCTCACCGCCGGGTTGATGTGAGCGCCGCTGATCCGGCCGACGCAGTAGACCGCGAGTGCGACGGCCAGACCCCAGCCCGTCGCGATGACGATCCAGCCGCTGTCGTTGCCCTTGGTGCGGGCGAGGACGACGTTGGCGACCACGCCATCGCCGAGGATGATCAGTAGCGCGGTGCCGACCAGTTCGGCGACGAAGATGTCCAATATGGGCCTCCTGGTTTGAGTGGATTCGAGAATACACTTCGCGCCGCAGGTTGCCGGCACGACGAGGAGAGACGCTATGGACCCATGGAAGAACCCGTTCTCGCGCGAGACGTTCGCCTTTCTGCGCGACCTTGCGGAGAACAACGATCGCGACTGGTTCAAGGCGAACAGCGAGCGCTACGAGGACACGGTCCGGGAGCCGGCGCTCCAGTTCATCAGCGATTTCGGTACCAGGATCGACGAGGTGTCGAAGCACTTCGACGCGGTGCCGAAGAAGGTCGGCGGCTCGCTCTTCCGGATCCACCGCGATGTCCGGTTCTCGCGCGACAAGAGTCCCTACAAGACCCAGGTGGGCATTCACTTCCGTCACAAGCAGCACAAGGACGCCCATGCGCCGGGCTTCTATCTCCACATAGCGCCCGGCAACGTGTTCATGGGCGGGGGGATGTGGCGGCCCCATCCGGAGGCGCTACGGGCAATCCGGCAGCAGATCGTGGCCGATGGCGAGGGCTGGCGGGAGGTGACCGTCGATCCCGGGCTCGGCGACTCGCTGCAACTCGGCGGCGAGAGCCTGAAACGGGTGCCGCGCGGATTCGACGCCGCGCACCCGCGGATCGCCGACATCAAGCGCAAGTCGTTCATGGCCGTGGCCACGCTGAACCAGACCCGGCTGCTCGGCCGCGGTTTCCTCGACGAGTTCACGGGTCTCTGCGGGGCCGCATCCCCGCTGATGCGCTTCGTTTGCCGGGCGACCGGCGTCCCGTACTGAGGCCGGCGCCTAGCCCGCCTTCGCCCGGCGACCATCGACGGCTGCCGACAGGTTCTCGAAGGTGACGCCGAGCCGCTCGGCGGTGAGCGCGGCCAGGGAAGTGCGCGCGACGCCGTCGACAAACTGGTAGGTGCTTCGGCGGTCGGGGTCGAGTTGTACCTGGAGGAACTCGAGAGCCAGCTCGGTGTGGTTCTCCTGGAGGGCGCGGGCATGGTCCAGGAAGTGGGTCGTGACATAGGCGACCGGCTCGACCCGCCGGAGGAGCTGGAGCACCAGGGTGAAGACCTCGATGCCCTCCGAGGGGTTGGTGCCCGAGCACAGTTCGTCCAGGACCACCATCGAGCCGTGCTCCATCTCCTCGAACAGGGTCCGGATCCGGACGAGTTCGCGCCCCAGGCGGCCCTCGACCTGATCCGCGCTCTCGCGCTCGATCAGGGACACGAACAGACCCTGCTGAATCCGTAGCCGGGCGCGGCTGCAGGGTGCGTAGAGTCCGGACTGACCGAGTAGTTGAGTCAGCGCGATGGCCTGGATCAACCTTGTCTTGCCACCCGAGTTCGGTCCGGTGACGACGGTGATCGGCACGCTGCCCACCGTTCTCACCGAGGTGGGCACGGGTGCCTGCTCCTGGCTGAGCAGCAGCGGATTGAACAGGTCCTCGCACTCGAGCGCGGCGCCCCCGGCGTGATCCGGCCGGAACTCGGGAATGCACATCGTGAGGCCGCGTTCCGCGGCGCGGTCCCGCAGAGCCCGCGCGGCGAGGTAGAGCTCGAGCTGGCCGAGCATCTGGACGAGGGGAATCAGGGCGGGCGACAGGGACACGTAGACCCGCTCGACAACCCGGTTCAGAAGTTCCCGGTTGCTCATCGAGTGGCCCCCGATGCCGAGTCGCACGCGGCTCCAGAGCCGCTTGATCGGCCGGGTCCAGAAGGGATTGTCACGGCATTCCTCGAGTGACCGCACCTCGAGTCCGCGGATGCGCCCGTCGCCGCCGAGGGTGATGTCGAGGTTCAGTTCGGCAAGCCGGCTCTCGTAGTCGAGGAGGGCGGCCAGCGTCTTGTACTCCTCGGTTTCGCGGATCGCCACGGCGCCGTCGTACAGGCGTCGGAGGCCCGAACGGGCCGTTCCGAAGAGGTCGTGCATCAGGTCGATGACCAACCGGCTCTGTTTGAGGATGTCCAGGTTGTGGGAGGCGGTATCGAGGACGCTGTGGTAGCGGGGCATGCGGTGAAGCGAGAGCAGGCCGAACAACTCGCGGTAGAGGCGTTCGGCGGAGGCGAGGACCCTGTCGTCCTCGTCCAGCTCGCGCAGCACCTCCTGGCGGAACCGGGTCGTCTCCAGATCGGTCGGCGTGGCGGTCAGGGCGCGCCGGAGGAAGCGCTCGTTGATCGGGTAGTGAACCCCGTCGATGCGCAGCTCGAAACTCTCCTCGATCAGGCGTTCGACGAACAGGTCGTCTTCGAAGAACTCGGGCCGCCAGGTGGCCACCGGCGTGACTTCCGCCTCCGCCATCAGGTCATGGAACTCGGTGCCGATCTCACGACCGAGAATGGCGAGACCCAGCAGGTCCGAGAGAGCCTTCTCGTCGATGCCGAGGAAGGGCTCCCGGTTGAGCAGGTCCGGGATGGGGATCATGGCCGGTGGGTGTTGCTGGCTGTCGGCCCTATCGACGCAACGGCGAACGCTTGCGTCTTTCCTTGAGGGAACGCAGCTCGCGGTAGGCGGCCACACCCTCTACCTCGTAGCGGGGCAGGGGGTGTCCGAGCGCGGTCTCGACCTGCCTGATCAGCGACTTGTCGAGCCACGTGCCAATCGACGAAACGACGCCTTCCGCGGTGCCGCGAGCGGTGCGGCCGGCCCGGTGAATGTAGTCCTCGGGCGTGTCGGGAAGGTCGTAGTTCAGGATGTGCTCGATACCCTGGACGTCGATGCCGCGTGCCGCGATGTTCGTTGCGACGAGGATGCGGTGTCGGCCGGCGCGGAAGCTCTCCAGTGCCGCCACCCGGTGGCTTTGGGAGCGGTCGGAGTGGATGCGCGCGACGCTGTGCTCGCCGCGCTCCAGGACCCGGCAGAGCCACTCAGCGTCGGATCGGCGTTTGGTGAACACGAGCGTCGAGCCGGGTACCGTGTCGAGCAGGGCCACGGCGCAGCGCTTCTTGTCCCTCTCGTCAACGAGGTAGAGGCGATGCTCGATCCCCGATGCGGCGCCCTTGGGCGACAGGTCGATGCGGACCGGATCCTCCATGTAACGATTCGCCAGACGTTCGATCGGCGGCGGCATCGTGGCGGAGAAGAGCATCGTGTGGCGCTGCCTGGGCAACTGGCTCACGATGCGTTGAATCTGAGGCATGAAGCCGAGATCGAGCATGTGATCGGCCTCGTCCAGGACGAGTTCCTCGACGCCGGCCAGACTCGCCGTGCCACGCTCGACGTGATCCAGCAGTCGTCCCGGCGTGACGACCAGCACGTCCGGGTCGGTCCGCAATTGGTCGAATTGCGGACCGATCTTCACGCCGCCGATCAGGCAGGCGGAGTTCACGCGCAGACGGCTCTTGCGGAACAGATCCAGGAAGGCCTTGGTCTGCAGGGCAATCTCCCGGGTGGGCGAGACGATCAGCGCGCGCACGCCGGTGCCGCGGCGCAGGCGCTGCACAATCGGCAGCACGAAGGCGGCCGTCTTGCCGGAGCCGGTTTCGGCCAGGCCGATCAGATCCGTGCCGGTGATGGCGTCAGGGATCACTGCGGCCTGGATCGGTGTCGGATGCTCGAAGCCGATCCGCTCGACTACTTCCAGAACCGCCGGTTCGAGGCCCAGGCCGACGAAGTCGCGGTCCGTCGTCTCCACCGGATGCTGGGGAATGCCGGCAAGGGCGCCCGGTGTTTCGGGATCCCCGTTTCCAGTCCTGCTACCGTCGTCCACGCGCGGGATCATACCAGCGCCCAAGGCGCTGCTAAGTGGTCTGAAATCAATAGGTTCGTGGCCCGAGTCGCGCCACCTGGGTTTCCGGCAGCGGGAGTCATCGGTTGCGGCGCAGCCCGAGGCGTCGCGAGAAGCCGCGGCCTTAGGGCGCGGTCTATCAATCCCGGCGCAGGCCCAGTCGCCTCAATAGGCCGCGCCTCTCCGGTGCGAGCTCATGCTCGGCGCTTCTTGCCGTGCGTCCGCCGCGGTCCACCGCCTCGGCCCAGAACTGCAGGTTCCTGCCCTGGTGCTCGGCGACGGTGATCCTGGCCTCCAGCTCGACCCGGCCCGGCCCGGCGTCCGCTGTGTTGGTCGACTCAGTCGAGGCGGGCGCGGTCGCTGGCCTGAGAGGCATCTCGACGACTTCGCCGCTGCCGTCCTGGTCGAACCAGCGCCAGAAGAAGCGCACCGTCATGACCTCGTAGTCGTCACTGGCACGGACGCGGGCGACGACATCCTCGTCCCGTTCGTACACGCCCTGTGTCGCCTCCGGTCGGCCCTGGACCAGGACCTCCACCTCGGGTCCAGTCCCGTCGAGGTCTTCCATCAACATGGTCAGGGTCGACTCCAACTGGGCGAAGCGCTCCCGGTTCTCCGGTGTGCGCTCCATTCGGGCCAGGAGGTCCAGCGCCTCGTGCGGCCGCTCCCATCCCAGGACCTCGATCTCCCGGACCGTGGCCTCGAGATCGTTGCGCCGCTGGAACACCTCGTCGATGGCTGCCAGCTTCGCCTCGACCCGGGGGCTCTCGCTCGCCTGGTCGCCGCGCAGTACCTTGAGTTCCAGCAGCAGTGCCCTGGCCTCGTCGAGGCGATTCGCCGCGATCAATCGGCCGGCGGTCTCGTCGATCGCAAGGGCGGCTCGACGTTCGAAGGCGAGGCTCGTGGCGAAGCGCGGATGGCGGCGCCGGAAGTCCTGGGCCAGGCGCAGTGCGGCCAGCCGGTCACTACCGAGGCGGGCTTCGATCGCGTCCACCTCGGCTGCCAACCGGCGCGCGTCGTCGACGCGACGAGCCGCTTGCGGATCGCGCCGCAGGGCGATCATCTGCTCGCGGGTGAGGGAACCCAGGGTGAGGCGCAGGCGGCTCAGGTCCGCGTCCTCGAAGCCGCCTTCCAGTTCCACCGCGGCCGCCAGGACCCGGTCGTTCGCGAGCCTGGCGAGCATTGCAGTCATCGTCTCGCGATGCTCGGGCGGCAGTGCGTCGGCGTCCGGTCCGTGACTGAAGTCCAGCATCAGGCGCTGAGCCTCGCGCAGCCGGCCCTCCGCCATCAGATCGAGCGCCTCGCTGAGTCGAGTCGGGAGTGGCGCGATTGGCGTGGGTTCCGGCCTTGGCGGGAGAGGGGGTGGCGTGACGCCGGCGCGGTCGCCCGGAAACGTCGCGGCGTCGTCGGGCGCCGTCCACCTAAGGATCAGCAGCGCCGCCGCAACGCCGATCGCGGCCGCGGCCAGTATCTGTCGCGGTCGCGGCCGCGCAGCCGGATCGGGTTCGGGTGCCGGCATCCCGGTCATCCTAGCGGGATGGCGCTGATAGTCTCGTTGGTCCAATCTTGAGGACTATCGATCCCGGCAACCGCCCCGGAGGTGCCACGAAATGACGAAGAGACTCCTGTTCCCGCTGCTGCTCATTCCGACGCTGTTCATCGCTGCCCCGGTGCTGGGGCAGGACCCGGGCCCGGCCAACGTGGGCGGCGACCTGCGGGGCGGCGACGTGACGGGCGCGGTCGGCGGCCGCGACAACACCCGCGTCGTCGGCACGATCCTCGACTCCAGCGGCAACCCGATGTCGGATGTGGACATCTGGTACCAGAACGACAACATGCCGGCGCCCAGGCTGCGCGCCAAGGGACGCAAGACGGGGACCTACCTGCTCCGCAACATGGGCCGGGTCTTCAGTCGTGAGGACTACGAAGGGATCGTGCTTCGAATCACCTTCGAGCGCGACGGCCACCGGTCGGTCGTAGCGCGTGTCGCGGTACAGCGAGACGGAGTTCAGCAGGTCTTTCCCATCCTCTTCCGGGAAGGCGAGTCGATGGAGGCCCAGGGCGTTCGCACCGTGCTCGTCGGCCGCGTCGAGAACAAGCGGGGCAAGCCGGTCAAGGGTGGAGGCGAGGTCACGATCACGTCAGGGGACGGCGAGTTCACCGCGACCGGCCCGATCGAGAAGAACGGCGAGTTCGCCGTGATTCTCTGGGACGCGCCGGAGCGCGTGAACGCCAGCTTCAAGATGACGAAGGGCGGCGTCCGCGACGAAATTCTCGAACTGACGCCCTCACCCCAGCCCGATCTGGCCGTGGCGCAGCACTACAACCCGGTGATGTAAGGCGGCGCTACCAGCGGGGCCGGCGCTCCTCGCGAGGTCTGGCCTCGTTGACGCGGAGGGTCCGGCCTCCGAACTGCTGCTGGTCCAATGCGGCGATCGCTTCCTGGCCGCCGCTCGCCATCTCGACGAAACCGAAGCCCCGGGGGCGACCGGTCTCGCGGTCGTTGATCAGCGAAACTTCGGACACCTCGCCATGTGAGGAGAAGAGGTTTCGGACCGCCTCTTCCGTCGTATCGAAGGGCAGGTTGCCCACATAGATTCTCGTTGCCATCAGATGCTCCTGTTCTCGGCTCCGGGGTTCCACATCAATCAACGCTCGAGAACTACAGGCGCATCCTGGTTCGCTGCGTGAGCTCTGCACCCACTGCCTTTGGGAGCGGCAGGCTAACACAAAGAGCGCGACGGGCGTGCCGCGATGCTGGAGTCTTCCGCCCTGACGAGGTCGGAGAGCCGGGCTTCAGCCGCCGCTACGCAGGTCCTCGTAGTAGGCGTCGAAGGTGTCGAGCCGGTCCTTGAGCAGACCCTGGATCACGCCGATCTCGTCTCCGAGTTCGAGCACCCCGTCGGCGTCCGGGTCGTAGACGGGCCAGTCGGGAAGACCGTCGCCATTCGGGTCGCCGGTGGCGGCGAAGTTCACCCAGTAGTTCGCCATCGTGCTCGCGAGCGCCCGGTCGGTGTCGTCCCAGGCGTGGTTGAAGGGGCCGATCTCGTCGCGGCCCTCGCCGCTCAAGTGGAGGTTGTCGAATGCGTAGATGATCTCGGCCGCGTGGTACGAGCCGTACGTTTCAGCTTCGTCCCAGGGAGGAACGCGGGAAAAGAAGTACATGCGGATGGGCCGGGAGCCGGTGCTGCTCTGCAGCCGGGCCCAGGTTCGCATCTGCCAGGCGAAGAAGTTGTCGGCCGTGTTCACGTAGGCGGCCTCGCGTGCCTGTTCGTCGGTCTCGGCGGGATAGACCGCGAACATCGCGTCGGCGTGCTCGCCGTAGGTGGCCTCGAGCGACTGACGATAGTCGGCGACCGTGACATCCGGGGCGCCGGCGAACAGAGCCGTACCCTCGTCGCTGTTGAAACCGACGATCGTGTCGACGTCGTTCTGCTCGCCTGCCGCGAAGATGTCGTGGACATCGCGCGGGAACACGTGGCCGTCGTTCAGGCCGACGAACTGGAGCGCCTCGGACTCAGCCGCCGCTTGATAGACCTCTTCGACGGAAGCGGCGCGCATCTCGCCGAGATCGTTCGCTCCGAGCCGTTCCGCGACGCGTGCGCCTTCGGACTCTGCATCGGCTAGCTGCGGCATCGGCCAGAAGATGCCGCCGCTGTGGCCGATCGCGCGCTGAAAGAGGCCTGCCGCCAGAGGGGTAGCGGTCAGGTAGTTCACGCTCCAGGAGCCTGCGGACTCGCCGAAGATCGTCACCCGGCCGGGGTCGCCGCCGAAGTGGGCGATGTTCGCCTGCACCCACTGGAGCGCCGCGATCTGGTCGAGGATGCCGTAGTTCCCGGACGTGCCGGTCCCATTTCCGGCCAGGAGTTCAGCCTCGGCCGAGAGTTCCGGGTGGGCCAGGAAGCCCATGGGACCGAGTCGGTAGTTGATCGTTACCAGGACGACACCGCGCCCAGCCAGACTCTCGCCATCGTAGAGCGACGTGCTGCCGGTGCCGGTCTGGAGGCCGCCGCCGTGGATCCAGACCATGACCGGATAGGCGGCTTCGGCGTGTTCCGCGCCGGTCCAGACGTTCAGGTAGAGGCAGTCTTCGCTGCGCTCGATCTCTCCGGAGTCGTAGAAGGCACCCGGCGGAGACAGCTGCTGCCAGCAAGCCGCGGAGAACTCGCTGGCATCGCGGGGTCCCTCCCAGGCTGCGGCCGGTTGGGGAGCTTGCCAGCGCAGGTCGCCGACCGGAGGCGCGGCGAAGGGAATGCCGCTGAACTGGAGGATTCCGGAGTCGAGCTGGACTCCCTCGACGACGCCGAGTTCCGTCGCCACCATCGGCGTCAGGGGCTCGACCGACTCGCCGCCGCCGCAGGCCAGTGCCAGTGGCAGTGCGAGGAATGCCAGCACCCCGGCTGTGCCGCGGTGGGTCTTTGCGTTGGTCGACATGTTCAGTCCTCCTTGCCTGGGTTGGGGCCCCTCACCGGATCGCCATCGTCTCCCGCCGGGCGGAAGCGCAGGGCGATTCCGTTGTTGCAGTAGCGCAGACCCGTCGGCGCCGGACCGTCGCCGAACACGTGTCCCTGATGTCCGCCGCAGCGGCTGCAGTGGTACTCGGTACGAGGCACGAAGAGCTTGAAGTCGCGCTTCGTCGAGACCGCGCCGGGGATGGCGTCGCTGAAGCTGGGCCAGCCCGTGCCGCTGTCGTACTTCGAGTCCGACCGGAACAGTTCCGCGCCGCAACCGGCGCAGACGAAGACTCCGTCCCGGTGCTCCGCGTTGAGCGGTGACGTGAAAGCCGGCTCGGTCGCCTCCTTGCGCAGAACGCGAAACTCGGCGCTCTCGAGTCGGTCGCGCCACTCGGATTCCGCGAGAGTGATCCTCTCGCTCTCGGCCGCCGGCGGAGAACCCGGATCCGGGCTCTGTGGGTGCTGGATCCTCGTCGTCATGCGCGGGCATCCTACCTTTGCGCGTCGAGTGAGGCAGAATCGGGGGCATGAGAACACCCGAGAGCCTGAAAACACGGAGGCCGCCGGTCGACCACATCGTCCGCACGCGCGACCTGTACTCGAGTCTGGGCCACGAACCCTACCGATGGGTCCGCAGCGAGACCCCACCGCCGTGGACGGAGGTGGAGAAGCCGCTCAGGGATTGCCGGGTCGGTCTGGTGGCTTCGGGCGGCGTCTACCGGGCGGGACAGATCGCCTTCCATCATCGGGACGATGTCTCGCTGCGGGTCATCGACACCAGCGTGCCGGCGGCGGAACTGCGGACGAGCCACTTCGCCTACGACCAGACGGATGCGCGGATCGATCCGAACGTCGTCTTTCCCGTCGACACGCTGCGTGCCCTGGCCGCGGAAGGCGTGATCGGCGAGCTGTCGCCACGCGCCTACACGTTCATGGGGGGGATCTACTCGGCGCGGCGGGCGCGCGAAACACTGGCGCCGGAGATCAGCCGCCGCCTGGCGGCGGATCAGGTCGACCTCGCGCTGCTGGTCCCCGTGTGACCGGTCTGCCATCAGTCCGTGGGACTGATCGCGCGCCGCGTCGAGGCGGACGGCATTCCGACCCTGTCGATGACTTCGGCATTCTCGATCACGCGATCGGTCAATCCGCCTCGCGCCACCTTTCTCGACTACCCGTTGGGTCACACGACGGGTAAGCCTCTCGAGGCCGGTCTGCAGGCGGAAATCGTGGCCGCGGGGCTTGCCGCGTTCGAGGAGTTGGACACGCCGGGAGCCGTGAAGATGCTGCCCTACCGCTGGTCGGAGGACGATGAGTGGAAGCGGGAAGTGATGCTCAGCGGCGATGCGAGGACGGATCGTTCGGCTGAGCCCGTCTACCAGAGAGATGCCGATCGCCGGCTTGCGGAGGACGCCGGTGCATGCCCCACCTGCGTCTTCCTTTGAACCGCGGGCCATCGACCCACCGCCCCTTCAGGGAAAAGGCGCCGGGCGGTGCGACACGCTCGCTCCGCCCGGCGCCGGTCGAGTCCGCGCCTTGCCCCTTTAGGGCACGGACCCGACCTTGTGTACGAAAGGAAACAAGCAGGGTTACGGTCGGATTCCCCTGTCTGTTCGTTTCGGCGTCATTTTCTCAATGGGCAGCGGCGGTTTGTCTGACCAGTTGCTGACCTGGTGGTGACTGGAACCGGAAGGGCTACGCGAACGGCTTGTACATCGCGAGGTAGGACGCGATCGCGGCGAGTAGCGGCAGCGCGACGACCAACGCCCTGGCCAGGGTGGTATTGCGGTAGGGCAGGGTGAGCGCGGCCCCGAAGAACAGCCAGATGACGAGCTTTGCCCACGCCCATGGGGGCGGCATACCTGCTCCGAGCTTGGCAAGCAGCCCGAAGCCGGTGACGACACTCAGGATCAGGCCGACGCCGTGCATCGAAGCGAGGACGCCGCGTAGATCGTTGTCCTCACGCCGACCCCCCGTCGCGGCGTGGACGGCGACGCCGCCGGCCGCTGCCAGGACGAGCAGCACTCCGAGCACGTGCAGCAGCTTGTAGGCGAGATAGGACATCGTTCTCCCCGGTTCCTGGACAGGTGTGTGTCGACGCTGCCAACAGCCTGTGACTGCTAGCGTATCGCCCGTGGCGCCGCTCGATCGACTCGACGACTGGGACGACTTCGTGGCGGAACTCTACCCGGAACCGGCGGACGCCGGGGGAAAGCGCCGCGAGGACTACCGGGACTTCGACGAGCCGCCCCGCGACACGGTGCGGGAGTTCTATCGCCTGAATCACCGTGGTCAGACCTGGGACTTCGTCCAGCAGAAGAAGGCGGAGTACCTCACTCTCGACCGGGCGGAACTGCCTGCGTGGGAGGCGCTCGAGTTCCTCAACACCCTGGTCGACGACTCCGATCCGGACCTCGACCTGTCGCAACTCGATCACCTGCTGCAGACCGCCGAGGCGATCCGCGCCGACGGACAGCCAGACTGGTTCGTCTTGACCGGGCTGCTACACGATCTGGGCAAGGTGCTATGCCTGTGGGGCGAGCCGCAATGGGCCGTGGTCGGGGACACGTTTCCGGTCGGCTGTGCGTTCTCCGACCGGGTCGTGTATCCGGAGTTGTTCGCCGCCAACCCGGACAGCACGAATCCGGCCTACTCCACGCCCCTGGGCGTCTACGAAGCGGGCTGCGGCCTGGACCGCGTCGACCTGTCCTGGGGACACGACGAATACCTGTACCAGGTGCTCCGCGACTGCCTGCCCGAGCCGGCGCTCTACATGATTCGCTACCACTCGTTCTACGCCTGCCACCGCGAAGGCGCGTACAGCGAGTTGATGAACGACCGCGACCGCGAGATGTTCGCCTGGGTGCGGTTGTTCAACAACTACGACCTGTACTCCAAGAGCGACCGACCCCCGCGGGCGACGGAGCTGCGTCCCTACTACCAGGGTTTGATCGACCGCTACCTGCCGGCGAAACTGAACCTGTAGCCGCGGCGAGGGGGGAGGCCGCGGGCCGGGAGCGCGACTACTCGAAGCGCATCAGCGCGGCGACCGCCAGGACCGCCATCGCGACCAGGTAGAGCTTGACGATGGCGGGCAGGATGAAGCGCAGCCAGCGCTGGTACGGGATGCGGGCGAGGAGCAGCATGCCCATCAACAGGGCGTTCGTCGGCACGATCAGGTTCATCAGTCCGTCACCGAGCTGGTAGGCGAGCACCGAGGTCTCGCGGCCGACGCCGGTGAGGTCCGCGAGCGGCGCCATGATCGGCATCGTCACGTAGGCCTGCCCGCTTCCCGAGGGGATCAGGAAGTTGCACACGCTCTGGACCAGGAGCATTCCCCAGGCCGAGACGACCGCGGCGCCCGCGCCCAGACCCTCGGCTTTCTGCAGCAACGAGGCGATGCCGTGGATCACGGTGTCGATGACCCGCGCGTCCGAGAGCACGACCTCGATCGTGCGGGCGAAGCCGATCAGGAGCGCGGTGCCGGTCAGTTCGGCGGCGCCGGTCGTGAACGCCCGCGCGGTGCGGTTCGGCGACACGCGGCCGAGGGCGGCGGCGATGATCGTCACGCCGAGGAACAAGGCCGCGAGTTCGACCAGGTACCAGCCGTGGACGTTCACGCCCCAGATGAAGATGCCGATCATCAGGGCGAACGCGGCGAGGATGCCGAGGCGCGCCGGCGTCAGCTCGGCGGCCGCCAGTTCGTGGCCGCCGCCGTAGTCGACGTCCCGGACCAGGCTCCGTTCGGGATCGGCGGCGATGCGCCGCGCGTACCGGAGCAGGTGGTGGACGGCGACGAGGAGCATGACCGCCAGCAGCGCCCACCTGAGCCCGAAACCGGTACCCGGATCCTGGCCGGCGATGTCCTTGGCGATCATCACCGTGAACGGGTTGATCGCCGCCGCTCCGTAGCCGATTCCGGCGCCGAGGTAGACCATGCCCAGGGCGACCACCGCGTCCATCTTGAGAGCGATGCACATCGCGACCAGGATGGGCACGAAGGGCATGTACTCCTCCGCCATGCCGATCGTCGACGAGCCGACCGCGAACAGGGCCGTCATCCCGCCGACCAGCAGGATCGGTCGGCCCCCGAGCGTGCTGATTGCGCGCCCGATCGCCGCGTCGATCGCGCCCGTGGCGCGGATGACTCCGATCGCGCCGCCGACCAGGAAGACGAAGAAGATGATCTCGGCAGCTGCCTCGAGGCCCCTGGGCACCTTGGTCAGGGCGGCGTGCCAGGGCAAGGGCGCTGCTTCGACGGCGTGGTAGGTGCCGGCCAAAACCTGCCGGCCATCGCGCTCGTACTCGCCGGCGGGCAGCACGTAGGTGAGGATCTGCGCCGCCACGATCATGGCGAAGATCAGCACCAGGGCCTCCGGAAAACGGCTGGTGTTGCTGGTCTTCATGACCGATGTCGCCGGCCGGGCGTCAATTCGCGTGGCGGCGGCTGCGGGCTTCCCGGCGTTCGTGCTGGCGACGCTCGATGTTGGCGATCGTGTCGTCCGGCACGGCCTCGATCAGGCGGCGCGTGTAGTCCTCGCGGGGCGTCCTGTAGATCGCTTCTGACGGCCCCTGCTCGACGATCTTGCCGTCGAGCATCACCGCCATCATGTCGGACATGAACTTGACCACGGACAGGTCGTGGCTGATGAAGATGTAGGTCAGGCCATGCTCTTCCTGGAGGTCCTTGAGCAGGTTGAGCACCTGTGCCTGCACCGAGACATCGAGTGCGGACACGGATTGCACCGCCAGAGCCCGTGCCACCGATACGCGCTGGCGCTGGCCGCCCGAGAACTCATGCGGGTAGCGGCGCAGGTGGTCCGCTTCCATCCCGACCTCTTCCAGCAGACGGGCGGCGCGGTCGCGGCGGTCGCGCCGGCCGTCGCCGATCTTGTGGATCGCCATCGCTTCGGTGAGCATCGCCTCGACCGTCATGCGGGGATTCAGCGACGAGTACGGGTCCTGGAGGATGATCTGCATCTGCCCGCGGAGGGCGCGCAGGCGGCTGGCGGGAATTCTGGTCACATCCTGGTCGTCGAAATGGACCCTGCCGCCCGTGATGTCGATCAGCCGCAGCAGCGCCAGCCCGGTGGTCGTCTTGCCGCAGCCTGACTCGCCGACGAGGCCCAGAGTCTGGCCCGAGTAGACGTCGAAGGAGATGCCGTCGACCGCCTTGACCTCGCCGACCTGGCGGCGCAGGAAACCGCTCTTGATCGGGTAGTAGACCTTGAGGTCGCGCACCGTGAGCAGCGGCTCCGCGTCCTGGTCGATCAGGTCCCCGGGCCCGGGATCCTCCGTGTAGCCGAGGCTCTCCAGGGCGGGCTGCGGGTGGAGAAGGCGTCCGCGTCCGCGTCCGACGAGTTCGCCCAGAGCCTCCGCGCTCAGGTCGCGCTCGGTGATCCGGATCTCGCCGCCGTCGCCGTCCTCGTCGACGTCCATGAAATCGGCGACGGTCGGCAGGCGCCGGAAGTCCCGGTCGAGGTGGGGACGGCAGGCAAGCAGCCCCTTCGTGTAGGGGTGCTGCGGGTTGTTGAACACCCCGGTGACGGATCCGCGCTCTACGATCCGGCCCCGGAACATGACCGCGATCCGGTCCGCGATCTCCGCGATCACGCCCAGGTCGTGGCTGATGAACAGGATGGACATGCCCCGCTCGTCGCGGAGGCGCCGGATCAGGTCGAGGATCTGCGCCTGGATCG
>JAGWAG010000165.1:3236-7879 GCA_021296535.1 Acidobacteriota bacterium | reverse complement strand
CCCGGGCCGGCGGGCGGGTGGCCGTTCACCTGGCCCGCGGCCGTGATGTCAGCAAGCCGCGCGGAGCGCCGCCCGGACGTGTTGCGCTGCGGCGGTCCGAGACCGTCTTCGCGCGCCCCGCCGATGCGGGTACCCCCGACTAGGGGCCGCCGGTCGCTTCGCCGCCCTCCACGGCTTCCGGTTCCGGTGAACCGGTGCAGTCGCCGCAGTGGACGTCGTCGACCGGCTCGCCGGCGGCGAGCGCCGCGACCCAGTCGCGGACCCTCACGCCGTCGGACTCGTACGTGTAGAACTCGGGCCGCAGCATGATCGTGTGCAGTTCGCCCGGCGCGATGTAGCTCCGGTAGTTGTTCTGGCCTTCGAGCGCCGCGTCGATGTCGGCCTCGTTCGCGTCGAGCAGCGGCTGCAGACCGCCATCGGTGCTCACTCCTCCGATCTGCAGGAACTG
Organism: Acidobacteriota bacterium; assembly: GCA_021296535.1. Lineage (GTDB taxonomy): Bacteria > Acidobacteriota > Thermoanaerobaculia > Multivoradales > Multivoraceae > Multivorans. The sequence goes on along the minus strand of JAGWAG010000165.1, from coordinate 7,431 downwards.
GATTTGGACATCGTCCTCGGCGGTGTCGTAGCGCGCGAACATGGCCTCCGGGTGAGCCTTGGCGGCCTTGATGTAGAGCGTCTCGAACGAGAAGTTCTCGGTGCTCGTGTCAGCCATGTTCTCGAAGTGGGAGAGCGCGGCGAGCGCGCGTATCGCCGATCTGCCGGTAGCCGCCGGCGCCGTCGCCGAGCGCGGTGACTCGCGCGTCGGGATAGTGCTCGGCGAAGTGGCGGGCGTAGACCGGCGAGGGAATCGAGCCGGCGCTCGAACCGGTAATGAACACCGTCTCGGCGCCGAGGAAGTGCTCGTAGGTCCAGTCGAGAGCCGCGCGGCCGTTCGTGTAGCCGCGGTGATGGATCGTCACCTGGCGTGCCGGCTCCTCCTCGGTCGCCGGCACTTCGTAGACCGCGTCGCGGTCGCCGATGTGGACGTCGCCGGTGCAGTAGGGCACGAACACGAAGCTGTGGTCGGCGAACGGGTTCTCGGGGTGGTTGAAGGCGGCAATGCCGTGGGCCGTGCCTTCTTCGGGGTCCGCGCCGCTCGGGGAGTGCATCTCCTCGAGCGCCGTCATCGTGTAGGTCGGTCGACCCTCGGGGTCGCAGGTCTGTGCGGTCCAGCAGCCGCCGCCACCCTGAAGGTAGAAGACCACCTGCGTCGGATCGGCGGCGCGGACGAAGAACTGGAACGGCGAGCCGTCGGAGCAGGTCGTGTCCCCGCCGGGCGTGATCGTGTTCCAGCCTTCCGCAAGGTCGGCGAGCGGCGCCTGGAGATCGACCGGTTCGGGGGCTTCCTCGGCCGGGGCGCATGCGAGGGCGGCCAGCGCGAGAAGGGCAGCGGTCAGGATGCCGATGGTGGAGTGGCGGTGCTTCATTGGTCGTTCTCCTACGTTTCGATTGCGGGCCTTAGGGCTCCGGCGCCAGGGCGGTAAGGGCGTCGAGGTCTGCCCCCGGCTTGCCGTCGGGCCGGAACGTCTGGATGCAGATGTGATCGGCGCCGGCATCCCAGTGGGCTTCGATGCGCTCGCGGATCTGGTCTTCCGTGCCCCAGGCGACCAGGGCGTCGACAAGGCGGTCGCTGGCCTGGAAGTCCTTCCAGTCGTCCGCGGTGAAGCCCAACTCGAGCAGGCTGTTCTGGTAGTTCGGCGCGCGCAGATAGACGTAGAGGTTGGCGCGGCCGATCTTGCGGGCCGCTTCGGCGTCCGACGTCAGGATCACCTTCTGCTCGGGACACAGGAGCGGCCCGTCGCCCATGATCTCGCGCGCCCGCCGGGTGTGTTCCGGCGTAACGAGATAGGGATGGGCGCCGTCTGCACCCGTGGCGGCTAGCTTCAACATCAGGGGGCGCAGGGCGGCGATCACGATCGGTGCTTCCTGCTCGGGCTCGGCTCCGCGGTAGAACGCCTTGCCGACCGCTTCGAGGTACTCGCGCATCTTCGGCACGGGCGGTTTGTACTCGTGGCCGCGCAGGTGGGTAACGAGGTGGGGGTGGGACACGCCGAGGCCGAGGACGAAACGCCCGGGCAGCATCTCGGAGAGCGTCTTGTGGACCGCCCTCGTCGTCATCGCGTCGCGAGCGTAGATGTTCGCGATGCCCGTGGCGTGGGTGATGCGCGAGGTACGGGCGCCGAGCCAGGCGATCAGCGCGAACGGGTCACGGCCTACCGCCTCTGGAGTCCACAGCGCCCCGTAGCCCTGGGCTTCGATGGCGGACGCGAACTCGGCCGCCTGGGGCGCTGAAAGACCGTCGAGTCCGGCCCAGACGCCGAGCCTGCCGAGGATGTTTGTGGAATTCGTCATCGCCCGAAGCCCTCCCACCTGAATCGAGGGGCGACCGTATCAAGAGCAACCTGGCTCTGCGGTGCTAACGTCCCGGCCCGATGACGACCGCCAATGCGAAGCGCGCCTGGGCCTGGGAGCATTGGTTCGGCCTGATCGGGCTCGCTCTCCTCGTGGCCGGCGTCTACATCGGGCTGTTCGTGGCGCCCACCGAACGCTTCATGGGCGAGGTCTACCGCATCCTCTACGTCCATGTCCCGCTGCAGTGGAACGCGCTCGTCTGTTTCCTCGGGGCCGGCTTCGTGGGCGCCGCTTCGCTGTGGACCCGCAAGGCATGGGTCGACGGCATGCTTGCCGGGGTGATCGAGGTCGGAGTCGTGCTCGAGACGGCCGGCCTGCTCTCCGGCATCGTCTGGGCCAAGCCGACCTGGGGCGTCTACTGGGTCTGGGATCCGCGGCTGACCTTCACCTTCGTCATGTGGCTCACCTTCCTCGGTGTGCTGGCGCTGCGGCGCTTTGCCGAGGAGCACCGTCGCGCGCCCTGGACGGCGGCGGCGAGCATTGTCGCCTCGGTCAACGCTCCCCTCGTCTACTTCTCGGTCAACTGGTGGCGCAGCATCCACCAGATGCAGTCTTCGCCCGAGACCGTCCACACGACGATGATCCAGCCGCTGCGGATCAATGCGATCGCCCTGCTCCTGATCTGCGTGTGGTTCGTCGCGCGTCGCGCCCGGATCTCGTTGGCGCGGCGCCAGGCCGAAGCGATCGCGCCGCCGCCTCGCATCGCGCCGGCAGAGAGCGGAGCCTGAGCGCTTTCCGCGCGCCGCGCATTTTCACCACGGGCTGACCGGGAGACCATCCATGACCGCGCCGAACTACGAGCAGATCCTGGTCGAGGATCGGGACCGTACTCGGACAAGTTGAATGCCTGGACCCGGCAGATGAACTTCGAGTTGGTCGATGCGATCGAAGCCGCCAACGAGGACCCGGGACTGGCGGCGATCGTCGTCACCGGTGCGGGACGCGGCTTCTGTGCCGGCGCCGACATCGGAGCGCAGTTCAAGGCCCGGCTCGAGGGTGGCGAGGCCGCGGCGGAGGTCGACCGCAGGCCGCCACGCCCCTGGGTGGAACTCGTGCGCGACTCGAAGCCGATGATTGCCGCGATCAACGGCGTCGCCGTGGGCGTCGGCGTCACGCTGACTCTGCCCTTCGATGTGATCGTGCTCTCGGAACGCGCTCGCGTCGGCATGTTCTTCGTGCGGATGGGTCTGGTGCCGGAACTCTGTTCCTCCCACTTCCTGGTGCAGCGCGTCGGCTGGGCGAAGGCGAGCGAGATGTGCCTGAGCGGAAGTCTCTACGACGCCCCCGAGCTCGAGGCGATGGGCTTCGCGAACGCCGTCGTGCCGCACGACCAGACGCTGGATCGGGCGCTCGAACTCGCTGCGCGGATCGGCGAGAACGCGGACAGCTCGCTCCGCGCCGTCAAGCGGTTGCTGACGAAGAACGGCTCATCGCATGACCTCGACGCCGTCCATCGCCGTGAACTCGAGGAGCTTCAGACGGCCTACCAGAGCGACGCCCATCGCGAGGCCGTCGCTGCCTTCATGAAGCGCTGACTGGTTGCGCCCGCGTCGGCGCTTCCGGGACCGGGTGTGCCGGCCAGCCATCCTTGCGCCCGCTGACGGGCGTAAGGACTGGTTCACGTGCGGCGCGGATTCGCGCCGCACGGGTTCTGGCCGGCATCCGCCACTGGGTGCGCCGGCGTCCCCGCCGGCTGCCGCCGTAGGTGGCCAGGAAGACGCGCCGCGAAGCGGCGACCACTTTGCGCCTTCTTCAGGGCCGCTGCACCGTCATGCGACACAGCAGCGTGTTCTGCGTCTCCAGATCGGCCGACCAGATCAGGCGGGCTCCGTCCCGCCACGAAATGTCGTCATAGCCGCCTTTCGGCCTGACCGCCGCCGCGCTGTGTTCGACCGCCGACGGCCATTCGCTGTCATCGAAGCCGGGCATGCGCCAGCCCTCGGGCTCCGCCGTTGCTGTGAACTGACATGGGCCGACGCCGGGCGCAGGGTCGGCCTCGTCCTCGCAGGCGCGGTCGAGCGGCGCTTCGTGGATCACGAGACAGCGCCAGGCGGAGTCCGTCACCGCGACCGTCTCTCCGGTGGCGGTGTCCGTGAACTGCGCGATGAGTCCGCCGTCGCCCATCTGCTGATTGCGGCGGCCGATGTACTCCAGGCCCGTATCGTCCTGCTTGAAGTCCTTGGCGACGAAGTTCAGTTGCAGGGGATAGTCCGCGTCGAAGACGAACGCTTCGGCGTTGAACGACCGCTCCGTCGTGATCGGCGTCGAGTCCTCGATGATCAGGCGGTCACCGAGGTAGAAGGCAAACCAGTTGTCGGCCCAGACCTCGCCCTTGATGG
>JAGWAG010000165.1:0-3180 GCA_021296535.1 Acidobacteriota bacterium | reverse complement strand
GTGCCCGAGCACCGGGCGTTCGCGTTGCCTTGCCCTCGCCGGCAGGCACTCGCGCCTCGATCCGCCCTCACGGATACACGCCGTCCCCCGGGAGCGTCTTCACACGATGAGCAACACGCCGACATGCCTTCCTCGCGCCCGATGACGGGCGCACGGACTGGTTCACGTGTGGCGCGAGTCCGCGCCACACGGGTTCCCGCCGGCTGCCGCCGAAGGCGGCTAGAGGCACGTGCCGGCCGGAAGGCCGGCTCCTCTTTGGCGGCCGCTTGCACGCGTCAAGGCAACGCGAACGCCAGGAGCTCGGGCACGCCGTCCGTCTCTCGCCTGCCGGCGACCGTCAGCGCGATGTACTGCCGGCCCTCCCAGAGGTAGGTCATCGGCGTGCCGAGCCCGCGTGCCGGCAGCGGCACCTCGGCGATCACGTCGCCGGTCCGCTTGTCCCGGGCGACGAGCCGGTTGCCGCCGTCGTCGTCGGGGGCGTGCTGGCCGTGAATCAGCAGGGTCTTCGTCAGCAGCGGGCCGGTGTAGGTGTCGCCGCCTAGGGGCGGCAGGTCGAGGTCCTTCAGGCGTGGGTGGTTGCGGAGGGTGTCGTTGTTGCCAAGCGGCTTCATCCACACGTGTTCGCCGGACTTCAGGTCGATCGCCGTCATCCGGGTGTAGGGCGGCTTGAACAGGGGCAGACCTTCGGGCATCGTTGGCCGGCGGCCGCGGCCGCCGTGGGTGTAGCGGAGCGTGCCGCCTTCCAGGGGATCGGGTGTGTAGAACGTGACCATGCTGAAGGCGTTCCGCGACGGCACGTAGAGCCAGCCGGTTTCGGGATCGACCGCGGCGCCGTACCAGTTCGCGCCGCCGCCGGCGGAAGGCCGGAAGATCGTGCCCCGCTTGCCGCCTCGTACCGGCAGGGACGGAGGCGTGTAGAGCGGGCCGATCTCGTAGTCGGCGATCGCATCCAGGGCCATCTGCCTGATCTCGGGTGTGAAGTCGGCCAGATCGTCCTCGGCGACGCCCTGGTACTCGAACGGTGCCGGCTTCGTCGGGAACGGCTGGGTGGGCGAGGCGGTGTCGCCGGGCATTGTCGCCGGGGGCACCGGACGGTCCTCGATCTCCCAGACGGGCTCGCCGGTGACCCGGTCGAACACGTAGAGGAAGCCCTGCTTGCTGACCTGGGCGACGATCTGTCGGGGGTCGGCGCCGTCGCCGCCCGGAAGGTCGATCAGCGTCGGCGCGGCCGGGAAGTCGTAGTCCCAGAGGCCGTGGCGGACCGCCTGGAAGTGCCACAGCTTGTCGCCGGTCTCGACGTCGACCGCGACCAGGCTCTCGGAGTAGAGGTTGTCGCCCGGCCGGTGGCCGCCGTAGAAGTCGTTCGTCGCCGTGCCGATGGGCAGGTAGACGATCCCGTGCTCGTTGTCGCCGGAGAGCATCGTCCACACGTTTGCGTTGCCTGAGTAGCGCCAGGACTCGTCTTCCCAGGTTTCGACGCCTTCGTCGCCCTCCTGCGGCACGGTGCGGAAGACCCAGCGCAGCTCGCCGGTGCGCGCGTCCCAGCCGCGCACCCAGCCCGGGATGGACTCCTTGGTGATCCGGCGGTCGGCGATCGACGCGCCGGTGACGACGACGTCGCGCACCACGACCGGCGGAGATTGCATCGAGTAGGCGTTCAGGTAGTCCCGCTCGCCGCGGTTGGCGCGCGGCAGGCCTTCCATCAGGTCGACGCGGCCGCCGTCCCCGAACTCCTCGATCGGTCGGCCGGTGCGGGCGTCGACAGAGAGCAGGTAGCCGTCGCCCGTGCCCCAGTAGACGCGGCTGTCCGCGTCGTCGCCCTCCTCGCCGTTCGTCCAGTAGGCCACGCCGCGCTGGTTCCAGACCACGGTCATCGTCGTGGTGCCCTTCTCGTAGCTCTTCGGGTTGTAGACCCACACCGTCTGACCCCCGATCGAGATCGGTGTGTTGAGCAGGAGCAGGCCGTCCTGCATCAACGGCGTCGCCTTCAGGTTGCGGATGAAGGGGGCGCGGCCGGCACGCCAGAGCAGCGGATCCTCTTCGAGCAACTGGTCGAAGATCAGCTCTCGGTTGGCGTACCACTCGCCGCCTGCTTCGTTCTTGCTCAGAAACCCGTCCACCGAGCGCCAGCGCCAGACGTTCTCGAGCTCGCCGAAGTTCGAGGCGTCGATCTGGTCGAGCGGCGAGTACTTCGTCGATCCCACGTCGCCGCCGTAGCTCGGCCACTCGCCCGCCGCGGCGCCACGCTGGGCGGCTGCCGGAGCGGCCAGGAAGCCCGCGCAGACGGCGGCTGCTGCGGCGATGCGGATCGTCTCCATGTTCCTGTCTCGGAGTGGGCGGGGAAGGCGGTCGCCAATCGTACCTATACGGCCCGGCAGCTATGGTTCAGGGCAGCTACGCGTAGGCATCGTCGGCGCCGGGTTCCTCGCCGAAACCAGGGCGCGCTGCTGGAAGCAGGTCGTCTCGGCCCGCGTCGCCGGCGTCGCCTCCCGGCGCCGCGAACGCGCCGAGGACTACGCGGCCCGCTTCGACGTACCGGCCGTGTTCGACGATCTCGACGCGATGCTCGCGAACTCAGCGATCGATGTCGTCGATCTATGCGTCCCGAACAGCCTGCACCGGGAGATGACCGAGGCCACAGCCGCGGCGGGCAAGCACGTCATCTGCACCAAACCGTTGACCGCCTACACCGGCCAGGACATGCCGGAGACGGCCGGCGACGCGGACGTAGCCGGCTGCGACCGCTCGGAGATGCTGCGGGTCGCCGAAGCGGATGCGCGAGCGATGGTCGAGTCGGCGAAGCAGGCCGGCGTGCAGCTTCTCTACGGCGAGAACTGGATCTACGCTCCGGCCTTCCGCCGCGCGCTCGGGCTGCTGGAGAAGGCCGATGCGGTCCTGCTCGAGATGCGGGGCGGCGAGTGCCACAGCGGGTCCCACTCTCCCTACTCGCGGGTCTGGCGCCATGCAGGCGGCGGCGCCCTGATCCGGCTTGCCTCTCACCCGGTCGGCGCCATGTTGCACCTGAAACGCGTCGAGGGCCTGCGCCGCCAGGGCAAGCCGGTACGCCCCGCCTGGGTCAGCGCCGAGACCGCCGATCTCAGTGCGGTCGACGGTCTTTCGAAGGGCGAACTCCGCATCGCCGGGGGTTGGGGCGAGGTCGAGAACTGGGGCACAGCGGTG
>JAGWAG010000035.1:44267-44578 GCA_021296535.1 Acidobacteriota bacterium | reverse complement strand
GTACGTTTGCTGGTTTCCGTGTTCTGGGGCAAGGGGCGACACCTCAACTACACGGGCGAGATTTGCGTGTACTTCGCGTTCACGCTGACGAGCGGGTTCGTCTCCTGGGTGCCCTTCCTGCTGCCGGCGTGGCTGGTCGGGCTGCTGGTGCACCGTTCTCGGCGCGACGATCGCCGCTGTCGCGCGAAGTACGGGGAGTTGTGGGAGCGCTACACGAAGCGGGTGCGGTATTCGGTGCTGCCGTTTGGTCGGTAGGGGGTGAGTGTGGCGGGGGGGTGGTGGTGCGGGGGGGGGGGGGGGGGGGGGGGGGG
>JAGWAG010000035.1:0-44156 GCA_021296535.1 Acidobacteriota bacterium | reverse complement strand
CTTGGTAGCGGGGGCAGGATTTGAACCTGCGACCTTTGGGTTATGAGCCCAATGAGCTACCAGACTGCTCCACCCCGCGTCAGGACGGAAAATCGTGGCATAGCACGGGTGACGTGTCAACCCGTGACGGGGTGGGATGGCGCCCCGTCCCCTGCGGGTCGATCAGGCTTCCAGGCCGCTCCTCGTATAGGCTTTGTCCGTGTCGGCGACGCCTCCAGACCGGCTTGGGCGGCTGCGTGAGCGCATGGATCGTTGGCGGGAATGGACCCAGCGGTCGCTGTCGACGCTGATCGGTCTTGGGCTGATCCTGGTTCTCCTGTTGCTCGCCAAGGCAGGCACCGAGAACTACGCGGAGCTTGCGGAGCTTGCGGAGCGGGAGGCGGAGCTCGAGTTTGAGCTCGAGGAGGCGGTGCTGCGGGTCGGCAGTCTGAGACGCACGCTCGTGCTGCTTCAGGACGATCCGGTGGTGCTGGAACGTCTGGCGCGCGAAGAGCTGGGCCTGGTGCGACCGGGTGACACGGTCGTCGTCCTGCCGCGGACGGACGACTGATCCGGCTCTGACCCGGTGTCCGCGTGGCGTGAACTCCGCCGCCGCGTTCGGCGCGGCGGCGACTACCGGGAACTCGCGGCGGCCGAGCGCGCGTCGGTCACAGGGCTTCCGGTGCGCGCGGCGTCGGTCGTGTTCGAGCTGCTGGCCGAGGAACGCGGCGCGGCCCAGCTCGTTGTCGTACCGAGCGAGAGCGAGGTGCTGGCGTGGACCGAGGGAACCCGGCTGCTCGGGCGCCGGGACGGGGCGCGGGTCGTCGCCTTTCCGTCTCCGGCTCTGACGCCATACCAGCAGGCCGAGGCCTCGTTGCAGGTACGGGCCCACGAGAGCGTCGCCTACGACGCCTTGCTGGGCGCTTCGCGGGCCACCGTGGTCTGCACGCCCCGGACCCTCTTCCATCGTCTCGCCGAACCGCGGGCTTTCCTGGAGTCCGTCGTCGACCTCCGGGTCGGGGAGGATGTCCTCCTGGAGGAGCTTCTGACCCACCTGGTTTCCCACGGCTACCGGCGCGCCGATCTGGTCGCGGCGGTGGGTGCGGTGGCGCAACGGGGCGGCGTCTTCGATCTCTTCGCCCCCGGCGAACCGCGGCCGGCGCGACTCGACCTGTTCGGCGACACGATCGAGAGCATCCACCGCTTCGACGCTTCGACGCAGCGCTCCGAGGAGGAGGTCGAGTCGTTGCGCCTGCGGCCCCTTACGCCCTTCGCGGCCGCGTCGGAGCAGGCCGCCGAACTGGCCCTGGTGCTGCTGGAGGAACGGGGTGACGATCTGGCCGAACCTGCCCGGACCAGCTTGCAGGAAATGGTGGAGGGGGAGCCCTTCCCGGGATGGGAGAAGTACCTGCCGCTGTTGCAGCGGAGTACGAGTCTCGGTGAGGTAATGACGGATGCCACGGTGGTCGTGGTCGAGCTCGACCGGGTGCGACGGGAGATCGAGCAGCACACCGAGATGCTCTGGGACGAGTACGCGAGACGGTCCGACGACGGTGACATCGTCGCCGAGCCCGAACGATTGACGGTGCCCAGCGCCGAGGTGCTCGACCTCGTCGAGGACGCGACTCTCCGGATCGGCGGCGCGCTGGACGAGCGGGCCGGCAGACGCACCCGGGTCGACTTCGGCGGTGTCGCAACGGATGTCCTGATCGATCAGCTTCCCCGTTTTCCGCGCGAAGTGGAGACTGCCGCGGCTCGCGGCGACGACCTGTGGCTGGTCGCGCGGGCCGGGCGTCACGAATCGCTCCGCCAGATACTCGGCAATCGCGAGATCGACTGGGATGGAGGCGCAGTGCGCCTGGTTGACGGCGAACTGGGACGGGGCTTCCGGCTGCCGTCGGCCGGTCTCGTGCTCTTCGGCGAGGGGCAGCTCTTCAGGCGCCGGGCGCCGGCGCCCCGCCGCCGCCGGATGGGGCCCTTCGTGTCGGGCCTCGGGGACCTTCGGGTCGGCGAGTTCGTGGTTCACGAGGATCACGGCATCGGCCAGTTCCTGGGGCTCAGGACGCTGGAAGGTCCGCCCGGCGACGGGCCCGAAGTAGAGGAGTACGCGCCTCGCAGGAAATCGCGGGCGGTGGAGGTCATGGAAGTTCTCTACTCGTCGGGCCGCACGCTGCTGCTGCCGTTGACGCGCCTCAACGAGATCGAGCGCTACAGCGGCATCGATGGGCTCGCGCCCCGGCTCGACCAGTTGGGCGGCAGCAGTTGGGCGAAGAAGAAGAGCCGGATCAGTCGCAGCCTGAAGGCGATCGCCACCGATCTGTTGAAGCTCTACGCGGAGCGACGGCTTGCGCAGGCCGTGCCGATGAACGAGGACAGCGACCGCCAGTTGCAGTTCGAGAGCGCCTTCAGCTACGAGGAGACGCCGGATCAACTGGAGGCGGTGCACACGATCAAGGAGGATCTGCGCCGCGAACAGCCGATGGACCGGCTGCTGTGCGGCGACGTCGGCTTCGGCAAGACCGAGGTGGCGATGCGGGCCGCGTTCAAGGCGGTGGACAACGGACTGCAGGTCGCGGTCCTGGCGCCGACGACGATTCTCGCCGATCAGCACCTGCAGGTCTTCCGGAGGCGCTTCCAGGGCTTCGACTACCAGATCGAGATGGTGTCCCGGTTCCGTTCGGCGGCCCAGGTCAGGAGGATCCGGGAGCGTCTGGCGGCTGGCGAGATTCACATTCTCATCGGTACCCATCGACTCCTGAGCCGCGACATCGACATGCCCTGCCTGGGCCTGGTGATCATCGACGAGGAGCAGCGCTTTGGGGTTGCCCAGAAGGAACGCCTGCGCGAGTTGAAGCGCAACGTTCACGTGCTGGCGATGTCGGCGACGCCCGTGCCGCGGACATTGCAGTTGTCGCTGGCGGGGGTCAGGGACCTGTCGCTGATCGAATCGCCGCCACGGGACCGGATGGCGGTCGAGACACGGGTGTTGCCGTTCTCGGGCGACCTCGTCCGCGAGGCGATCGAGTTCGAGGTCGAGCGGGGTGGCCAGGTGTTCTTCGTCTACAACCGGGTGGAGGACATCGAGGGCATGCTCCGCTATCTGCGTGAACTCGTGCCGGGGCTCCGGATCACCGTCGGTCACGGCCAGATGGAGGAAGCCGAGCTGGGCAAGCGCATGCGGGCGTTCACTTCCGGTGAGTACGACCTGTTGCTCGCGACCACGATCATCGAGAACGGGATCGACATCCCAAACGTGAACACGATGCTCGTTCACCGGGCGGACCGCTTCGGTCTGGCTCAGCTCTACCAGCTACGCGGCCGGGTCGGACGCAGCGATCAACTGGGCTACTGCTACCTTCTGGCGCCCCCGGACACGGTGCTCTCGGAGGAGGCGCGCAAGCGACTCGTCGCCATCCGGGAGTTCACCGAGCTGGGCGCGGGCTTTCGGATCGCGGCTCGTGACCTGGAAATCCGGGGCGCCGGCAACCTGTTGGGAGCCGAACAGAGTGGCCACATCGCGGAAGTGGGAATCGAGACCTACATGAAGATGCTGGAGCAGACGATCGCCGAACTCCGGGGCGAGGCGCCGGCGGACAGGCCGTCGGCGTCGATCAGCCTGCCGGCGACGATGTCGATTCCGGAGGACTACATCGGCGAGATTTCCCTGCGACTCGAGATCTACCGGCGCCTGGCGGACGCCGACGAGGATCCGGAGATCCTGCTGGCCGAACTGCGGGACCGTTTCGGGCCGCCGCCGGAGGCGGTGCATGCTCTGATTCGCGGCGCGGAACTGAAGCGGATCGCCGAGTCCCTGGGCGTTCAGTCGGTCGCGCACCGGGGCGACCTTTTGACGGTTCGACTTCGCCGCGACGCGAAGGTCGATGTGGACCGCCTGATCCACTTCGTTTCCGAGCGGGAAGGCGCCAGCTTTACCCCGGATGGGGTCCTGACGCTCTCCGGGATACCGGGGCCACAGGCTCTTGAAATAACGCTCCAGCTCCTGCAGTTGCTGTCGGGTGAACCGTTGCCGCGGCTCGCCGGTTCGGAGACCGTCCATTGAGTGGGCGGCTGGACTCGCGGGTGAGGCGGCGGGTCTGGACCTGTCTCCTGCTCGGGATGGCCTTGGGCTGTGGCGGCGGCAACCTGCCGGAGGGAGTGGTGGCGCGAATCGGCAACCAGGATTTTCACTATGAGGACTTTCGCGGCTACGTGGAAGAGTCCCTTGGCGATGACGCTTCGCGCTCTGGCAGCGCGGTGCTTTCCCGCCTTTTCGAGCGCTTCGTCGACGACCGGCTGCTCGTTCATCTGGCCCGGGAGCGCGGGCTCGTGGATGGGGAAGCGACGGTCCATCAGGCCGCTATGCGGTTGCTCGAGGTGTCGCCGCCGGTCGTGTCGTTGTCGGAGATCGAGAGCTACTACGCCGAACACCGGAGTGACTTCGCGCGGCCGCCGCGCGTACGCCTGCGTCAGATCCTGGTCCAGGATCGCGCGGCCGCCGAGCTGGCCCTGGCGGAACTCGAAGCCGGTGTGGACTTCGGCGAGGTGGTGCGGCTGCGGTCGATTGGCCCCAGCGCGCCGTTCGGCGGCCTTCAGGGCGAACTGTCACGCGAGGATCTTCCGCCGGCACTTGCCGAAGTCGTCTTCGAGCTTGACGAGGGAGAATGGAGCGAGCTGCTCGAGGCCGACTACGGCTTCCGTATCTTCCAGGTCGAGCGCCACCTGCCGGAAGAGACCCTGACGCTCGCTCAGGCGACGCCGGGGATAAGGACTCTGTTGGAGGAGGCGCAGGGCGAAGAGCTTGTTCGAGCAGCCGCGGCGGAAGCCCGGCAGGAGTACAATCTGCGCGTCGCGGTGGAGCGGCTGCCCTTCGAGTACAACGGCGAGCTCGCGGATCCGGCCGCCGGAGAATGAGGTAGAAAAGGATGATTCGACGCAACCCGGGCGGGTCTCGACTTGCCGCGCTTCGCATTGCATGCCCACTCGCCGGCTCCCTGGCGACCTGGCTGGTGTTGGCGGCTCTCCCAGTCCTCGCCGGGCGCGGAGAATCGCGTCGTGCTGCGGGTCAACGACCGCATCGCGACCCTGTACGACTACGAGAGGGCCGTCAACGAGCAGATCGCCGGCGTCCGGAACACACCCGGACTGACGGAGCAGGAGCGGCAGGAGCGGGTCGCCGATGCGGGCCGCTTCGTCATGAAGGCTCTGTTCGAAGAACTGCTCATCATGTCGCGGGCGGACCAGTTGGCTGTCGTCATCGACGAGAGCGACGTGGAGGAACAACTCCGCGCCACCAAGGAGCGAGTCGGGTTCGACGACGAACAGTTCCGTCAGGCACTGGCGCAACAGGGCATGCGGGTGGAGGACTTCCGGTCGCAGATCCACAAGCAGTTGCGAGGCAACGTGGTCCGCGGCCGGGAGGTGGCGCCTCGGGTCGTCGTGGAAGACGAAGACCTGCGACGCTTCTACCGCGAGAACCAGGAGCGTTTCCGCATTCCGGAGCGTCGTCGTCCTGGAGGCTGTCGTCCCGGCCGACCGTGTGGCGCCGTTGGCGGCGCTGGCGCGTACGCGGATGATGGCCGGCGGCACGGCCGCCGAAGTGGCGGAAGGGCTTGGCGAAGGGGTCACGGCCGTCGATGTCGGTTGGGTCACGGCGGGCGATCTCGCGCCCGCCCTCGATGCCGTTGCCTGGGAGCTCGAAGTCGACGGTGTTGCCGAAGCGACCGCGGCTCGCGGCGGTCTGCATGTTCTGAAGATGCTGGAGCGTACGCCGGCGACTGTCCAGCCGTTCGAGGACGTGCGCGACGCGATCCAGCAGGAAGAACGGAACCGGCTGTTCTCCGAGGAGTACGACCTCTACATGACCGAACTCGCCGATGCCGCCTACATCGTCGAGCGGCTTCCCGAAGAAGCGAAGGGATACCGGCCCGTCGAGTCGCCTTCGCTCGACGCGGACGCGCTGGGACTGCTCGCCCCGTTCGCTCCCGGAGCCCAGGCGCCGGAGGTCGAGGAATCTCCTGGCGAAGCGGCCGAGGAGTCCTCCGCCGAAACGGCCGAGGAGGCCGACGGGCAACCCTGACGTTTCAGCCGGTCGCTCGCGTCCGGTTGTCGTCCAGCGTCTTCGCGTGGTCGTCGCGGCCTTCGGTCCCGGTTGGGTGGAGCAAAGTGGTCTGAAGTAGACAGAAATGGCCCAAAAGTGGTAACGTCGCCCGTCTGAGTGTCAGGTTTTGTGGGTATTGGGGCCCACCTGACCCTTCAGGACGTTGCGATGTTCCGAGGGCATGCACTAGCAAAGATCGACGCCAAGGGCCGCCTGAAGGTCCCAAGCGTGTTCCTGCGCCCGTTGCAGGAGCGTTTCGGCCCCGACATCTTCGCGACTTCGCTGAAGGGCGACTGCGCCTGGCTCTACCCCCTGCGGCTCTGGGAACAGGAGGAAGAGCGAATGGCGGGCCTGCCCGCGACTCACAGGCTGCGTCGCAAGTGGGAGGCCCGGGTCAGCTACTTCGGCCAGCAGAGCCGACTCGACTCCCAGGGGCGACTGATGGTTCCGGCGAAGTTGCGCGCCACGGCGGGGATCGAGGGCGAAGTCGTCATCTTCGGTCGCCCGGACCGGCTTGAGGTCTGGAACCTCGAGCGGATGGAAAGCGACCTGAACGCGGATCCGTTCACTGACGACGACCTGGACGAACTGACGGACGATCTCGAGGCGCTGAATGCGTCTCGCAACAGGGATGTCAAGTGATGTGGATGGCGACGGCCAGAAACTCCGGCACCAGCCCGTTCTGGTCGGCGAGACCCTGGGCTTTCTCGCTCCCGAACGCGGCGGCTGGTTCGTCGACTGCACGGTCGGCCTTGGCGGTCATTCCGCGGAGCTCCTCGGACGCTTCCCCGACGCGCGTGTGCTCGGCATCGACCGCGATGAAGAAGCCCTGGAGCACGCCCGGCGAAGGCTGCATGAGTTCGGTTCGCGAGTCCTTCTCGTGCACGGCAACTTTCATTCGATCGACGAGGTCGTGGCCGCGGCGGGCATCGGGAAGCCGGCGGGAATCCTCGCCGACCTCGGCGTTTCGTCATTGCAACTGGACCAGCCGGGTCGCGGTTTCAGTTTCCGGCACTCGGGTCCGCTCGACATGCGGATGGATCAATCGACTCGATCGGCAACGACGACAGCGAGGGACATCGTGAACCTTGAATCCCAGAGCGTGTTGGAGACCGTGCTCCGCGACTACGGCGAGGAGCGTCAGGCGCGCAGGATCGCCAGAGCGATCGTGGAACGTCGTCGCCGCAGTCCGATCGAGACGACGGACGAGCTACGGGATCTGGTTCACGAGACGGTCGGGGCCTCCAGGGTGAGGCGGGGCCGCCGCGTGCCCGGGGGCCGGTCGATCGATGCCGCGACGAGGACCTTCCAGGCGCTTCGGATCGCGGTCAACGAGGAGCTGTCCGGATTGGGGGCGTCCCTCGAGCGGGCGGTGAATCTGCTCGAGCAGGACGGCCGGCTGGTCGTCATCTCGTACCACAGCCTGGAAGACCGGATCGTCAAGCACCGGCTTCGGGCGAACGCCCGTGGCGAGGTCGATCCGATCACCGGGCGTCCGTTCGCCGAAACGCGGCTGATCGAACTGATGACGAAGAAGCCGATCCGACCGCAGCCGAGCGAGGTGCAGTACAACCCGCGGTCGCGGTCCGCCCGCTTGCGCGCGGCCCGGAGGCTGTAGCGGTACAGACGGGATTCGTGAATTGTGAAGACCGGTTACAGCGTCAGCAAGGAAATCGCGAATCCCTTCCTCGTGCGCCAGCGCGATCCGGGCCGGCTCCGCGGCTTGTGGCGGCTGGTCGCGATCGTCCTGCCGTTCGCCGCCGCGGTGTTCGCTTACACCTGGGTGCACGAACAGGGCCTCGAGGCCGGCTACCGGATCGAAGCGCTCGAACAGCGCCTGGAGGATCTGCTCCAGGAAGAGCGTCTGCTCGAGTTGGAAGCCACTCGGCTCACGCGGCCTGAGCGGCTGTCGGCGCTGGCCCTGGAGCAACTCGGCATGGCGCCACCGACGCTGGACCAGATGATCTTCCTGAACTCGGAGAGTGCCTCCCTGGTCCGGGCCGGAACGGTGTCGGAGGCCGCGCAGTGAACGCCCTCGGACCTCGCGCCAGGGGCGTCCGGCGGCGCTACTTCGGAAGGTTGGTCATCCTGGTCGCGTTTGCCGGTGTGTGGATGGGCGCGATCGGTTGGCGGCTCCTGGATCTGCAGATTCGGGACGCCGACACGTACCGGGAGCGCGCGGCGCGGCAGCAGCGCAGCGAAGTCGTTCTGAACCCCAAGCGCGGGACGATCTACGACGCGCGGCGCAGGACGATGGCGGTGTCGGTCGAGACCCGGACGCTCTATGCCGAAACGGCCAAGGTGGACGATCCGGCGTCGCTGGCCGCGACGATTGCACCGCTGGTGGGCCGCTCCGAGGAGAGGATCGAGGCGCTGTTGCAGAAGTCGGGGCATGTGCCGCTGGCGCGGAAGCTCGACCGCGACGTGGCCGACGGGATCGATCTGACCGCCTTTCCGGGCCTCTACTTCCTGGCGGAGAGCAAGCGCGAGTACCCGATGGGCTCGCTGATGGCGCATGTACTCGGCTTCGTCGGTACGGACCGCAGCCTCGCGGGGCTCGAACTCCGGTACGACGACGAGGTCGCGGGCGAGGCGGTCAGCCGGCACGTGCTTCGGGACGGCCAGCAGCGGCTGGTCGTCGTCGCCGGTTCGCTGGGCGAACCGAAGGCGGGAGCGGACCTTCACCTGACGATCGACGCGACGATCCAGCACCTGGCGGAGCGGGTCCTGCGCGAGACGATCGAGTCGTGGAAGGCCAAGGCGGGCAACGTGGTGATTCTGGCGCCAGAGGATTCGGCGGTGCTGGCGATGGCCTCCTATCCGGCGTTCGACCCGAACCAGTTCGGCGATTTCGGGCCCGACGAGCGCCGGAACCGGGTGATCCAGGATTCCTACGAGCCGGGCTCCACGTTCAAGACGATCACGGCGGCGGGAGCGTTCGAGCGGCAGGTGGTTCACGCCGACCAGATCATGGACTGCGGCAACGGTTTCATTCGCGTCGGCAAGGCGCGAATCAGGGACCACAAGCCGTTCCCGGAACTCACCTTCCGCACGGCGATTGCCAAGTCGAG
Organism: Acidobacteriota bacterium; assembly: GCA_021296535.1. Lineage (GTDB taxonomy): Bacteria > Acidobacteriota > Thermoanaerobaculia > Multivoradales > Multivoraceae > Multivorans. Next base: position 35,009 of record JAGWAG010000035.1, on the reverse strand, counting down.
CAACGTCTGCGCGATCAAGGCCGGCCAACTGGTCGGAGGCGAGACGCTTCAGCAGCTCATCGCGACCTTCGGGTTCGGTGCCGCGACCGGCATCGACATCGGTGGGGAGCATCCGGGCATCGTGCCGCTAAGGGTGTGGGATATCGAGACGACGGCCTATGCCTCGTTCGGTCACGGCCTGGCCGTGACGCCCCTCCAGCTCGCGAACGCCTACGCGGCGATTGCCAACGGGGGGACGTGGAACCAGCCCTACATCGTCAAAGCGCTGGAGCGCGACGGCGAGACGGTCGACGTGCGCCCCACCGGTCGTAGCCGGCGCGTGATCTCCAAGTCCACCGCGTACCAGGTGGTCCGTCTGCTCGAGGAAGTCGTCGTCAGCGGTACCGGCCGCAAGGCCGCCATCGCCGGCTACCGGGTAGCGGGCAAGACGGGGACAGCGGAGAAGTCGGACTCGGGCGGCTACTCGGAGACCGGGCGCGTCGCCGGTTTCGTGGGTATCGCTCCGGCCCGGGCGCCCCGACTGGTCTGCCTGGTGATGATCGACGAGCCGACCGTCGCGACCGGTGGCGGCGAAGTCGCGGCGCCGGCCTTCCAGCGCATCGTCAGCGAGGCGTTGTTCTACCTCGGTGCGACGCCTTCACGTCAGCCGATGGGCTGGAGCCAGCCGGTGTGGTTGCGGCCGGCCGAGCCGGCGGAGGTCAAGGTCGCCAAGGCGGCCGGCGAAGAGGACGACAAGGGGGAGGACACGGAGACGGAAGGCGAGTTGTGGACGGCGAAGGCTTCGGGTTGATGAGACTCGGCGACGCGATCGCCGACCTGCCGCTGCGGTCACCGCTGGGCGCCGCCGCCGCCGACACACAAGTCACGGGCGTCCAGCACGACTCCCGGCGTGTTGTGGGCGGCGACGTGTTCGTCGCCTGGCGAGGCGAACTCCACGACGGTCGCGTCTTCGCTCCGGACGCCGTGGCGCGGGGCGCCGCTGCGGTCCTGGCGTTCGGCCCGCCTCCCGCGGCGTCCAGCGTACCGTGGCTGGAGGTCGACGATCCCCGCGCCCGCATGGGGCAGGTGGCTGCGCGGCTCTACGGCCATCCGGAACGGGAGCTCTTGACCGTCGGCGTCACCGGGACGAACGGCAAGAGCACGACCTGCCAGTTGATTGGCGCCTGTCTGACCCGTTCAGGTCGGTCCGCGGCCGTGGTGGGAACACTCGGCCGCACTGTCCACCGGCCAGGTGCGGCGCCGTCGGCCTTCGAGTCCCTGAGCCGGGCGGCCGAGGACCGCACCACGCCTGAGAGCAGCGATCTGTTCCGGATGTTGCGCCGGGCCGTGGACCTGGGCGCACGGTCGGCGGCGATCGAGGTCTCGTCCCATGCCCTCGACCAGGGGCGGATGAACGGCATGGAGTTCGATGCCGCCGTGTTCACCAATCTGACCAGGGACCATCTCGACTACCACCCGTCGCTCGAGGCCTACTTTGAGGCCAAGTGCCGCCTGTTCGCGCTCCTCCGGTCGGGCGGCAGGGCGATCCTCAATGTCGACGACGAACACGGCCGTCGCCTGGCGGCGGAACTCGGGGACGGCAACCGAGTTGTGCGGTTCAGCGCTTCCGGAAGCCCGGCCGCCGAGGTGCGAGTGGTCTGCGCCGAGCTCGATCTCGCCGGGATTCGCGCCGAGGTCGAGACGCCCGCGGGGACGATCGCGCTGCACAGCCGTCTTCTGGGCCGGTTCAACCTCGAGAATCTGACCGCGGCGGTTGCCGCCTCCTGTGCTCTGGGCGTCTCCACCGAAGCCATTCGCGACGCGGTGGCCGCCCAGCCGCCACTCGCGGGACGGCTGGAGCCGGTGAACAGGGCTCAGGACTTTCCGGTGCTGGTCGACTACGCCCACACGGACGGAGGGCTGCGCGCCGCCCTCGCGGCGGTGCGGGAACTCAGCGATCGGCGCATCGCCGTCGTGTTCGGCTGCGGCGGGGATCGCGACCGCGGCAAGCGGGAACTGATGGGGCGAGCGGCGGGAGAACTCGCGGATCTCGCGATCGTCACCGACGACAACCCGCGAAGCGAGGAACCGGGACTCATCCATGCGGCGATCGTTGCCGGCCTCGACGCCGTTCGGGGTCGCGCCTACGAAGTCGTCGGGGACCGGCGCGCGGCGATCAGGCGCGCCGTGGCGGTCGCGGGCGGGGAACCCGGCTGGACGGTCCTGATCGCCGGCAAGGGCCACGAGGCGACACAGACCATTGGCGACCTCAAGGTGCCCTTTCGCGACCGGGATGAGGCGGAGGCGGCCCTGGACGCACTGAACCGGGAGTTCGAGGGTGAGACGGCCCCTAGCTGATGCGGTCAGGATGATGAACGGCTGCCTGATCGGAGAGGTTGAACCGGGGGCCTGCTACCGGGGCGCGGCGATCGACTCGCGCCGGGTCGAGGGCGGCGAGCTGTTCTTCGCGCTGCCGGGTGAGCGGACCGACGGCCATCGCTTTGTGGCCGACGCCCTGGCCGCGGGTGCAGCGGCGGCCGTGGTCGCCGCGCCGGTCGACGACGCGGGTGGCTGCCAGGTCCGGGTCGACGACGTGACCGCCGCGCTCCACGATCTGACCAGGGACCATCGCAGACGGCTGAAGACCCGGGTCGCGTCGGTGACCGGCTCGGCCGGCAAGACGACGACCAAGGACCTGCTCGCTCTGCTGCTCGCCGAGCGCTGGCGGGTTCACAAGAGTCCGGGCAATCTGAACAACCTGCTCGGCTTTCCGCTCACCTTGCTTGCCGTGGACGAGGACTGCGAGTGGCTGGTCGCCGAGATGGGGATGTCGGTACCCGGCGAGCTGGCCGCGGTCAGCCGGCTGGGCCGGCCGGACGTCGCGGTGTTCACGAACGTCCGTCCGGCGCACCTCGCCGGCTTCGAGCGGGAGGGTGGCGCAGCCGCGGGCGTGGAGGCGATCGCGCGGGCCAAGGCGGAGCTGCTCGAGGGCCTTGCTCCCGACGGCATCATCGTCGCGAACGCCGGCAACCCGCACGTCGTGGGCCTCGTTGAGCGATACCTGGCCGCATCTCCGGAGAGCGGTGGAGCCGGGGCGGCCGAGCGTGTCGTCTGGTACGAAGTGGAGCCCGCGGTCGGCAAGACTCCCGTTGCCGAGGTGTCGGCGCGCGAGCTCGAGCCGCTGGACGCGGAGCCGGGAACGCGCTTCCTGCTTCGACGGGGCGCCGAGTCCGCGATCGTCGAGCTGCCTCTGCACGGCAGGGTCAACGTGGAGAACTTCCTGGCCGCCGCGGCCTGCGCCCTGCGCCTCGGCGTGCCGATCGAGCACGTTGCCGCGGCCGCTCGACGGCCGACGTCCGCCGCCGGGCGGGGCGAGGTGGTCGCTCTGTCCTCGGGCGCGACCCTGGTGGACGACTCGTACAACTCGAACCCGGAGGCCGCGCAGCTTGCGCTTCAGGCCGCGCGGCAGCTCGACGGCCGGCGCCACGTGGCGATCCTGGGGGAGATGCTCGAACTCGGGAGCGCCGAGCGTCGCTACCACCGGGAACTCGGCAGGGCCGCCGCCGATCTGGGGTTCGACCTGGTCGTGGGCGTCGGCAGGTTGACGAACGATCTCGTCGCGGCCGCGGCCGAGGGCGGCGCGCGGACCGTCTGGTTCGAGGACGCGCAGGCCGCGAGCGCCGGCACGCCGGCCCTGATCGGGGACGGCGACGTCGTCCTCGTCAAGGGTTCGCGCGGTTCGGCCCTCGAGCACGTCGTCGGGGCGCTGCGGCAGGAGAGGCCGAACTGATGCTGCTCGACCTGCTGCTGCCGCTGGGCGAGACGATGGCGCCCTTCAACGTCGTCCAGTACATCACCTTCCGTTGCGCCTGCGCCGCGGTAACGGGTGTCCTGCTCAGCCTGGCACTGGGTCCCAGTTTCATTCGCGCCGCGCGGCGCCTCTCGATCGGACAGACGATCCGCGAGGAGGGCCCGGAGCGGCACAAGAGCAAGGCTGGCACCCCGACGATGGGCGGCCTGCTCATCCTCACGGCGGTGATCGTGCCTACGCTGCTGTGGGCGGACCTGTCCAACGTCTACGTCTGGCTCGCGGTCGGCACGACGATCGCACTCGGCGCGGTCGGCTTCGTCGACGACCTGCTCAAGGTCCGGCGGCGCCACAACAAGGGCCTGGGCATGAAGGCGAAGTTCGGCCTGCAGCTTGCCGTGGGCGCGGCGCTCGGCGCCGGCCTGGTCGGTCTGACGGATCTCGACCTGAACCTGAGTTTCCCGTTCTTCAAGACCCTGCTGATCGAACTCGGGCCGTTCTACATTCCCTTCGTCGCCATCCTCATCGCCGGTTCCTCGAATGCGGTGAACCTCACCGACGGGCTCGACGGCCTGGCGATCGGCGCCACCCTGGTAGCGGCGGCGACCTACGCGATCTTCGCCTACATCGCGGGCAACTCGATCGCCGCGGGCTACCTGCAGGTGTCCTACGTTCCGGGGGCGGGCGAGGTCGCGATCATCTGCTCGGCCCTGGTCGGGGCCAGCCTCGGCTTCCTGTGGTTCAACGCCCATCCGGCGCAGGTGTTCATGGGCGATGTCGGCTCACTCGCGATCGGCGGCACGATCGGCGCGGTTGCTGTGCTCTCCAAGCAGGAGCTGCTGCTGGTACTGGTCGGCGGGCTGTTCGTTCTGGAAGCGCTGTCCGTGATCGTCCAGGTGGCGTCCTACAAGATGACCGGGCGCCGCGTCCTGCGCATGGCGCCGCTCCACCATCACTTCGAACTCCGCGGCTGGAGCGAGAACCAGGTCATCGTGCGGTTCTGGATTCTCGCCGTGCTCTTCGCTTTTCTCGGGCTGTCGACGCTCAAGTTGAGGTAGACGCGTTGGTCGAGTCGAGCAGCAGCATGTCCCCGACCCCGGCGCCGCCGGTTTCCGCGTGGCGGAGAGCGCTGGTCTATGGGCTGGGCCTTTCCGGCGTCGCGGCGGCGCGGGCACTGAGCGATCGTGGTGTCCGCGTGGCCGCCGCAGATGGCCGTTCGGCGGCCGATCTGGGGTCCGAGGCGCGGGAACTCCTGCGGACCGGACGGGTCGAGACGTTGCTGAACGAGCAGGCCGCGCTCCCGTCCGATCTCGACGCCGTCGTCCTGAGCCCAGGCGTGCCGCCGAACCGGCCGTTGCTGCGGAGCGCCCGGTCGGCGAAGACGCCGGTTCTGGCCGAAGTGGAACTCGCCTACCGCCTGTTGGAGGTGTCGGCCGCGCCGACGGTGGTGGCGATCACCGGCAGCAACGGCAAGAGCACGACGACCGCGCTCACCGGCGCCCTGCTCGAGGCGGCGGGTTACCCGGTCGAGGTCTGCGGCAACATAGGCACTCCGCTCTCCGCTCGCGTCGAGGGACCGCCCGGGCGCGTGTTCGTCGTCGAACTCTCCAGCTTCCAGCTCGAGGCCATAGACCGGTTCCGTCCCCGGGCGGCGGCGCTTCTGAACATCAGCCCCGACCATCTCGACCGCTACGACGGCGTGGCGGAGTACGCGGCTGCGAAGGCGCGCATCTTCGGCAATCAGGCGGGCGGAGACATCGCCGTGGTGAACGGCGACGACTCCGAAGCGCGACGGCTCGGGAGCGACAGCGAGGGGGCATCGGCCAGGGTCAGGCGGCGCTTTTTCTCGCGTCTTCGTCAGGTCGAGGACGGCTGCTACCTCGATCGTGATCGCGTGATCGAGGTCGGGCCCGACGTTCGGCGCGAGCTGTTCCGGCTCGACGATCTGGCGCTGGATGGGTTGCACAACGTGGAGAACGCGATGGCGGCCGCGCTGCTCGCGTCCGCTGTCGGCGCCGACCCGCACGGTTTCGCGCCGGGTCTTCGCGGTTTCGGGGCTCTGCCCCACCGGATGCGACTGGTCGACGTGGTAGAAGGCGTCCGCTACTACAACGACTCGAAGGCAACGAATCCCGCCGCGTCCACGCAGGCGCTGGCCGGTTTCGGCGAAGGCTCAGTTCACCTGATTCTGGGTGGCCGGGCCAAGGGAGAGGGTGCCGACTTCGCCGAGCTCGCCGCGATGGCGGCGACAAGGGCGGCCGCGGTATACCTGATCGGCGAGGCCGCCGAGGCGATCGCCTCCGTGTTGCCAAAGAGCGCCGCGTGTCACTGCTGCGGCTCGCTGGAACGGGCGGTCGAGGCGGCGACCGCAGCCTCGGCCAGCGGACAGAGCGTGCTGCTCTCGCCGGCGTGCGCCAGCTTCGACCAGTTCGAGGACTTCGCCGACCGTGGCCGCCAGTTCGAGCGTCAGGTCAAGGCCCTGGCGGCCGCCGGGAAAAGGGGCCGCGATGGCTAGGAAGCTCGCCATGGACAAGGTGCTCTTCACCGTCGTCGTCCTGCTGGTTGTCGGGGGCCTGGTCATGGTCTATTCGGCCAACCCCCCCGATCCCGACGGCGGCTTCAAGCGGCAGTTCGTCACCCAGTTGGCGGCCGCGATCGTCGGCCTGGGCGCGATGCTGGTGCTGATGAACATCGACTACCGGAGCTGGGCCAGGCCGTGGTTGATATACGCCGGCCTCGGCGTCTCGCTCGGGCTGCTCGGCATCGTGCTGGCCTCGCCGCCGATCAACGGCAGCAGCCGGTGGCTGTCCCTTGGACCGGTGACGTTCCAGCCGTCGGAGTTAGCCAAGGTCGCCGTCATCCTCTTTCTCGCCTACCAGATTCACCGCTGTCCCGAGGGGGTCAGTCAGCCCCGGGTCCTGGTGCCGTGCGGAGTCGCCGTCGGGCTGGTGACCCTGCTCGTGCTGCAGGCCCCGGACTTCGGCAGCGCCGCGCTGATTCTCGGGATCTCGGCGATCATGCTGTTTCTCGCGGGTCTGTCCTGGCGCTGGCTCGTGCCCGGGTTGCTCGTGTTCCCGGCGCTCCTCGGGCTCTTCATCTGGTCGGAGCCCTACCGCGTGGAGCGGGTGCTGGGCTTCCTTTCACCGGAGACCGACCCGTCGGGCAAAGGCTTCCAGGTGCTCCAGTCGCTGATCGCGATCGGCTCCGGCGGCGTGACCGGGCAGGGTCTGGGGGAGAGCGCCCAGAAGCTGTACTTCCTGCCGCTCGCGAGTTCCGACTTCATCTTCTCGATCGTCAGCGAGGAGTTGGGGTTGATCGGAGCCGCCGCGGTCCTGGCCGGTTTTGTCGTTCTTGCCTGGCGGGGCTACGTGGCCGGACACAAGGCCCCGGACAACTTCGGCCGGTTTCTCGCCTGGGGACTGACCTCGGCCGTGCTGATCCAGGCGCTCGTCAACATCAGCGTCACCGTCGGGCTGGTCCCGGTCACCGGCACGCCGCTGCCGTTCCTTTCGCACGGCGGCTCCTCCCTCGTCATGACTCTGGTCGCGTGCGGCCTCCTCCTGAGCGTTTCGGAGCATGGATGAGCACTCCCACTCGCCGTCCCTCGGTGGTCTTCTCCGGTGGTGGAACCGGCGGCCATGTGTTCCCGGGTCTGGCAGTGGCCGAGGAACTGCGGAGCCTCGGTTGGCGCACGGCGTGGATCGGACGCGGGCGGAGTCTCGAAGAACGGTTGGTTGCCGCGGCCGGACTGGACTTCAGACCGCTGCCGGCGCGGGCATTCGTGGACCGCGGCGCCCTGGCGCGAGCGATCGCCCTGGGTGTACTGGCGGGTTCCGCGCTGCGTGCCGCCGTGCTGCTGCGCCGGCTCGGTGCGGCGGTCGTGTTCGCCACCGGTGGCTACGCCTGCGCCCCGGCCGCGCTGGGGGCTCGACTGAACGGAACCGGCCTCTATCTGCTCGAACCGAACGCGCAGAGCGGCGCGGCGAACCGGCTGCTCTCGCGGTTTGCCACGGAAGCGGGAACTGCCTTCGAATCCGCCGCGCAGCAGTTGGCGTGCGAGGCCCGGCTGGTCGGGGTTCCGGTGCGCAGGGCCTTTTGCCTGGTCGGCGAGCCACGGCTCGAGGGCGACCGGACGCGGGTGCTGGTACTCGGCGGCAGCCAGGGCTCGGATGCTCTGAATCGCCGACTGCCGGGCCTGTTCGCCCGGGCCTCCCGACGGGCAGCCATCGAGGTGACGCACCAGTCGGGACCTTCCCGAGTCGACGACACCCGGGACCGCTACCTGAGTCTGGAGGCGCCGTCGCTTCGAGCAACGGTCAGGACACGGCCGGCGCGATGGCGGCTCACGACCTGATCGTCTCGCGGGCGGGTGCGGTGACGGTGGCCGAGGTGGCCGCGGCCGGTCGGCCGGCGGTCTACGTGCCGCTGCCGCTGGCGGCGGGGCACCAGCGCGGCAACGCGCAGGCGATGGTCGACGCGGGGGCGGCGATCATGGTCGAGCAGGACGATCTGCGGGGCTCGGCGGCCGCCGAGCGATGCGGGCGCCTGGTCGCGGATCGAGGACGGCTGTCGTCCATGGCTCGGGCGGCGCGCGCCCACGGGCGGGGCGATGCGGCACGGATCGTCGCGGAGCGCGTCTGCGCGATCGCGGACGCCTCCGCTGGCGGGAGGAGGCCCTGATGCCGCTGTTCCTGCGCACCGCGGGCCTCGAACGGATCCACTTCGTCGGTATCGGCGGCGCCGGAATGAGCGGCATCGCCGAGGTCCTGCTGAACTACGACCTGGGCGTCAGCGGCTCCGATCTGGAGGCGAGCGAGACCACGCAGCGGCTTGTCGAGCTCGGCGCGTTCGTCTTCGTCGGCCACTCGGCCTCTAACGTGGAGCACGCCGACCTGGTCGTCGTGTCTTCTGCCGTTCCCTCCGGTAACGAAGAGGTCGTTGAGGCGCGCCGGCGCGGCGTTCCGATTGTGCGCCGAGCCCAGATGCTGGCCGAGTTGATGCGGCTCAAGTACGGCATCGCCGTGGCGGGTACGCACGGCAAGACGACGACGACGTCGCTCGTGGGCAGTGTGCTGACCGACGCTGGCCTCGACCCGACCGTCGTCGTCGGCGGCCGGCTTCGGGTGACCGGCACGGGAGCGCGCCACGGCAAGAGCGACTACCTGGTCGCGGAGGCGGACGAGTTCGACCGCAGCTTCCTCGATCTGGCGCCGGTGATCGCCGTGATCACGAACATCGACGTCGATCATCTGGACACCTACCGCGACCTGGCCGACATCAAGGACGCCTTCGTGCGCTTCGCCAGCCGGGTTCCCTTCTTCGGTCAGATCATCGCCTGCGTCGACGATCCGAACCTGAGGGACATGCTGCCCCGCCTCGCGGACCGGCGCATCGTGACCTACGGCTTCGACTCGGAGGCAGACCTGCGGGCCCGCGACTTCGAGCCCACTGTCTCCGGCGTGCGCTTCGAGGTCGTCGACTCGGGCGCGGGTCGCCTCGGTGCGCTCGCACTGCCGATGCCTGGCCGACACAACGTCCTGAACGCGCTCGCCGCGGTGGCCGCGGCCCGCGCTGTCGGGCTCGACTTCGACACGGCCGCTCAAGCGCTTTCCGGCTTCTCGGGCGTCCACCGGCGCTTCGAGCTCGTCGGTTGTTGGCGGGGAGCGACCGTCGTGGACGACTACGCCCACCACCCGACCGAGGTCGAGGCGACGCTGCGGGCCGCTCGCGAGGTGTTGGATCTCGGGCCGGAAGGGGGCCGGCCGCGGCGGCTTCACGCCGTTTTTCAGCCGCACCTGTTCAGCCGGACGCGGGACCTGGCGGACGACTTCGGCCGCGCCCTGCTGCTGGCTGACAACGCTCTGGTCACCGACATCTATCCGTCCCGTGAGAAGCCGCTCCCGGGGGTGGACGGGAGCCTGGTCGTGGCGGCCGCCTCCGGCAGTGGCCACCCCAGCGTCCGTGGTTGCGGTCCCTGGAACATGGCGCCCGAGCGCCTCGGCTCGGCGGTCCGCGAGGGAGACATGATTCTCACTCTCGGCGCCGGGGACATCTACCGGTTGGCCCGACTGCTCGTGGCCGACGGGGAGGAAGGAACATGAGCCGCGGCAGAACCGGGGGACCCTTCGTCGTGCGCCGGCTCGTGCGCCGTCGTCGCCCGCGGCCCGTCGTCTGGTTTGCGATGGGCGTTTCCAAGGTTCTTCTGGGCGTGGCGCCGGTCGTGGCGGTTGGCGTCTGGCTGGCGACGGCGCCGGCGTTCAAGCTGAAGCCCGATATCGCGGTGGAGACAGGGGCGCGGGTGTCCGAGGAGTGGGTACGCGCCCGACTTGCCGGCCTGGTGGGACGCAACCTGCCATTGCTCTCCCTGGAGGACGCCGCGGCGCGGCTCGAGCATGAGTGGGTGCGGGAAGCGAAGCTGGTGAAGAACCTGCCGGACCAGCTCGATGTACGGATCGTGGAACACGAGCCGGCGGCGGTGTTCGAGTCGGGAGATCGGTCCTGGATCATTGATCGTGACGGCAGGGCGATCGTGGCTTGCGAGCGCGCCGCCGATCTCTGCGGCGGCGGTCCAGCCCCCGGCGCCGGGAGCGCCCTGATTCGGGTGTCGATTCAGAGCGCGCTGCTCGGGGAGCGTGTCGGCGAGAGTCCGGCGCGGAATCCCGGTGTCACGGGACTCGCTTCGAGGGACGTCTCGGGCGAAGTGCTCGCGCGGACGTTGAAACGGGCCATCGACGTGTCCAGCGAGGTGAAGTCGTTCGCCTGGGGCCGCGAGGTGTTCGCGGTCGGAGTACTGAGCGACGACGACGACTATCTGTTCGAGCGCAGCGGCCGGCCGGCGACCGTCCTGGTCCGCGAAAGGGATCTGACCGCGAAGGGCTCGGTGTTCGAGCTGCTCGAGGTGGCGATCAGGGAACACAGCGATCCCGAAGTCGTCGATCTGCGGTTCAGGGACCGGATAGTGCTGTCGACGGAAGCGCCGGGTAGCGGCGGTTCCGCCGACGGGGTGAAGGGTGGAGATCCCTCTTAGCAGGGGAGGACGAGACGATGCCGAAAACGGACACGCGTTTGGTAGCCATCGATGTCGGTTCGGCGAAGGTCGCCGTGCTGATCGTCGAGCGCACCGAGATCGACGGGGCGCCCGGCCTGAAGGTCGTGGGGGTTGGCAAGGCGCCCAACCGCGGCACGCTCAAGGGCCACATCGTGAACGTCGAGGCGACGGTCAAGTCGCTGCGGCGGGCTACCGAGGAGGCCGAAGCGATGGCGGGAACCGAGATCTCCCGGGCCTTTGTCGGTGTCGGCGGCAGCGATCTGCGCTCCGCGAACAGTCACGGCACGGCCTACATCGACGGTAGCGACCGAGGCATAGCCCGCGCCGACATTGATCTGGTCCTGAACGCCGCCCGGGACGTGCCGCTTCCTCCCGACCGCGAGATCCTGCACGCAATCCCACAGGAGTTCGCCGTCGACGACCACGGCGGCATCGCCGACCCTCAAGGGATGCTGGGCAGCCGTCTCGAGGCCAAGGTTCACCTGGTCATGGGGCACGCGCCGCGAACGAGGACGCTGGTCCGGTGCCTGAACCAGGCCGGCGTGGAAGCGGCGGAGGTCGTGTTCGAGCCGCTGGCGACGGCGGAAGCGGTCCTGCTCCCCGATGAACGCGAACTCGGCGTTCTGATGCTGGAGATCGGGTCCGGCACCTGCGGATTCGCCTTCTTCCACCAGGCGGAGGTTCAACACAGCGGCGTCCTCCCGTTCGGTGCGAGCCACTTCACGGCCGACCTGGCATCCGTGCTGCGAACCTCCTTCGCCGGCGCCGAAACGCTGAAGCTTCGCGACGGCTGCTGCCTCTCCGGCCTGGTTGACGGCAGCGAGGGAGTCGCGGTGCCGACCGTGGGGGGAGGCGCGAGCCGGACGATTGCGCGGGCGCGGCTCGCCGAGATCCTGCAGGCGCGCGCCGAGGAGATGTTCCATCTCGTCCAGGTCGAGATGGAGAAAGCGGGCTGCGCCGATCAGCTTCGGGCCGGAGTCGTCCTCACCGGCGGCGGTTCGAAGCTGGCCGGTCTGCCGGAACTGGCCCAGCAGTTCTTCTCGTGCGACGCGCGGTACGGGGTGCCGATCGGTTTGGTCAGCGAAATCGAGGGCCTTACTGATCCGACGTGGGCTACCGCGGCCGGTCTGGTGCGCTACGCCGTCGCCGGAGAGCAGGCCCGTTTACCGCTTGCACGTCAGGCGTCCACCCGCGGAGTGCGCGGGGTGATGGGCAGCCTGCGCCAGATGTTCAACGATCTTCTCTGATCTTGAGTTACTGAACCGGAGGGTTCGAAAGGAAGAGTGCCATGATTCTGATGGAAGAACAGCAGCCGGCCGCGATGGAGCCGATGATCGAAGAGGCGACTTCCTCCGAGGAGAGCTTCGGCCCGGCCAAGATCAAGGTCGTCGGTGTCGGCGGCGGCGGCGGCAATGCCGTGAACCGGATGATCGCCAGCAAGCTGAGCGGCATCGAGTTCATCGCGGCAAACACGGACCTGCAGGCGCTCCGCCGCTGTGAGGCGGAGACGAAGCTGCAGCTCGGCCGCAAGATCACGCGTGGCCTGGGGGCTGGGGCCGACCCGGACATCGGTCGCAACTCGGCCCTGGAGGACACGGACAAGATCCTCGATGTGTTGGGCGGCGCCGACATGGTCTTCCTGGCGGCGGGACTCGGCGGCGGGACCGGCACTGGCGCCGTGCCCATCATCGGTTCGCTGGCGGCGGAGGCCGGAGCGCTGACCGTCGCGGTGGTCACGAAGCCGTTCGTTTTCGAGGGCCGGCGTCGGATGCGGATCGCGGAGCGCGGCCTGGAAGAGCTGCACAAGGCGGTCGACACGGTGATCGCCATCCCGAACGAGCGTCTGCTGAGCTTCGTCGATCGGGGTACGGTGCTCTCGGAGGCCTTCCTTACCGCCGACGATGTTCTGCGCCAGTCGGTTCAGGGGATCAGCGACCTGATCACGATGCCGGGCGAGGTGAACGCCGACTTCGCGGACGTGCGGGCCATCATGTGCGCTCAGGGGATCGCGGTGATGGGTACCGGCGTGGCGTCGGGCGAGAACCGGGCCCTCGAGGCGGCTCAGCGCGCCGTGTCTTCGCCCCTGCTCGAGGACGCCTCGATCGAAGGCGCCGGGGGCTGCCTGATCAACATCACGGGCGGCAACTCGCTGACGCTCCACGAGGTCGCCGAGGCGGCCCGCATGGTCACCGAGGCTGTGGATTCGAACGCGAACATCATCTCCGGCCTGGTGGTCGACGAGACGATGGAAGACGAGATGAAGGTCACCGTGATCGCGACCGGCTTCGCCGAGAACCGGCAGCCTCGGATGGACGGCCTGGAGTCGCAGCCCGCGGGCGTCGAGACGGACGTGGCAGCGGATTCACCGGATGGTCTCTCCGCCGCCGGCCAGGCGGAGGACACGGCTTCCGAGGGGGTCGCGGCCGAGGACCAGGACTCGGGCGACGCAGACTTTCGCGATCGCCTGCTGGCCGAGCGCCACAAGATCGATCCGGGCGGCTTCGGACCCAATTGGAGGAACGTCGACGACTACGACATCCCGACGGTGCTGCGCAAGCAGATGGACTGACAGCTCAGGGCCGTCGCTACATCCGCTCGGGCAGGGGAACGCCGAGAATCTCGGCCAGGGCTTCGAGGGAGCGCACGAAGATCTGCGTGGCGGCAAGCCGCGCGTCACGTAGATCGGTGTCCTTCTCGTGCAGGATGGGATGCCGGTGGTAGATGGCGTGGAACTTCTGTGCCAGGTCGACCGTGTGCCTGGCGATCAGGGAAAGCTCCAGTGTGGCTGCCGCGCGCTCGACGGTGTCCTGGCACCTCGAGGCGAGCAGCACCAGGTCCCAGAGGTCGTCGGGCCAGGCCTCGGACGGGAGTTGCGCTGCGCGGCGTCCGCCGACTTCCTGCGGCAGGCCCTCTTCCGCCAGGCGACGGCGGATGTTTCTCGCGCGCACGATGGAGTACTGCAGGTACGGTCCCGTCTCGCCCTCGAAGGCCGTGGCTTCGTCGATGTCGAATGCGATCACCCGCGTGGTGGTCGCCCGGGCCATGAAGAAGCGCAGCGCCGCGGTCGCGATCTGGCGGGCCAGGAGCTCGTCGTCCCGGTCGGCCGTGCCCTCGGTGTCGCCGTCGCCGCGACGGGCGGCGATCTCGGTCCGGCTCTTCGACTCGAGCTGGTCGAGCAGGTCGTCCGCCTTGACGCCGATGCCCTTGCGACCTGACATCTCCAGCACCGCGTCGCCGCTGAAGCCCAGTTGTTCGGCGGTGCGGGCGGACAGGGCGACCATCTCATAGGCGAAGTGGATGCTCTCGCCGGCCTGGCGGGTGTGGCCGAGGGCTTCCAGACCCGCGCGGACGATCCGCTGCAGGTAGGCCTGGCGGGCGTCGATCACGTTGATCACCCGGGCAGCCGCGCCGAACGCCGGCGCCTGTTCCGTGCCGCAGCCGGCGCTAGCAGGTCCGGTTTCCCACAGGGGTCCTTCGCCGCAGGGTCCATCCCGGCGAGGTCCACCCTGGAAGGGCGCGTACTCGAAATCGCGGCCGAGCAGGCCGAACTTCCAGAGTTGGTAGGCGATGTCCTTGCCCACGTAGGTCACCGTGCCGTCGGACCGTACGATCACCTTGTCCGGATCCTCCAGTCCCTGGAATTCCTGGCTCTCCGAGAGAGGCATGACCCAGCAGCCGGCGTTCTTGCCGGTTTCCTCGAAGCGCACGGCGCCGCTCTGCTTGAGTTGCTCGAAGGCGGCGACGAAGAAGTCCAGGCGCAGGATTTCGCTTTCGCGCGTCAGGAGGTCGTAGTCGATGTCGAGGCGGCCCATCGTGGCGAGGTGGCGGCTGACGATCCGTCTGGCGACCAGGCGCCCGGCCTCCGCCCGCCGGCCCCGGCCCGATTCCAGGGCGTGAAGGGTGCGTCGCCGGAGCTCGAGCCGTTCCGCGTCGCTCCCGTACCACCGGCCGACCTCGCTGTAGACATCCCAGCAGGTGTAGTCGAACGGCTCCGGCAGGGCTTCGATGTCGGCCACCGAGCAGCCCCGGAGATCGAGGAAGCCGACCACGACGTCGGCGACCTGGACGCCGGTGTCGTCGATGTAGTTTTGGACTTCGGTCGTGCGCCCGAGACTGCGGAGCGCGCGCGCCAGGACGTCGCCGAGAACCGCGTTGCGCAGGTGGCCTATGTGCGCCGCCTTGTTCGGATTGATGTTCGTGTGTTCGACGATGACCTTCGCGGGTTGACCCTCAGTCGCCGAGGGCAGCAAGGGAACCGCGTCGAGCATCGCGGCCGCGAACGCGGTCCGGTCGAGGTGGAAGTTGACGTAGCCCGGGCCTTCGACGGTGACGCGATCGAACCCGGAAGGCAGTTCCAGAGTCTCGATCAGGCGTTCGGCGATCGTCCGCGGCGCCTGGCGAAGCTCGCGTGCGAGGTGAAGCGCGCAGGGACTGGCCAAGTCCCCCAGCCGCCGCTGGGGCGGCACTTCCACGGTCGGGTCGTGGTCGACTCCGAATGCGCGCGAAAGGGCACTTCGCAGCGCGTCGGCGACCAGGGATTTCCTGCGCTGCAGCATCGGAGTTCGCGGAGTGTACCGGAGGAAAGCCCGGCCTCCGGTAGCATGTTCGATGATCCAGGAAGCGCCGTGAACGAGAACCGCCATAGCCCCGTCCGGCCGGTCCTGCTCCCGGCGCAACCCTGCACCGGGCTGGTGCCGTGACGGGTCACAAGCGGCCGCTGCCGCCGACCGCGCCGGAATCCCTGACGGCTCGTCGGGTACTCGTCCTGGCGCCCCACTACGATGACGAGGTGCTGGGGTGCGGCGGCCTGATCCTGCAACTCGCCGCGGCCGGCGCGAAGGTCGTCTGTGCCTTCATGAGCGACGGCTCGGGCGGTGCGGAAGAGAGAACAGTACGCCGACCGGCGGAGGGCGGAAGCGGATGCGGCCGCCAAGGTACTCGGCATCGACAGCGTGGAGCATCCGGGCTCGGACGGCGGTTTGAGAGATGGCACGCTCGTTTCCTCGCTTGACCGGCTGACCAGCCACATCGAGGCCTTGCTACAGGAACACAGACCGGACCTGCTGCTCGCGCCATCACCTCTCGAAGTGACGCCGGATCATCAGGCGACGTTTCGCGCGCTACACGAGGCCTTGATCAACCGCAGGCGGGGACGAACGGAAGGGGGCGAAGAGCTTGCCAGCCAGGACGACGACTCAAGCGTCGGCGACCTGGCGCTGCGGGTTCTCTGCTACGAGGTAAACCACCCCTTCTACCCCGATCTGCTCGTCGACGTGACGGCTGAGCTGGACCGAGTCGTCGATGCGATGGCCCACTATCGAAGCCAGTTGGAACGCCACGACTACATGGGCTCCTGTCGAGGTCTGCGGCGTTACCGGTCGCTCACGCTGCCGGATTCATGCCGCTACGCCGAGGGCTACTGCCAGTTGACTGCGAGTGACTTCACCACCCGAAGTCCGGCTCAACTGATCGCGTACCTGGGCGGTGCACCTTCGCTGGTCGCAGTCACGTCGCCTCGCCGGGTGTCGATCGTGGTCCGGACGTACAACCGACCCCGGCGGCTGGCGGAGGCACTGAACAGTCTGGCGCTGAGTACCTACCGGAACGTAGAGGTCGTTCTCGTAAACGACGGCGGCCGGCGCCCCGAAGTGGCGGAGGACTTCCCGTTCGAAGTGCGTCGCGTTGACTTCGCGGAGAATCGAGGTCGGTCGGCCGCGGCGCAGGCCGGCGTGGAGGCGGCGACTGGCGACTGCATCGGTTTCCTGGACGACGATGACTTGTTGGCGCCGGAACACCTGGAGAGCTTGACTGCGATGCTCCGCGACGGTGTGGATGTCGCCTACAGCGATGCGGCCGTCGTCTGCTACGAACCGAGTACGAGCGGTTGGAGGGAGAGCAGCCGGCGCCTCCCGTACAGCCGGGACTTCGATCGGACGATCCTCCTCCTCGACAACTACATTCCGTTCCATACGGTTCTGATGACGAGGGAAGCGCTGGAGCGGGCGGGCTCGTTCGATCTTCAGTTGCCGATCTTCGAGGATTGGGATCTGCTGATTCGCGTGTCGCGCTCATCGAGCTTCGTCCACCTCGCTCGCACGACGTGCGAGTACCGGCACTTCCTGGACGGCGCGGCGGACGAACTCTCAGGAGGTCATGCACTTGGTGGGGCGGCTTCTGCCCGCCCCGACTTTGAGACGCTGAAAGCGAAGGTCCTGAGTAAACACGCGACGGACCTCGGCCCGGATGCACTGGCGCGAGCGGTAACTCGAATGCGCCGCCAGGCGGTCCTGGCCGGCGAGGCGGCTCGCGCCCAGATTCGCGGACGTCAGCGGGACCTGGAGCGAGTGCGGGCCCGCGAGCGTGAGTTGGAGTCGTCGCATTCGGACCTCAGCGCGGAGATCGAGCGTTTGCGGGCCCGCGAGCGTGAGTTGGAGTCGTCGCATTCGGACCTCGGCGCGGAGATCGAGCGTTTGCAGGCCCGCGAGCGTGAGTTGGAGTCGTCGCATTCGGACCTCGGCGCGGAGATCGAGCGCTTGCAGGCTCGCGAGCGTGAGTTGGGGTCGTCGCATTCGGACCTCGGCGCGGAGATCGAGCGTTTGCAGGCTCGTGAGCGTGAGCTGGAGTCGTCGCATTCAGAACGCGGTGCGGAGATCAAGCGGCTACAGACTCTGGAGGAGAAGCATGAAGCCGAGATCCACAGGCTTCACGGTCGTGAACGGGACCTGCAAGCCGAGATCGAGGCAATGAAAGCAACGAGAGCCTGGCGATTGCGTGAACGCCTGCAGTCGCTGCGCGGCTCCGATGGCTGACGGCTGGCCCGTTTTCGGAGTGGGAGTGAGAGCTAGAGGAGTCGGCCGGTGACGCGTGTTGGCCTGGTGTGCAGCGAGGCGCTCGGTGAACGCGCGGCCGGTATCGGAATCCGCTACCTGGAGATGGCGCATCGCCTTCCCGAGTTCGGGTTCCGCACCGTCCTTGTGTCTCCCTGGCGTTCCGGGGAATCGCCGGACGTCGGCAGTGGGTCGGCGGAAGTGCGCGAATTCGACTCCGCGCCGCTGGCGGTGTTGCTGGAGGACTGCGATGTCGCCGTGGCCCAGGGACAGTTGGCCAACAACGTGCTCCACGAGCTGCCCGACTTGCCGACCGCGGTCGATCTTTATGATCCATTCCTTGTGGAGAACCTGACCCACTTCGACACGCTGGGACTCGATCCGTACCGGAACGATCATCAGACCTGGGTTCATCAGCTCGCTCGGGGCGATTTCTTCCTCTGCTCCTCGTCCGAACAGCGCGCCTACTACCTGGGCTTCCTGACTGCCCTGGGCCGGGTGAACCCCCACCGCTACCGCGATGATCCGAGTCTCTCCGGCCTCATCGTCGAGGCGCCGTTCGGCGTGCCGGATCCGCTGCCTGACTACCGACCGTTGCTGCCTCCGCGGGCCACGGGCGAGCGGCGGCTGTTGTTCGGCGGCCTGTACGACTGGTACGACCCGGAGCCCCTCCTCCAGGCCTTCGCTGCGCTGCCCGCGGCGAACGCTCGTCTCCTGTTTGTTCGGCAGCCGCCGGGCGCGCAGGCACCTCAACGGCTGCTGGAAGAGGTGGAGGCGCGAAGCAGGCGTGAGGATCCGGAACGGATCGGCTTTATCGATTGGGTTCCATTCGAGCGGCGCTACGACCTGTTGCGGGACGTTGACGCGCTGACGGCCTGCCATCGACCGGGACTGGAGACCGATCTGTCGCTGCGCACCCGGTTCGTCGATGCCCTCGCGGTCGGCTGTCCGGTGCTGACCACTGATGGCGGCACCGTGCCCCGCCTGCTGAAGGACTGGGATGCCGGCCTCGTGGCACCGTGCGGCGATGTCGAAGCGCTGAGAGCGGGTCTCGCTGAGTTGGTCGCCGGCGGACCGGAGGTCGAGGCGAGAGCCTTTCGCGGCAGGGAGCGGGCGCTGGCGACCTTCTCCTGGGAGCGTAGTCTGGCGCCCCTGGTGGCCTTCCTCGATTCTCCGCGCGTCGATCCCACGAAGGAGGAGTTCGCCTTCAGGCCCTCTACGGCGGCTCCGGCCGACGAACTCGGGTTCCGGCTCCGGCGCTGGTTTCGGACGCGTCTTGCGAGCGCGATGGCGGCTGGCAGATGACCACGGGGTCTTCCGCCGGCCGGAAACGGATCGACAGCGTCGACGTCCTGGTGGTGAGTTGGAACGGTCGCCACCACCTGGAGACCCTCCTGCCGGCACTTGAGGCTCAGCAGGTTGCCGACGTCCGGGTAGGAGTCTGCCTATTCGACAATGGCTCGACCGACGGCACGGTGACCTGGGTCCGGTCCAACCATCCTCGTGTGGACGTGGTCGCGAACCCGTCCAACATCGGCTTCAGTGCCGCGAACAATCGACTGGCGGACAGAAGCAGCGCCAGTGCGCTGGTACTGGTCAACAACGACACCCGGCCCCGGCCGGACTGGCTGGCCCAACTGGTTGCCGGGTTGGCCGACGCCCCGGCCGATGTCGCCGCGGTTTCGGGCGGCATCGTCAACTGGAAGGGCGACCGACTGGACTTCGGCCGGGGCGTGATGACCTTCGACGGCCACGCCTTTCAACTCGACTACCACCGACCGCTGGACGCGATCGAGATGCCGGAGGAGGGCTGTGAACTGCTGTTCCCATGCGGCGGGAACATGATCGTCCGTCGTGACTCCTACCTCGCGGCGGGCGGTTTCGACGAGTCGTACTTCGCCTACCTGGAGGATGTCGATCTCGGCTGGCGCCTGTGGTCGGCTGGTGAGCGTGTGCTGTCGGCGCCCGGGGCGGTCGTGCACCATCGCTCGATGGCCACGAGCAAGCTGCTGGGGAATGCCAACCGTGGACTCCTGTTCGAGCGCAACGCCTATCTCACCGCATTCAAGAACTACGATGCCGAACTGTGGCCGCAAGTGATGCCGGTCGTGCAGACGACGCTGCTCGCCCGCATCCAGCACCTGCTCGCGAACCGCAACCCCCACGGTCAGGAACTGGCCGTCGACCCGTACGCCGCTCCGATGGACGGCTATGGCGGTGTTCTCGCCGCGGGCACTACTGGAGTCGGCGGAGATGGCGGTGAGAGAGGGAGGCCCGCCGTGAGCTCCAGGGCGCGCGATGCATGGGAGCGGCTCCGGTACATCGTCGCGCTCCGCACCAGGCTGAGGCGTTTCGCGCGGCCGCACAGCGGACTTCCTGATGGCGTGCCTGCGATCGTCGATGATCAGACCTTGGCTCAGGTACGAGCCGTGTCTTCGATCATTCGCGGGCTCGACGACGCTGCCGAACGCCGGCGTCGGATCCAGGCGAGACGCCGGCGTCCGGATGGTGAGATCTTCGAGCGCTTCCCGCTCTATGTCGTGCCGACCTATCCGGGCGACGAAGAGCTGTTCGGAAGCTCAGGTTTCGAGGCCATGTTGCCGGAGGGACTCGCGCTGGTTCGGCGCACGCTGGAAGAGGTCATGGAGGGAGTGGAGCGTGGTGATTCCGACCTTCAACCGCCTGCCGGCGCTCCGTGAGGTGATCGACGCACTCCACCGGCAGGAGGGACCGCGGTTCGAGGTGATTGTGGTCAACGACGGCAGTTCGGACGGCACCTCGGCCTGGCTGGACGCACAGGCCGCCGTCAGCGACGCCGGCGGGACCGGGCTTCGGGTCCTGCACCAGCCGAACCGGGGACCCGCCGTGGCCCGTAACAGGGGTGTTGCGGCGGCTCGTGGCCGGTGGGTGGCCTTTCTCGGTGACGACACCGTCCCCGCTGCGGGATGGTTGGCGGCCCATGCCCGGGCTCAGGAGGGAGAACTCGCGCGGGAGATTCGATCCGCAGGAGGATGCGTCGGAGTGATCGGCAGGACGGATTGGCATCCTCGGATGCGTCGCACGCCCTTTCTCGACTACATCAACGAGCACGGGCTTCAGTTCGGCTTCGCCCTGATCGAGGATCAGGACAACGTGCCGTTCAACTTCTTCTACACGTCGAACCTTTCGGTCGACCGGGAAGCGATGGCGGCGGAGCCATTCGATCCGGCGTTTCCCTTCGCGGCCTGGGAGGATGTCGAGGCCGGCTACCGGCTCACGGCGCATGGCCTGCGGCTGCTCTACCGGCCCGCGGCCCGCGTGGCGCACGACCACCCAACCGATCTGGCGCGGTTCGCGCAGCGGCAGTACCGATCTGGCTACTGCGCGGTCGTGTTCTTCCGCCGCCACGAACAGCTCGGGCCCTTTCTGGGGATGCAGAACGGCCAGCCCCCCCTGGCGGGAGGCGCCGTGGAGCGCGCCCTGCTGTGGGCCCAGGAGCGGCTGGCGCGCGCGTTGCAGGGAATGCCGTTCAGATTGCCCCGGCTCTGGGAGAAGACGATGCGACACTACTATCTGGAAGGACTGAGGAACGGTTGGTCCGACGGCGCCGGTCTGGACCAGGGAGGGACGTGATGAGAGGACACGGATGCACCACGCTGGTTCGTCGCGCGTCGGCGCCGGCGATTGCCTTCCTGTTGGGCCTTGGGCTGGCCGGGGGAGCGGAGGCGACCCCGGGAGCGCATGATGCCGTGGCGGGGATCGCCAGGACGGCGGCCGTTTCGGTGCCGGTCGCTATCGAAGCCAGCGACCGGGGTGAACGCCGGGAAGGCGCCCGCAAGAGAGGCAGAACCCGGTCGCGGGCGATCTACCGTCCCTACTACGGCTCATTCGACTGGTACGGGGGTTTCGGTTCGTTCTGGCCCTACTACTTCTCTCCGTACAGTCACTACGGCCCCTACGCCTGGGGACCGGAGCGGGCCGGCTTCGCGGTGCCCAACGCGGGCGCGTTGGATATCAACACGAAACCGAAGAAGGCATCGGTCTACCTCGATGGCGAGTTGATCGGACGCGTGGGCGCGTTCGACGGCTTCCCCCGGTATCTGTGGCTGCGTGAGGGAAGCTACCGGTTGGCGATCTTCATGGAGGGCCATGTCACCCTGGAGCGGAACATCAGCGTTCGCCCCGGCGTGGTGATCAAGATCGACGAGGACCTCGTCCCCGGTCAGGCTGTGCAGCCGCAACCGCCCGCGCCGGCGCCCGCCGCCGCACGGACCGCGCCTGCCGGCGAGTCCTGGAGAGTCGAGAACCGCGGCCAGCCGATCGATCAGGATCAACGCAGCACGCCGGCACGCCTGATGGTCGAAGTCCAACCGGCCGACGCGGTCGTGTACCTGGACGGGCGACTACTGGGCAGTGGCGCCCAACTGGCGAATCTCCATTCACCCCTGATCATCGACCCGGGCACGCACCGCCTGGAGGTGACACGCCCAGGCTACGAAGCGGCCGTGCGCGCCTTCAATGCGACCAAGGGCGAAGACGTGTCGCTTCGCGTCGAACTCCGGCAGCAGGAGTGACGCTCGTGAACGGACGGAAAGCGCCGCCGCTCCGCGGCGCGTCGTCCGCGGGTCAAAAGACCCGCGGCTACAATCCGTTTGGACATAGAGAAGTTGCCATGCTAACATGACTTGTTGTGGCCCAAGAAATCGCGAGCCCTGCGCAGGCGCCGGCCGGTGCGCCGGCTTGGCCCGCGGCGCGCACGGTTGAACCACACCGGGTCCTGATTCCTTCACCGCTCGGTTCTCTGGGACTCGAGTTCCTCGGCCGGTCGGTGACGCGCCTGGTCATTGATCCGGCGGACACCGAGAAAGTCCTGTTCCCCACCCTGGGCGCGGTGGAGACGACGGAGTTCATGGACGAGGCGCTGGGCCGGCTTTCCGAGTACTTTGCGGGTGCCCGGCGCAACCTCGACCTGCCCTACGACCTCGATCGGATCGGGTTGGACGCTCTTTCGCGCCGGATCTTCGAGGAGACGGCGCGGATTCCCTATGGTCTGACCCGCACCTACCGCAACGTGGCGACATCGTCGGGCCGTACGGGGGCCTATCGACTGATCCGGTCGAAGCTGATGGCGAACCCCTTGCCGATCCTCGTGCCGTGCCACCGGGTCGTGCCGCGCCGTAGCGGCCCTGGTTCCTACATCGGCGGCGCCAAACGCAAGGCCCAGCTACTCGCACTGGAGCGAGGCAACGCGGCGGGCTAGCGGGGCGGGGCGTTCCTCGCGTCCTCCCAGATCGCCTCGAGGGCCTGATCGAAACTGCGCCGCGGGCGCCAGCCCAGAGCCTGGAGGCGACTTGCGTCGCCGCAGAGGACGGGAACGTCCGCGGGCCGCAGGCGGTCGGGATCCTCGCGAATCTCGGTCGAAACGCCGCTGATCTCGATCAGTCGGCCTAGCGCCGAGGCCAGCTCGACGGCCTCGCCGCGCGCGACGTTGTAGGCGCGGCCCGGTTCGCCGCGCTCGACGAGGATGGCGTAAGCCTCCGCCCCGTCGTCGACGTGGACGAAGTCGCGGCGCGAAGTGAGGTTGCCGACGCGAAGCAGGGGCTCCTTGCGCCCGGCGTCGATCTCGGCCAGTTGGGCAGCGAAGGAGGGGAGCGCGAACTGGACGCTCTGGCCGGGGCCGATCAGGTTGAAGGAGCGCGCGGCGATCGCGCCCTGGCCGAGGGTCAGCCGCTCGGCGGCGGCCTTGGTCACCGCATAGGGAGACCGGGGCCGGAGGGGGCGTTCTTCTCCGGCCGGGAGTTCGTCCTCGGGCACACGGCCGTAGACCTCGGCACTCGAGGCGACGATCAGACGGCAGGAGTCGGAAAGCGCGCGCGCACCGGCGGCGACGAACTCGGAACCCTCCACGTTGACCCGGTAGTAGTCGTCGATTCGTTGCCAGGAGGCGCCGACATCCGAGAGTCCAGCAAGGTGGACGACCGCATCCGGCGCCTGCGCCCCGAGGACCCGCTCCACCTCGCCGCGGTCGCAGATGTCGAGTTCGACCCGATCGCACTCGTCGCGAAGCGAGGCGGATAGCTGGAACTCGGGCGGGGCGGTCCCGGGGGCATGGCAGGCGACGACGCGGGCGCCGCTTTCGAGCAGCCGGGGCACGAGACGTCCGCCGACGAAACCCTCGGCGCCGGTGACGAGCACGCGGGTCACGACTCGGCCTTGCCTTGCCGCAGGCGGTCGAGGTACGCATCGAGGCCGGGTCGCCAGCTCTCGGCCTCGCGGTGTGCCAGAGCCTCGAAACGCGCCGTATCCAGGACGGAGTACGCGGGCCGAACGGCCGGGCGGGTCAGGTCGGAAGACGAAATGGCAGCGATGGGCACGTTCAGTCCGAGGGCCTCGGATATGGCGACGGCGAAACCGTGCCAGGATGTCGCGGGCGTGTTGCAGTAGTGGACGATGCCGGAGGCGCCGGCTGCGTCCAGATCGACCAGCGCCCGCGCCAGGTAGGGGGCGTAGGTGGGACAGCCCACCTGATCCGACACGACCCGCAGGGACTCGCCCCGGCCGATGCGCGAAGCGATCGCGGAAACGAAGTTCCGACCCTCGGGGCCGAAGACCCAACTCGTGCGGACGACGAGACCGCCGGCCTCCAGAACACCTCGCTCGGCGCCGAGCTTCGAGCGGCCGTAGGCGGTCTGCGGCGCGGTGGCGTCGCTTTCGCGGTAGGGCCGCCGGCCACGACCGTCGAACACGTAGTCGGTGGAAACCTGGATCAGGCGGCAGTCGGACGGTAGAGCCGCGGCCAGCCGGCCGGGGGCGTGGCCGTTGACTTCCATCGCGAGTTCGAGGTCGCTCTCGCAACCGTCGACATCCGTGTAGGCGGCGCAGTTGTAGACGGCACAGGCCTTGAACTCGGCGGCAAGCTCGGCGGTCGCCTCCGTGTCCCGGAGATCGGCGCGGGCGCGGTCGGCGGCGAGGACTTCCGTGTCCCGCCGCCGCAGTTCGTCGGCGACCTCGCGTCCGAGCTGACCCGCTGCCCCCAGCACGAGCGCCCTGGGAGCCTTGCCACCGGTGTCGGCGTTCACAGCGTTTCGCTCTGGCCGCCAGTGATGTCGAAGAAGGAGCCGACGCTCTTGAGCGTGACCAGCAGCCGGTACTGGGTGTCCTCGCGCAGGGTCGTGCGGAAGTTCGCGACCTCCAGGCGGAGGCCGAAGCAGCAGGCTTGGTAGGCGATCACGTGGCGCTGCATCTGCAGGAGACGCTGTTCGATGTCGTAGCTCACCATGGTGTTCAGGCTCAGCTTGCTCGGGATCAGGTCGAGGCTGGCCGTGACCTGTGCATGGTGGCGGCGCGTCCGGTCCAGTTCGGGGTTGCGACGCACGGCCCAGCGAAGACCGAGCGAACTGGTGGCGGTGACTCCGAGGGTCGCCGAGATCCCGGTCGAGGAGAATTGGGAGAACAGAGTGTCGTAGAGCGCGTCGAAGCGGATGCCGGTGCGTCGTGAGGGATTGAACCGCACCAGGGTGCCGACCGGACCGTTCTGGCTGGTGAGAGAGCGGTCCAGCGAGCGCAGCAGCGGCTTCTCGCTGTCGAGCGACAGGTTCCGAAAGAACTCCACCGAGAGGATCTCGAAGGCGCCGCCCTCGTCGGGATTGGCCGGCTTGGCGAGCAGACGGTTGAACAGGCTGAAGCGCGTGACGTTGCTCCCGCGCAGGTTGTCGATTTCGTCGAACAGCGGGATGCGGAGACGATCGTCGAAGTCATCGAAGTAGGCGTAGACGATGCGGGGCTCGATCACATGCTTCAGTCGCCCGAAGCGCCCCCCCTCACCGAGATCGAAGATGCGCGAGAACCCGGGGCCGACGATCTCGGCCTGAGCGGTGGGGACCAGTCGCATCAGGTCCTGGCCCCGGAAGTCCGTGGCCGTCATCGCGGCCGTTCGTTCCTGGGCGGTCATCAGGCTGTCGCCGTACCAGGTCAGGTGGCCGCCGGCGGTGAGAGACACGGAGAACCAGGTTGCCAGCGGTATGGGAACGCTGATCTCCGGTTCCAGATTGGCGCGCGCATAGCGGCCCGTGCGTCGGGCCGAGCGGTTGGTGTCGAGATAGTGCAGCGAGCTCTTCACCTTCACGTAGAGGGGGGATTCGCCCAGGCGCGTCGAGCGCAGCTTGTACTCGATCTCGGGCAACTGGCGCAGTTGGACTTCGCGGTCAGCCGTGATGAACGTCTTGCGCTGGTCGAACTGGACGTTGAGCGACTGGTTGCCCCAATTCCCGCTGACGAAGGCGGTCGAGTAGAGCTGGCGCCGGCTGTTGCGGTCGACCCGGCGCTCGAAGTCGCGAAAGAAGTCGAAGTCGGACACGTCCTCGACCCGGACCACGCCGCGGAAGCCGCCCGGCAGGTCGTTCGACACGTGGTTCCAGCGCACCCTCCAGCGTTGCTCGCCCCGCTCCACATCGTCGATCAGGTAGCCGTCGAAGGTGCCCTCGGTGCCCTCGGTGGGGTGGTAGCGGAACTCGGTTCCGAGGCCCCAGAAGGACTCCTCGGAGAACGCGCTCTCAGCGCCGGCCGGAGCTCCCGCGTAGAGGTCCACGTTGAAGGTGGCGTCGTAGCTCCGGTTGATTGCCCAGAAGTAGGCGAGCCCGAGAGAGGGTCCCCGGCGGGTGGAGAAGCCGGGCTTCGGCATCAGGAAGCCGCTGACCCGGGAGCTCTTCACCGGCCACAGCATGTAGGGCAGGTAGACGACCGGCGCGTTCTTGACGCGGAAGGACGCGCCGCGGGTCTTCGCGTAGCCGCTCGCGTTCACGTCGACTCTCTTGGCGCGGAAGCTCCAGTCCGGGACCTTGCCGTCCTCGGCCTCGCAGGCGGTGAACTGTGCGTCGAGGATCGTGAAGCGTTCCTCGCTGAGCTTGTGCACCACGGTGCCGGTGAAGAAGTAGTCGGTGCCTAGGTTGCCCTCGACATCGAAGATCGAGGCCGTTTCCGTCGCCAGATCGAGTTCGAGCCCCGACCCCCTGAGGACTTCGTTGCCGCGCATGAGGACGATGGGCCCCTCGGCCCGGATCCGTTCGGTTTCCTGGTCGTAGAACAGATCGTCGCCCCAGGCCCGGTAGTCGCGAAAGCGAACCGAGAATCCGCCCGACAGAGTGTGTTCGCCCGGATCGTCGATCGGGCCCTGCATGGAGCGGGCCCAACCCGCGAGTCGGCCGCCCCCGGCCTCGTCCTCGATGCGGAAGGAGAACGTGTTGGCGCCGGGAGGTTTCGGTGGGCCGGGGTCGGGTGGCTCTTCGGGGACCGCCGCTTCGGCGATTGGTTCCTCTCGTTCCTCGCCGCCCGTCTCAGCCGCCGGATCCTCGACCGGCTGAGCTTCGGCCGCCTGCTCCTGCTCCGGGGGCGGTACCTGCTCCTGGGCCGACGCCGGGGCGACCAGGGAGAACCCCAGCGCCAGTGCGACGGTCAGACGTGCGAAGTCATAAAGGGTCGATGCGAGCACAGATCGGGACCGTCTCCATGAGTGGCATGGTAGCAATTGCCGTGCCGGTAGGAGGAGCAGTTGACAGGCGTTGGGGCACCGCTTCAGAGTGACCTTGCTGTGCGCTTCCTCGGCATCGACATCGGTGAGAAGCGTGTGGGCGTGGCGGAGGGGGATTCGCAGGTGGGCTTCGCCGTGCCGCACTCGACGCTGCGGCGCACGAGCGACCGGCAGTTGATCGCGGAAATCAAGGCGTTGGCCATCGAGTCCGGCACGGATGTGCTGGTGGTCGGCGAGCCCCGACGCCTGGACGGCTCCGTGGGCCCCGCGGCGGAGAGGGCGCGGGCGTTTGCCCGCAAGCTGGGCAAGGCCTGCGCACTGCCGGTACGGACGGTGAACGAAGCGCTCACCTCGGTCGAGGCCGAGCGCCGGCTTCGGGCGGCGGGTGTCGATCCACGCAAACATCCGGAACGGATCGATGCCACGGCCGCGCAGATCCTCCTGCAGGAGGAAATGGACCGGGAGGCCGGGTGACGTCGGCCCCCCCGAGGCGCCGTCGGCGGCGTCTGCTCCTGTGGTCGGTTGCGGCGGTAGTCGCTGCGTTCATCGTGCTGGGCGCGACCGCGGCCGTCCTGGTCGCCCGGGTGGAGCGGGAACTCGAGCGGCCGCGGGGAACGGAGACAATCGAACTCACGATCGAGCGCGGCGCGCCCGTGACGTCGATCCTCGACCAGTTGACGGCGGCCGGTGTGATCGGCGATCCGCTGATGGCGCGACTCCACCTCGACTACCGGCGGCCCGGCGAGACCCTGCAGGCCGGCGAGTACCGGTTCGAGCAGCCGATGAGCACGGTCGACGCCCTGGATCGCGTGATCCGCGGCGAGGTCGTGACCTATCCGGTCACGGTGGTGGAGGGCCTGACCCTGCGTGAGACGGCCGAGCGGCTGGCGTCCGAAGGCTTCGGCGAGCTCGACGCGTTTCTCGCCGCGATGGCTTCGCCGGCGCTGATCGCCGACCTCGACCCGGCCGCCGAATCCCTCGAGGGCTACCTCTTCCCCGACACCTACGCGTTTCCGCGAGGCACCGGCGAAGCCGACATCGTGGAGGCCATGGTCCGCAACTTCCGCCGCCGCGTCGAGGAGCACCTGGACGCCGCGAGCGGCCAGGGCCTCGACCTGCGGTCCCTCGTCACCCTGGCGAGCATCGTCGAGAAAGAGGCGGGCGCGATCGAGGAACGCCCCCTCGTGGCGGCCGTCTTCCACAACCGGCTTACCCGCGGAATCGGCCTCTACGCCGACCCGACGATCATCTACGCCCTGAAGATGGCCGGCACCTGGGACGGCAACCTGCGCCGGCGCGACCTGGAGCTCGATTCGCCCTACAACACGTACGTCCACCCCGGCCTCCCGCCGGGTCCGATCTGCTCACCCGGCGAGCACAGCCTGCGCGCCGCAGCGCAGCCCGCCGATGTCGCCTACCTGTACTTCGTCAGCCGCAACGACGGCACCCACGTCTTCGCCGAGACACTCGCCGAGCACAATCGCAACGTCGCCCGGTGGCAGGTCCGCTACTGGCGCGAGCGGCGGGCGGCGGAGCGGTGAAGCAGGGTCCCCGCTGGCACAGCCCATGCATCGAACCCGGCTAAGCTCATGCCGACTTTGACTTCGTCCCACGGCCACGAGCCCGGCGATTTCTGCGGCCGCTAGGACCTCCATGCACCTGCCCACCCTGAACGCGATCCTCAACGCCACCGCGGCGACGCTGCTCGTCATCGGCTACGTGCTGATCCGGCGCGGCAATCGGGAACGCCACAAGCAGGTCATGCTGTCGGCGCTGGGGTGCTCGACGGCTTTCCTGATCTCCTATCTCTACTACCACTACCAGGTCGGTTCGGTTCACTTCGAGGGCGAGGGGACCGTGCGGACTGTCTATCTGGGCATCCTCCTGACGCACACGGTGCTCGCGGCCGCGGTGCCGCCGCTGGCGATCATCACGGTCGTTCTGGGCCTTCGGGGCCGGTATGACCGGCACAGGAAGATTGCCCGGTTCACGCTGCCGATCTGGCTCTACGTGTCCGTGACCGGGGTCGTCGTCTACTGGATGCTGTACCGGATGTCATGGTGAGACGGGAAGGGATCGGATCGCGGCTCTGCGGTCTGCTCCTGGTAGCTGCCTGCGTCGTACCGGCGACGGCGGCCGCCCAGGAGCCGGCCTGGCGGCTCTCCACCTGGAGCGACGAGGAGCGGGAGTTCTTTCTCGACGGACCCCAGTACCTGCTGGCGCCGGCCGAGCTGGCGCGGGTTCAGAGCCTCAACCCGGCGGCCCGCCGCGAGTACATCGAGACGTTTCTGGGCCGCGACCTGATCGCCGAGGGCATCGAGCAACGCCGCAGGCGGATCCGGCAGGCGGGTGCCCCGTTCTTCGATGTCCGGGCGCAGTTGCTGTTTCTGCACGGAGAGCCGGACGACGTCGAGCACGTCGACTGCGACCAGACCTTCCGGCCGCTTGAGATCTGGCGCTACGGGCCTGAGGAGGGCGAGCACGAGAACCTGGTCCTCTTCCAGCCGAAGCCGAACGAGGCGTTCCAGCTCTGGTTGCCCGAGCTCACGAAACGGGCCCTCTACATGCCCGAGATGGAGTACTGGCTGGAGCAGTACGAGGAGCTTCGCGGTCTCATCAGAGCCCGCCGTTTCGACCTGCAGGTCTGCGAGGAAGCGCGGCGCGTCGACCGGGTCACGGGTATTCACGGCCTGTTCGACTTCCGGCGTCAGCGGCCCACCACGACGAGCGTACGGGCCTGGTTGACGCCGCCGCAGGATCTCGACGCCTGGGCCGTGGCGGCCGCGGCCGACCAGGTGCCGGCTCCGCCCACCCTGGAACTCGAGGACCCGATCGTCACCTTCCCGGCGCGGAGCGGCCAGCGGATCCTCACCAGGATCCTCCTTTCGCTGCCGCCGGGAGCGGCGTTCAAACCCTTCGTGGACGACACGGGCAGAGAGCAGGTCAGGATCAACGTGCAAGGCGTCATCGAGCAGCCGGGCCGGGTCTTTGACGCCTTCCGGGTCCGCTTCCTTTCCGCCACGCCGCCGGCGGACCGGTCGCTGGCGCTGCCGGTGGAGCAGCTGCTTCGCCCGGGTTCGGTCGTCCTGGTGCGGTTCCTGGTGCGGGACGAGATCAGCGGCGCCGTGGCGTACGGGGCGGTGCCGGTCGATGTGCCGTACGCGCCGCAGACGGAGCCGGCGAGTGCCGAAGAGCGCCGGCGCCTGATCCTGGCCGCGGAGCAGTTGGCGGCCGACCTGCCGGAGACGGCGCTGGCTGCCGAAAGCAGCCTGGTGCTGGTGCCGCCCGAGAGCGACGTCGTGCTCGGGTTGTGGCGGGCCGAGACGCTGGTGTCCGGGCGCGAGATCGTCGCGATGCGTTTCTACGTCGACGGAGTGCTCCAGATCACCCGCCGCCGGCCGCCGTTCAGCGCCGAGGTGCGGCTGGCGAAGTACCCGGCCGAACAGGTGGTTCGGGTCGAGGGGCTCGACGAGAACGGCGAGGTCGTCGGTGCGGACGAGATCGTCCTGAACCAGCAACGCGGCGAGTTGCGAGTGGCGATCAGCGAACCGCGGCGGGGCATTCGGGTGGCGGGAAAGGTGGAAGCTGCCGCCAACGTCGTCGTGCCCGAGGAGCGGATCGTGCAGGAGGTCGAGTTCCGGGTCGGCGAAGAGGTGCAGACGGTGCTGCGCAGGCCCCCGTGGCGCGCCGAGATCGATGTGCCGGAAGCCGGCGCTCAGGAGCTCGTCTACCTCACCGTCGCCGCCACGCTGGACGACGGCAGCCGCGCGGAGGACGTGCGGTTCCTCAACGCGCCCGAGTTCACCGATTCGGTCGATGTCGACCTGGTCGAGCTCTACACGACGGTGGTCGATAATGCGAATCGGCCGGTGACGAGCCTTGCCGAGAGCGATTTCACCGTCATGGAGGATGGGCGCCGGCAAGAGCTCGCGAAGTTCGAACTGGTCGAGGACCTGCCGCTCACCCTGGGGGTGGTGATCGACACGTCGGGGTCGATGGAGACGTCCCTCGGCGAGGCGCGGCGGACGGCGTCGCAGTTCCTGGCCAACCTGATCACGCCGAAGGACCGTTCCTTCGCGGTCGCCTTCGCCTCCCGTCCGGCGCTGCTGATCGGCCGGACGTCTGATGTCAGCGCGGTCGCGGCTTCGATCGAGAGGCTGCGGGCCGTCGGCAACACCGCGCTCCACGATGCGCTGATCACGAGCCTCTACTACTTTCGCGGCGTACGGGGCCGGCGCGCCCTGGTCCTGCTCTCCGACGGCGAAGACACGTCGAGCACGGTCGAGTTCAAGGATGTCGAGGAATACGCGCGCCGATCGTCCGTCGCGATCTACACGATCGGGCTCGGCGTCGGCCGCACCCAGATGATCCTGCGCAACAAGCTGAACGACCTGGCCAAGGTCACGGGCGGCCGGTCGTTCTTCATCTCCAAGGCCGAGGATCTGGCGCCGGTGTACGACGAGATCGAGCGCGAGCTGCGGTCGCAGTACCTGCTGGCCTACAACTCGAACCGGACCGAGAGCGGCGACGAGTACCGTCAGGTCGAGGTGAAGGTCAAGGGCCGGTTCAAGGCGCGGACCGTCGGCGGCTACTACCCATGATCGCTAGGCTGCCGGCGCCGCCGCCGGCGGTGCTGGTGCTGCTTCTTCTGCTGCTCCTGGCCGCGCCAGCGGCCGCTCAGGACGAACCGGGTGCCAGCGTGGTGTCCTTCGAGCGCCTCAACCGGGTCTACGAGCGCCTGATCGAGGACCTGGTGCCGGTGAGCATCGGCCCCGCCGAGGTCATGCTGCGTTCGCCCGAGCACTCCCTGACCGTGACCCGTCACACGGCGACGCTGCGTCCCCTTGAGGGCGGCGTCTTCGAAGTCGCCCTCGAACTGGAGATCGCCGGGTCGGGACGCATCGACGCGGACGTTGTGATCGGCAGCTTGGAGAGCCGGTTGAGCCAGGAACTGACCGTTCCGCGACAGACCCTCTTCCTGGAGGGCGCCATCACGGTGCGGCGAACGGAGGAGGGTTACTGGATCACCACGGAGCGCATGCCGGACGCGGCTCAGGTGAGGATCGAGAGCGAGTTGGGCACGCAGCTCTTCACCGTCTGCCGGCAGATGGCGCTGGTCCTGGTCAGCCTGGACTGCGACGCGATCGAGAGGGCCGTGACCCTGATCCGGGCGCCGCTTCCGGAGGCGGGCGGCGAGTACCTGATCGGCCTGGAGGACACGACGGAAGAGGAACGCAAGGCGTTCGACCGCTTCCTGGCCGGGGGCTCGGAGCGGTGATGGCGCCGGAATCCAGAACGCACCGCTAGCGAACCCCGAAACGGCCCGGTTCCGGTAGGATTCTCGCCGGCCCGGCCGCCGCCGCTGCCTCCGGCCGCTCACGGCCGCCCAGGAGTTGAATACGCATGGCTACCCGTCGGATGATCTCGCGCCTCTACTACTTCACGATCGAGGATGAGGGCATCCTCGCCGAGTCGTTCGCCGGTCTCGATTCGGAGACCTTCGCGATCGCGTACAAGGTCGAGGACACGGACGATGTGTTCGTCATGACGAGCGAGACGCGGGACGCGCTCGACCGGGCGGACGTGCCGTACAACCTGCTCGCCGAGGAGGACGGCTCACGGGTGGCCCTGTACCACTCGCCGCTGTCGCGCGAGGAGTTGTCCGACTTCGAGGAACCGCTCAAGGCGCTCGCGCTCGCCTACCGGGCGATCGCGATGGCGTGCGTCGGCGTCAACGGCGAATCGGACCTCGGTTTCGACCTGAGCGAGGGGATGAGGAACTACACGTACTTCACCGCGCCCGCCGGTCACACCTTTATCTGGCGGCTGTTCACGCACCGCGACGAGGCGCGGCAGTTCCTGGACAAGCTGACGATCGGCGACAAGAACGCTCTCGAGTGGGCCGAGGCGATTCCCATGGAGTCGGTCCTCGAGCTCAAGGGCTTCCACTGAGCCGCGGGACCGCCAACCGCTCGCTCGGTTTCGAACTCCCGGCCGGCACGTACACCGTCTCCCAGTTCGGGTGGGAGGTGAAGGGACTCCTCGCCGACGCCTATCCCGACGTCTGGGTGGCGGGAGAGGTGCAAAGGCTGCGATCGGCCGCCAGAGGCCAGCTCTACTTCGAGTTGGTCGAGAAGGGACGCGGCGACAGTGTCAAGGCCAAGCTCGATTGCGTGCTGTGGGCGGACGAGCGCCAGGCGGTGGAAGCGGCGTTTCGGGAGGCGGGCGTGGAACTTGTGGAGGGTGTCGTCCTGCGTTGCTGCGGCAAGCCCGACTTCTGGCCCGGCGGCGGCAGGTTCCAGTTCACGGTCGGCCAGGTCGATCCGGTGTTCTCGCTGGGCGCCCTGGAGCAGAGGCGCCGCGAGACGCTTCGGGCTCTGGAGGCCGAAGGCCTGCTCGAGCGCAACAAGCGGCTTGCACTTGGTCCGGTGCCTCTGAACATCGGACTGGTGACCTCGGAGGGGAGCGCGGCCCACGCCGATTTCCTCGACACGCTGGTGAACTCCGGGCTGGGTTTCCGCGTCTATCTGGTCCATTCCGCGGTTCAGGGGATGGCCGCCGAAGCCGAGGTCGGACGCGCTTTCCAGTTGCTGGGCGCCTTCGTTCGCGGCGGGGAGAGGCTGGACGCGGTCGCGCTGATTCGTGGCGGCGGGTCACGGGCCGATCTGGCCACGTTCGACAGCCGCCACGTCGCTCGCGCGGTGGCGCGGTCCCCGGTGCCGGTAGTTTGCGGCGTCGGTCACCAGATCGACCAGTCGATCGCCGACGTGGTCGCGCATACCTCGTGCAAGACACCGACGGAGGCGGCGGAGTTTCTGGTCGCTCGGGTGGAACGGGCGGCGAGTCAGGTGGAGGAAGCGCGCCGGCGGCTCGCGTCGCCCGGCCGCATGCTTCTGCAGGCTCGCGTTTCGGCGTACCGGGAAGTCGAACGGGGTCTGGTGCGGGCTGCCGAGCGCGCCCTCACCGTCGCCGGCGCGTCGGTCGACCACGTGGGGGCCACGATCGCCGTGGTCCGGGCCGGGGATCGGCTCCGCTCGATCGTGGAGCGCCTTCCCGGCCCGAGCAGAAGGTCTCTGGCGGTCCGGATGGGCGAGTGCCGGCGGTTGGAGGCTCGGGTCCATCCCGCCGCTGAGCGGATGCTCCGCCGCGCGCTGGAGCGGATGGAGGCCCACCGCCGGCTCTGCGACCAGCTCTCCCCGGAGCGGACGCTGGCACGTGGTTTCAGCCTGACCCGCAAGGCGGACGGCCGGCTGGTGCGCAGCATCGCGGATGTCAACGTGGGAACGGAACTGCGGACCAGCGTGCATGGCGGGACGATCGGCAGTAGCGTGTACGCGCTCACGGAACAGCCGCGTCAGAGAGACCTGTTGGACGAGAAGGATCGGACATGAGCACAAGCAGTGAAGCTCCCGGCGAGCTGAGTTTCAGTCAGGCGATGGAGGAGCTCGAGAGCGTTCTCCGGCGCCTCGAGGGCGACGAGGTCGATATCGACCTGCTGGGCAGGGAGTTGGGGCGCGCCGTTGCTCGAGCTGTGCCGCAAGAAGATTCGCCGCGCGGAGGTCGAGGTGCAGCAAATCGTCGAGGCGATCGAGGAGGATGCGGCGGATTCAGGCGAGGCAGCGGCCGAGCCGCGGGAGGCTGCCGGCTTCGAGGCGTCGGCCGGCGACGGTGACGACGACATTCCCTTCTGATGTTGGCCGGCGAACTTCCTGATGTTTGAGCGGCAGCAGACAGGCTCCGTCGTTTGTCCGGGCTGCGGCCGGTTGGTCGGCGTTCAGGACGAGCGCTGCTGGAACTGCGGCCGCGCCCGGCCCAGCCTGTTCGGCTTCTCCCGCCTGTTGC
>JAGWAG010000164.1 GCA_021296535.1 Acidobacteriota bacterium | reverse complement strand
CTTCGAGATCTACACCTCGGTCGAGCGGGCGGACGATCTCTGGATGGAGTTGCTGGAGCAGGGCCGCGACAGCGGTCTGGCGCCGGCCGGCCTGGGCGCCCGCGACACGCTGCGGCTCGAGGCCGGGATGATGCTCTGCGGCCAGGACATCGACGAGGAGACGACGCCGATCGAGGCCGGACTGTCCTGGATGGTCAAGTGGAAGAAGGGCGATTTCGTTGGCCGCGATGCCCTGGCCCGCCAGCGGGAGAACGGTTGCCGCCACCGGCTGCTCGGCTTCGAGGCCCTTGGCCGCGGCATTGCCCGCCACGGGCACCGTCTGACGGTCAGCGACCAGCCGGGTTGCAGCGGGCCGGTGACCAGCGGCGCCTTTTCACCCACCCTGGGACGGGCGATCGGTATCGCCCGGATCGACTGCGCCGAGAGCGGAGTCCCGGAACCCGGTAGCGCGGCCTCGGTGGAAGTTCGTGGCAGGCGGATTCCCTGCCGTATTGTCAAACTACCGTTCTATCGACGCCCGAAGGCCTAAGAGGCTTCCAGTGGAGGACAGACCTTCTGATGATTCCCGACGATCGCTTGTACACGGAGCAGCACGAATGGCTCAAACTGGAGGGCGGTGAAGCCGTACTCGGCATCACGGACTTCGCCCAGCAGGAACTCGGGGACGTCGTGTTCGTCGACTTGCCGTCGCCGGGTCAGGCGTTCGGAGAGGGTTTCGAGATCGGCGCGATCGAATCGGTCAAGGCGGTCGCGGAGATCTTCACTCCGGTCGGAGGCACCGTGGAGGCGACGAACAGCCAGCTAGAGGACGCCCCCGAGCTGGTCAACGAGGACCCTTACGGCGAGGGCTGGCTGGTGCGGTTGCGGCTGGACGGCGAAGCGCCGGACGGCCTGATGACGGCCGCGGAGTACGAGGCTCTGCTGGCCGCGGGCTGATCTGATTGCGAGGAATGAGACGCGGACCGATGCGAGGCCTGGAAACGGTCATCCTGTCGTCAAGTCTGGCGGCGTGGTCGGTTGGCATCCTGGCTCAGATCGGTGTTCTGCGGTGGAACCTGACGTTCGAACTGGCGCTCTATCCGCTCTACATCCTGGCCGCGTTCACCGGCTGGTTCTTCGGCAACGTGTACGTTCATCGCCTGAAGCGGGAGCGCGGGTCGGCCGGTCGCCGGCTCGACGAGATCGTGCTGCAGATCGCCCGCTCGCGGATGCTGTTCGTGCTCTACCTCTTCGGCCCGCCGGGCTGGCTCTACCTGGTGCGGTCCATGGCGAGGCGAGAGCAGCTAGAGGAGATGCCCCTGGTGCCGATTCTGACCTTTGGCGTGTACGCGGCCCTGTTCGCGGTGCCGGTCGTGCTGCGGGGCTCCGCCGCGCCGCGGCGCAAGCTTGAGTTGGGTGGCGGCGACGAGTAGCGCGCGCCCCCAAGCCGCCATGAGACTCGCCGCCATAGACTCGTCGCCATGGAATGCGCGGCAACGACAGCGCCAGAGGCTCCGGAGGTCTCCACCCGGATTCAGGAACTCGAGCGGGATCCTCGTAGCGTTCTCGGGCGGCGTCGATTCAGGGCTCGTCGCGGCCCTGGCCCACCGCGCCCTGGGCGATCGGTCGGTGGCGGTGACGGCGGCGGCCGAGACGCTGGCCGGCGAGGAGCTGGACTACGCGCGGAGGCTGGCGGCCGAGATCGGAATCCGTCACGAAGTGACCGTTTACAGCGAGCTCGACGATCCGGAGTTCCGCGCCAACCCCCGGCACCGCTGCTACGTGTGCCAGGGAATGCGGATGGACCGCATGCTGGAGCTGGCGGCAGAAGGCGGCTTCGCCAGCGTGTGCGACGGCACGAACGCCTCGGATCCGGGGCCCGACCGGCCGGGACTTCGGGCAGTGGCCGAGCGCGGCGTCTACAGCCCGCTCCTGGCCCACGGCGTCTCGAAGACCGAAGCGCGGCGTCTCGCCCGCGCCCTCGGGCTGAACGTCTGGGACCGGCCCGCCAACGCCTGCCTGTCGTCGCGGATACCGCACGGGCAACTGGTGAGCCTGCCCAAGCTTCGGCGCATCGAAGCCGCGGAGTCCGAGCTGCGGAGCCGGGGCTTTCGGGTGCTCCGGGTCCGCCACGACCGGTCCGCGGCGCGGGTCGAGGTCGGTGCGGCGGAGTTGTTCGAGGCCGAGCGCCAGTGGAGTGAGATCGAGGCACGGTTGCTCGAACTCGGTTTCGAGAGGGCGGCGCTCGACCCGCGGGGGTACCGAACCGGCGGCGCGGACGCGGCCTGAGGCCGTCGCCGCCAGGAGGCCCAGGAGACCGGGAGACAAGGTGCAGCGCCAGGAACTTCTCGAACTGCTCCAGGACGTGGCTTCCGGCAAGGTCTCGCCGGAGAGCGCGCACGAGCGGGTGGCCCGCTTGCCGTACCTCGATCTGGGTGCGGCCAAGGTCGACCTCTTTCGCGAGCTTCGGAGTGGACTGCCCGAGGTGGTCTTCGGTCAGGGCAAGACCGAGGAGGAACTCGTGCGGATCGTCGAGTCGATGGTGGAGCACTCGGGCCGGGCTCTGGTCACGCGGATCGCGGCGCCGGCGGCCGAACGGCTGAGCGCGGAGGTCAACGGCGGTTGCTACGAACCCCGGGCGCGGGTCTGGAGCGTGGGCCGGTTCGGGTCGGCTTCGGGACGCCGGATCGCGGTGGTCAGCGCGGGCACGTCGGACTTCCCGGTGGCGGAGGAGGCGGCGGTGTGCGCCGATTGGTTGGGCCACGAGGTTGAGCACGTCCGGGATGTGGGTGTCGCCGGCATTCAGCGTCTGCTCGGCTCGGTGGACGAACTCCGCCGGGCGGACGTGGCTGTGGTCGTCGCCGGGATGGACGGCGCTCTTCCGACCGTTGTCGCCGGTCTGGTGCCCTGCCCGGTCGTCGCGGTACCGACGAGCGTCGGCTACGGCGCCAGCTTCAAGGGGATCGCGCCGCTGCTCACCATGCTGACGGCCTGCGCGCCCGGGGTTGCGGTGGTCAATATCGACAACGGGTTCGGCGCGGCGGCCCTGGCTCACCGGATGCTGGGGCTGCGAGACACGAGCATCGCGTCACCGTAGGAGGTGAAGCGGAACCCGCCGGCCAACGCCTGCCGGTAGGCGTCGAGGGTGCGTTTCCGGCCGGCGAACGCGCAGACCAGCATCAGAAGGGTCGAGCGCGGCAGGTGGAAATTCGTGATCAGACGGTCCGTGACCTGGAACTCGTAGCCGGGGCGGATGAAGAGTTCCGTGCGGCCGGTGCGGGCCTCGATCAGGCCGCGGCCGGAAGCCACCGTTTCCAGGGTGCGGACGACCGTCGTACCGACCGCGACCACCTTGCCGCCGCGGCGCCGGGTGTCGGCTACCGCCTCCGCCGTGTCGGCCGGGACATCGAACCACTCGGAGTCCATGCTGTGTGCTGCGGGGTCTTCGGTCTTCACCGGCCGGAAGGTGCCGGGGCCGACATGGAGAGCGCGGCGGTCGAGCGCTTCGAGAATGGCCGGCGTGAAGTGGAGGCCCGCGGTCGGCGCGGCGACGGCGCCTTGCCTCTCTGCGTAGACCGTCTGGTAGCGCTCGCGGTCCCGTGGAGCCGCCGGCCGGTCGATGTAGGGCGGCAGGGGCACGTCGCCGATCGTCTCGAGCAGCCGCCCTATCGGTTCGTCGAAGCGAATCCGGAAGCGGCCCTCCGCGCGCTCCTCGATCCGGGCTGCCGGTCCTCCGTCCACCGAGAGGCGGCGACCGCGCTCCATCCGCCGACCGGGACGAAGCAGGCACCACCACTCGGCTGGCGCCACGCGCTCGACCAGCAGGATCTCGACCCGGCCGCCGGTCGGTCTGCGGGCCCGCAGGCGGGCGGGAATGACCCGGGTGTTGTTTACCACCAGCAGGTCGCCGGGGTCGAGCAGGTCCGGCAAGGCGCCGAAGGGCCGTTCCACGGTGGTGCGATCCACGACGAGCAGGCGACTCTCGCCCCGCGTCCCCGGGTGCTGAGCGATCGCTTCCGGGGCCAGGTGGTAGTCGAAGTCGGCGGTTCGCAGGGCCCCGGTCACGTCTGACCCAGCCAGGTGCGGATCGCCCAGGGAGAGCGACGGCGCGCTCCACGGTTCGCGGTGGTGCGGATCCCCGCGAGCCGGTCGCTCAGGCCGTCCGCCAGCAGGCTGGACCCGATCACGGCCGCGGCGACCATCAGGCCGGGGAACGTGGCCATCCACCAGGCCGTCGTCAGGTGACCCTGTCCGTCGGCGATCATCGAGCCCCAACTGGCCTGGGGCGGCTGCACGCCCAGTCCGAGGAAAGAA
This sequence comes from Acidobacteriota bacterium, assembly GCA_021296535.1. GTDB lineage: Bacteria > Acidobacteriota > Thermoanaerobaculia > Multivoradales > Multivoraceae > Multivorans. The sequence continues at coordinate 4,168 of JAGWAG010000164.1, read as the reverse complement.
AGCGCCGCCTCGACCAGGATGCTGCCGCCCACCCGCAGGCTGGCGTCGATCAGGAGCGGTGTGGTCGCGTTCGGCAACAGATGGCGTACCAGGACGCCGGCCGGCGAGCGTCCCGAGGCGGCCGCGGCCAGGGCGAAGGGCTCCTGTCTCAGCCGCAGAATCTCGGCGCGCACGAGACGCGCCAGTCCCATCCAGCCGGTGCCGCCGATCAGCACGACCAGGAGCCAGGTGCCTGGCTGATAGAGCGCCGCCAGCAGCAGCACCAGGGCGAGGTGAGGGAAGCAGAGCAGTCCGTCCACCGTCCGCATCAGCACCTGGTCGACGAAACGCCCGCAGGTAGCGGCGATCGAGCCGATGACGGTCCCGGCGGTCAATGCCAGCGCGGCGGCGAGCAGCCCGATCGTCAGGGAAACCCGGGCGCCATGAAGCAGCCGCGAAAGCAGGTCGCGGCCGAGGGCGTCGGTTCCCAGCCAGGCGCGCCGCCGCTCGGCGATGCCGCGCTCGTCGAAGTTCGTCACCACGCTGAGCGGAAGGCGCTCCACCCCGGAACGCCGCTCGAGGACGAGGTCGTCGCCGTCGACGTGTACGTCTTCGGCCAGCCGAGGTTCGCCGGCGAGGGTGCGCACGACGAGCAGGGATGACAACGGCGGTCGGCGGCTGGACTCGGCGGCGTCGAGTTGTTGCGCCGGGTCGTATGGGGCCAGCAGGGGTGCGGCGGCGGCGAGCAGGGCCAGGCCGGCGAGGACCCAGGCGCCCGCGCGGGCTGATCGGGCCATTCCGGGTGAGCGAGCCGTCCCGGGTGAGCGAGAAACGGAAGAGCGCCTCATTCCGCCACGATCCTCGGGTCGAGGCGCGCCAGGAGAAGGTCCGCGGCGAGAGAGGCGGCGATGACGAGAACGGCGCCGTAGGCGGTTGCCGCGAGCACCACCGGAACGTCGCGGGCCTGGATGGCCTGGAGTGTGGTCGAACCCATGCCGGGCCAGGAGAACACCGCCTCGGCGACGATCGCGCCGGAAAGCAGGAGCGGCGCGGAGACTGCGGCCATCTGCACCAGCCGGGGACCGGCGTGGCTCAGGCCGTGAACGAGCAGGATCCGCGTGTCGGACAGGCCGCGTGCGCGCGCCGCGCGGCCGGCTTCGGTGGACTGGAACTCGATCAGTGAAGTCCGGGTGTAGCGGGCGATGTCGCCGGCCATGGACAGGCCCAGGACCAGCGCCGGAAGCCACAGGTGCGCCAGAACGTCGAGGACGGTCGCCAGGGGTCCGAGCTCGAACGCGGCGGCGGACGTCATGCCGCCGGTGGGCGCGAGCCCCAGGCCGACTCCGAGAACGAGCACCGCCATCAGACCGACCCAGAAGGTCGGCAGCGCGTAGACGAGCAGGCTTGCCGCGCGGACCCCGAGGTCGAGCCAGGAGTTGGGCCGGCGCGCGGCGAGGAGGCCGAGGCCGATGCCAAGAACGTACTGGGCGAGCAGGGCCGAGCCGGCGAGCAGCAGGGTGGGCGGGAGCGACTCGAGCAGGAGGTCCGCGGCCGGCCGTCCCGTCTGGTACGACTGTCCCCAGTCCCAGGAGAGGGCGACTGCCCCGAGCCAACGCAGGTACTGCGCCGGCAGGGGTTGGTCGAGCCCGTAGAGCGCCCGCAGCCGCTCCGCCTGCTCCGGCGGTATCCGTGGGTCGGTGGGCGCCAGCGGATCGCCGGGCGCCAGCGTGACCGCGGCGAATGTCAGCGTGAGGACGATCAGGAAGAGGACGGCGGCGGCCGCCAACCGGACTCGCGCCAGGCCCATTCCTTGAGGTTGACGAGCGGGCTGAGCGCGTTCGGCGCCACGGACTCGAGTTCCTCGTCGAACGCGGCCAGACTCATCGACTCCCAGAGCACGAGAATCGGTTGGTCGTCGTGCAGGATTCGCTGCAACCGGTGGAGATCGTCGCGCCCCGCCAGCGGGTCGGGCCGGTTGGCGAAGGAGTCGATCAACCGGTCTAACTCGGGATTGGCGTAGGCGGCCCAGTTCAGACCGCCTACCTCCTCGCTGTGAAAGAGGGGGCGAAAGTCGAGGCTGGTGTCGATCGCGAAACCGGATGCGGCGGCGTCGAAGTCCTGCTCCTGCAATCTCGAGTTGAGGGCGTTCGCGTCCACGCGCCGCGGCTGAGCGTCGACGCCGACGGCGCTGAGATCGGCCTGAATCATCTGTACGGCATCCCAGCGCGCGCTAGCGCCGATGTAGGTCGCCAACTCGAAACGGAAGGGTACGCCGCCACGCTCGAGGATGCCGTCACCGTCGTTGTCGATCCAGCCGGCCTCGGCGAGTGCCGTCCGTGCGGCAGCGGGGTCATGGGGCCAGGGTTCGAGTTCGGGGTCGTGGGCCCAGACGCCCGAGATGATCGGGCTGCTTCCGACCTCGGCGTAACCATGCCAGATGGTGTCCACGATCGCCTGGCGGTCGATTGCCAGCGCCAGGGCGCGCCGGGTCGCTGCGTCCTCGAACCACTGCTTGCGGGTGTTCCACACTACGAACGTGTACTGCCGGTTGCTGTAGGCGGTCAGGCGCAGACCGGGCCGACCGTCGATGCGGTTGGCGTCCGCGGCCGTGATCCCGTAGGCGAAGTCGAGTTCGCCGGCCAGGAGCTGGTTGGTCAGCGCGGTGCTGTCGGGCACGGCGCGCAGGATGACCCGTTCCAAGCGCGGCAGTTCGGGTTCCAAGTGGTTCGGATTGCGCCCGAGGACGAGTTCGCGCCCCGCGGTTCGGCTTTCGAGCCGGAACGGGCCGTTGGTCACCAGGTGTTCGAAGAACCAGCCGGGGTCGCTGCGCCATTCGCCGAAGGGCCGCGGCTCCCAGGCGTGCCTGGGGAGGATCGTGCCGGTCGACACGTCGGCCAACGCCGTCGGCAGATCGGCGTTGAAGTGGAAGCGGGCGGTATGGGAGTCGATTACCTCGACGTCGACGATCGCCCCCTTGTACTGGGCGTAACTCCAGGCGATGCTGGCATCCGTTTGCGCCAGCCATGTGAAGCGAACGTCCTCCGCGGTCACCGGTCGGCCGTCGCTCCACTTGGCGTCCGGGCTGAGCCGGACGGTCAGCTGCAGGCGATCGTCGGAGAACTCCCATCCCTCGGCCAGAGAGGCCGCCCAGGCCGGCGGGCCGGCGCGGAAGTCCCCTTGCTCCTCCATCAGCGAAAGGAACAATTGGTTGTTGATCGCGGCGTACGCCAGCGTCGGCGGGGCGATCAACTCGTTCGGCGTCGGGTAGTCGAAACGCAGGCCGACCCTGACCTGCGTCGTGTCGCGGGGGGTCTCTGAGCTGCAACCCCAGCCGACTACGGCGGCCAACCCGGCAACAGCCAATCGCCGCAACGAAAGCACGGAATCATCGTACACCCCGACTCTCTTGTAGCGTTCAACGGAATGTTGGAGTGGCTCGGCAGCGACGCGAGGCAACGGCGACGCCGGATGTGGGCGGCGATCGTCGGCGTCTTCGTGCTCGCCGACCTCGGTCTGTTTGGCTGGTTGATCTTCCGGTCACTGTCGCAGCGCGAAGTGAACCGGATCGTGGTCGAAGCGCGGGCTGAAGCCGAGGAGCTGGCGGAGGGGATCGCCGGCCGAGTGGAGAACACCGGCCGCGACCTCTACAGAGTCCGATACGCGCAGCTACATCAACAGCGTGCTGGTTCAGCGGGACATCGTCGAGACCGTGGAGATCCGGGACACGGATGGCAGGCTGGTGTTTCGCAATCGCCGCGAGGAGACGCAGACTGCTGAGGGCGAGCCGCCGAACCTGGAGTCGCCCGGTCTGGTCGCTGAGACGTTCACCCGTGAGGTGCCCTACGACGAGGTCGAGGTGCCGGTGGGCAACATCGGCACCTTCGTCATCGGCATTTCGCGCGCCGAACTGCAACAGCGCCTGGCCGTTCTGCGCCGGGACCTGCTGCGGCAGGCGGCGATCATCGCGGTCCTGACGGTGGCTCTGTTCGTTGCCGGCTACGTGATTTACAGCCGGCTGTCGCGCCAGACGGCTCTTGCCGAGCGGCAGGCGCAGGAGGCGGAGCAGATGGCCTACGTCGGGACCCTGGCGTCCGGCCTCGCCCACGAGATCCGCAGTCCCCTGAACTCCCTGAATCTCAACATGCAGATGCTCCAGGAGGAGATGGGGCCGGACGAAGACCGGGGCGCC
>JAGWAG010000163.1:13374-15925 GCA_021296535.1 Acidobacteriota bacterium | reverse complement strand
GGAATCGCCACGTTCCGATTTCAGTTTCCCTATACCGAGAGGGGCAGCCGCCGTCCGGACCCGCGGCCTGTGCTGCAGCGATCCGTTCGGGCGGCGGTGGCCCAAGCCAAAGCCATGCGGCCCGACTTGCCGCTCCTCGCAGGCGGCCGGTCTATGGGAGGCCGCATGGCCTCCGGCGCCGATGCTATCGAAGCACTCGGAGTCGCCGGGTTCGTCTTCCACGCCTTTCCGCTGCATCCGCCGGGCAAGCCGGGAACGGAGCGCGCCGACCACCTCGAACACGTTGCCAAACCGATGCTCTTCCTGAACGGCACCCGCGACCGGCTCGCCGACCCGGAACTCCTCGGGCAGCTCGGCCCGCGCGCCACGCTTCACGTCGTCGACGGCGGCGACCACAGCCTGCAGGTGCTGAAACGGTCCGGTCGAAAGCAGGAGGACGTCGACCGGGAAGTCGCCGAGACGGTCGGCGTGTGGTGCCGGGAAGTGCTGGGGTTCTGACCGCCACCTATAATCGCGCCCCATCATGAGACACACTCTTCGCCGGCTCGCGCCGGCTCTTCTCCTTCCCCTCTTGGCCTGCTCCACCGACAACTTGAGTACCCGGAGACCCGTCAGGTCGATCAGGTCGACGACTACTTCGGCGTTCAGGTCGCCGACCCGTACCGCTGGCTCGAAGACCTCGACGGTGAAGAGACGGCGGCCTGGGTGGCGGCGCAGAACGAAGTCGCCGAGCCGTTTCTTGCCTCCCTTCCCGGCCGCACGGCAATCGAGGACCGGTTGCGGGAGATCTGGAACTACGAGCGCTGGAGCACGCCCGGCAAGCGCGGCGGGCGCTACTTCTACAGCCACAACGACGGGCTGCAGGACCAGAGCGTCGTCTACGTGGCCGAGTCGATGGACCAGGAGGGCGACGAACCGCCCGGCCGCCTCCTGCTCGACCCGAACACCTGGAGCGAGGACGCGACGGTGGCGCTGGCCGGGATGACCCCGAGCCGCGACGGGCGCTACGTCGCCTACGCCCAGTCGGACGGCGGGTCGGACTGGCGGAAGTGGAAGGTACGCGATGTGGAGAGCGGCGAAGACACGGGCGACCTGATCGACTTCATCAAGTTCACGTCGATCTCCTGGATGCCGGACAACTCGGGGTTCTTCTACAGCCGCTATCCCCCACGCGAAGACGATCCGACGAAGGGCGACGGTTCGAAAGCGGTATCCGTCTACTTCCACGCGCTGGGCACGAACCAGAGCGAAGACCGTCTCGTCTTCAGCCAGCCCGAACACCCGCGCCGCAACCCGTACGCCTCGGTCTCCGAGGACGGCGAGTACCTGCTGGTCAACCTCCAGGAGGGCTACCTCGAGAATGCGGTCCACTACCGCAGGATCGACGAACCGGACTCCGCGATCCGCCCCCTGCTCGACCAGTGGGACGCGCTCTACGGCTACGTGGTGAACATCGGTTCCGTCTTCCTGTTCGAGACGAACAAGGACGCGCCGCGCAACCGGATCGTCGCGGTGGATGTCGAAGACGAGGTCACGCCCGGCGACCCCACGCTCCACGAGGTCCTGCCAGAATCCGAGGACACGCTGTCCTACGTGTCGGCGGTCGGCGGCAAGCTGATCCTGAACTACCTGCATGACGCCCGGACGGTCGTCCGTCTGGCCGAGCCGAACGGCGCCAAGCCCGCGACCCCCGCCGGCGAAGTCGAGCTGCCCGGCATCGGTACCGCCGGCGGCTTCGGCGGCCTCTGGGAGGACACCGAGACCTTCTACTCCTACTCCAGCTTCGGCACGCCGTCCCAAATCCACCGCTACGACGTGGCCACCGGCGAAAGCACGTTGATCCGCCGCCCTGCGATCGACGCCGACCTCGACGGCTACGAAACGGAACAGGTCTTCTACGAGAGCCGCGACGGCGCGCGCATCCCGATGTTCATCACCCACCGCGCGGGGCTCGAGAAGGACGGCGACAACCCGACTCTCCTCTATGGCTACGGCGGCTTCAACATCTCGCTGACGCCCGGCTTCTCCTCTTCGCGCCTGGCCTGGCTCGAGATGGGCGGGATGCTTGCCATCCCGAACCTGCGCGGCGGCGGCGAGTACGGCCGCGAGTGGCACCTCGCCGGCACCAAGGAGAACAAGCAGAACGTCTTCGACGACTTCATCGCCGCGGCCGAGTGGCTCATCGCCGAGGGCTATACGAGCTCCGGGCGAATCGCGATCCAGGGCGGCAGCAACGGCGGCCTGCTCGTCGGTGCGACGCTGAATCAGCGGCCCGACCTGTTAGGGGCGGCCCTGCCGGCGGTCGGCGTCCTCGACATGCTGCGCTACCACCTGCCGAGCGCGAACGCCCGCAACTGGTCCACGGACTACGGTCTGTCCGAGAACGAGGAGGAGTTCCGGGCCCAGTACGCGTACTCGCCGCTCCACAACGTGCAGGAGGGCGGCTGCTACCCCCCGACGCTGGTCACCACCGCCGACCACGACGACCGCGTGGTGCCCTGGCACAGCTTCAAGTACGCGGCCGAGATGCAGCGGGCGCAGGGCTGCGACA
>JAGWAG010000163.1:7223-13229 GCA_021296535.1 Acidobacteriota bacterium | reverse complement strand
GATCCGCGTCCGCTACGGCGAGGTCGACAAGCAGGGCGTCGTCTTCAACGCCCACTACATGGCGTACATGGACGACGCGATGGAGAACTGGCTGCTCGGCATCCGGGAAGTCCGCCAGAAGCTCGGCTGGGAGATGATGCTCCGCCGCACGACGATCGACTTTCTCGGCTCGGTGACCGACGGCGACCTGCTGGACATCGACCTGGCAATCAGGCATTGGGGCCGGACCTCCTGGACCCTCGGCTACCGCGGCACCCACGAGGGGCGGCTCGTGTTCACCGCGGAAGTGCTCTACGTCAGCGTGCACGATCCGGAGTACACGAAGATGGAGACTCCGGCCGAAATCCGCGCCTACATGGGGCCGGAGACCGACCTGGAAGAGGCCCAAGCCTGAGTTCCGATTCCGGTTCGATCCCTGCGCCGAGCTTGAACCTCGATCTTCCGCCTCTCCCCCGCTCCTTCTACGCCCGCACGGCGCTCGACGTAGCGCCGGAACTCCTGAACAAGGTCCTGATCCGCGGCCACCAGGCCTACGAGGGCGCGAACGACCCCTCCAGCCACGGCCATCGCGGCATGACGAACCGGACCCGGACGATGTTCGGGCCGCCCGGCCACCTCTACGTCTACTTCACCTACGGCATGCACCACTGCGCCAACGTCGTCTGCGGTGAGGAAGGCGTCTGCTCCGCCGTCCTGCTGCGCGCCGTCGCGCCGCTTGCCGGCCAGAACATCATGCACCGCGCCCGCAACACGGCCAGCAGACGCCGCTCGTCCGAACCGTTTCGATCCGTCGACCTCTGCTCCGGCCCCGCCCGCCTTTGCCAGGCCTACGGCCTCGACCGCCGCGACGACGGCGCCGACCTGGTCACGGCATCGGCCGCCGCCAACCGCCTACCCACCTTCATCGTCGACGACGGCACGCCGCCGCCTCGCCAACCCGGCCGCAGCACGCGAGCTCCGAACCGCCCGTGGCGCTTCTACGTCACCGGAGATCCGAACGTGTCCAGGTCCCGCGGGACCACTATCGGCGGCGGTTCACGGTCCAGGACGACCTGAACCTGGAAAGCGCTCAGGCGGACGCCAGGAGCTCCACCATCTCATCCTTGCAATCGTGGACCAAGAGTCCAGGATTGCAAGGAAGGCAGCCGTTCGACACCGCCGGGCTTATCCGCTTGAACGATCGCTCATCGCCCGAAGCCGCGCCACCAGGCTCGACGTGTCCCAGCGCAGGCCGCCGAGCGCGGTGACCTCGCTGTAGAACTGGTCGACGAGCGCGGCGACGGGCAGGTGGGCCCCGTTCTGCCGAGCCTCCTCCAGCGCGATGCCCAGGTCCTTGCGCATCCACTGGACCGCGAAGCCGTAGTCGAACTTGCCCTGGACCATCGTCTCGGCGCGGTTGTCCATCTGCCAGGAGCCGGCGGCGCCGGTCGAGATCGCGCCGATGACCGCCAGCGGGTCGAGGCCGGCTTTCTCCGCGAAGTGAATGCCCTCGGAGAGGCCTTGGACGATGCCGGCGATGCAGAGCTGGTTGACCGCCTTCGTCAACTGACCGCTGCCGGCGGGGCCGAGCAGGGTAACCGCCCGGCTGTAGCAGTCGATGACCGCGTTCACCCGCTCGAAGACGTCCGGCTCGCCGCCGCACATCACGGTCAGCGCGCCATTCTCGGCGCCGGCCTGGCCGCCCGAGATCGGCGCATCGACGAAGCCACGGCCCTTCTCTTCGCAGGCGCCTGCGAGTTCGCGCGCCAATCGCGCGGACGCCGTCGTGTGGTCGACGAGGACGCTGCCCGCGGCCATCCCCTCGAGCGCGCCGCCGGGTTCCAGAGTCACCGCCCGCACGTCGTCGTCGTTGCCTACGCAGCAGAAGACGAACTCGGCGCCGGCCGCGGCCTCAGCGGGAGTCGGCGCGCTGCTGCCGCCGTGTTCCTCCACCCACTGCTCTGCCTTTGCCGCTGTGCGATTGAACACCGTCACGCGATGTCCGGCTGCCGCCAGGTGGCCAGCCATCGGGTAGCCCATGACTCCAAGTCCGACGAACGCTGCGTCTGCCATACAACCCACCTCCCCAGGCGGCGAATCGCGCCGCCGGAACTGATCGATGAGGCGCGATCCTAGCTGTCCTGAACGAAAAAGGCGGGCGCCCCAAAGGACGCCCGCCCGTCGAACGGGGGCCGTTGCCCGCAGTCCCTAGTTCCGCGGACGGGGACCGCGGCCGCCGGAGCCGAAGGGCCCCCGGAAACCGCCGCGGCCGTTCTCCTGCAAGGCTTCCCAACGGATCGCCTGGTCGCGGTCCAGCAGACGAGCCAGATCCTCGTCGACCTGAGTCCGCGAGGTTCTCAACTGGCGCCCGATGCTCCGCCGGTCGAGCTCCAACTGCCCGACGATGGTCGGATCGGGGCTCTCGAGGTTCACCTCGGCCTCGAGACGTTCAGTGATGTCGCGCATCTGGCTCAACAGTGGGCGGACGCTCGCTTCATGCTGCTCACGGACGCGGCGCCATTCTTCTCGCTGGTCCTCGGTGAGTTGGAGCACTCGCGCCATGCGCTCGGCGTCGCGTTCCGCGAAGTCGCCGCGGGCGCCTCGCTTGGAGCGGGGGCCATCGTCTTCCTGGGCTGCCGCGAACGCGGTTGCGCCCACGACGAGCAGCGCGGGAAACAGGACGCGAGCGATCCGGATCGAACGGTTCAGGGTTGTCTTCATGTCAGGCACCTCCGTTGAAAGGGGATGGGAATCAAACGTGGGGGAACAGTACGGGGTCGGCCGGCTACCAGTCATCAAGCGGGGGCAAGATGTTTGTAACGTTTGTAAAGCCTGTCGCCGACTCCGTTTCCGCGCCCCTGGCTGGAGCCGGGTCACCGGTTCAGGAACGCAAGCAGGTCAGCCATGTCGGCATGCTCGAGCCCCGCCGTAAGCCCCTCCGGCATCGTGGACAGGCCGTCGCTTCGAACGTCCCGGACTCGTTCGGCGGGCACTTCGATCAGGTCACCAGCTACCCGCAGGACCACGCCGCCTCCGGTGCTCTCCACCAGCAACCCCGTGTAGACCTCGCCATCTGTCGTCTCCACGATGTAGCTCACGTACTCGTCGTCGACTTCGGCGTTCGGGTCCACGATGTCGTGCAGTACCTTCTCCGCCTTCCAGTTGCCGACGCGGGACAGATCCGGACCCGGCCCGCCGCCCGAATCACCGCTACGGTGGCAGCCGGCGCAGAGGTCGAGGAAGAGGCCGTGCCCGCGTCCCGCATCCCCGGCGATCTCGAGCGCCGGCCACCAGACGAGGTCGCCACGGTCGCCGCGCCTGGACCAGCGGTCGTCGTCCTTCTCGGCTGCCGCGAACGCGGCCACGGCCACAACCAGCAGGGCGGCAAACGGTATGCGGGCGATTCGGACGGAACGGTTCAGGATTGTCTTCATGACTGGCGCCTCCCGGGCGGTGGAGTCAACGGTGGCGAAACAATAGGTTCGGTCCGCCGGGCAGTCATCAAGCCGCCGCAAGATGTTTGTAACGCTTGTAAAGCCCTCCATTGACGAGGTTTCCGCGGCGCTACACTGCCAACCATGCCTGTTGCCGGCAGCCCTCGGAGCGCGCGCGGTTCAAGCGACCCCTGGACCCCGATCGTCGCGGCGGTCGCCTCGGTGCTGCTGGTGACGCTCGCCGTCCTGCAGTACCGCTGGACCGGCGAACTGAGCGCCGCCGCCAACGAGCGGATGCGGGCGAACCTGGAGGAGTCGAGCCGGCTGCTTGCCAACGACATCGACGCCCCACTGGCTCAGCTCCATGCCTCGTTCCTGCGCACCGCGTCCCGGGTCGATCCGCGCCGGAGCCGGGACGGCGCATCCGAGCGGCTGGAGGCGATGCTTGCGCGAGTCGTCCAAGACTGGCGAGGGAGCGCCGCCTTTCCGGACCTTCTGGACCAGACCTGGATCGTGGTCACCGACCGCCGCGAAGGAACGCGCTCTGTCTTCCGGCTCGACGAGGACGGCGGCCGGCTACAGCCCGACCCCGGACCCGACGACCTGGAAGAGCTCGTTCGCCCCTTGCGGCCGCCGGGCCGGCGGCCGCCCGGGGCCCGCACGGATCGACTCCTGATTCCGGTCCCCGCCCGGACGCCAGCCGGCCGACCTGGACCGCCAACGACCCTGATCGTGGCCAGCCTGGACGTCTCCGTACTCGAACAGGAGATGCTGCCCGCGCTGATCGAACGCCACTTCGGCGCCACATCTCCAGGCGAAGAGCCGCCCTATCGGGTTTCGGTGACCGACGTGTCCGGCCCCGCGCCGCGCCCGGTCTTTCCCGACCCGGCAGGTGCTCCAGAACACACGTCCACCACTCCAACCGAGGCAGCGGACATCGAGTTCGGGGCGCTGCGGATGCGGCCGTTCCCCGAACGCCGCGACGACCGCGACCGGCCCGGCTTCCGACCGAACGACCGCGACGACCGGCGTCCCTTCCCGGCCGGCGAACGGGCACGTCGCGAGCGCGCCACAGAACGTGACCGGACCGACGGCGCCTGGCTGGTGCGGATCACGCACCGCCGCGGATCGCTCGAAGCCGCTACGGACATGGCCCGCCGGCGCAATCTCTACGTCAGTTCCGGCGCCCTGTTCCTGATCGGCGTCGCCTTCGCCCTGGTCCTGGTGTCCGCCCGCCGCGCCCGGGCGCTGGCCGCTCAGCAGGTCGACTTCGTGGCCGGTGTCTCCCATGAGTTGAACACGCCGCTTCAGGCGATCCGTTCGGCGGGCGAGAACCTGCGCGCCGGGATCGTGCGCGAGCCCGCGGACGTCCGCGGCTACGGCGAGCTGATCGACCGCGAGGGGCGGCGGCTCCTGCGCCTGGTCGAGCAGGTGCTCCAATGGGCCGGCATCGGCCGTCGCCCCACGCCGGTGCAGACCGAGCAACTCGACGCGGTCGCACTCCTCCGCACGGTCATCGCCGAATCGAACTGGTTCCTGGAGGAACACGGAGTCGAGCTCGACGTGTCCGGCCTCGACGATCTGCCGGCGATTCAGGGCGACCGCGACGCCCTCAACCTGGCCTTTGCCAACATCCTCCACAACGCGGCCAAGTACGGAGCGGACGAAGGCGGTTCGGTCCACGTACGCGTCGAGGCCGGCTTCGACGAAGGCCGGCAACGGGTGATTGTCAGGGTCACCGACGGCGGTCCCGGCATCGCGGCCGCGGAGCGGCAACGCATCTTCGATCCCTTCGTTCGCGGCCGCCGAGCGACCGAGGGGACGATCCCCGGCTCCGGCCTCGGACTGAGCCTCGCGCGAAAGACGATCGAAGGTCACGGCGGCTCGATCACCGTCGACAGCGAACCCGGCCGCACGACGTTCAGCGTCTCCTTGCCGGCGAACATCGAATGACCGCCCATCGCCTGCTTCTGGTCGAGGACGAGCCGAGCCTGGCCCGCACGGTGAGCGACCGCCTGGTCGCCGAAGGCTACGACGTCGAGATCGCGGCCGACGGTCCTTCGGGCGAACGGATGGCCACCGAGGGCGGCTTCGACCTCGTCCTGCTCGACATCAGCCTGCCGCGGAAGAACGGCTTCGACGTCTGCCGCGATCTCCGCCGGAAGGGCGTTGCGACCCCGATCCTCATGCTGACCGCCCGCAACGAACTCGTCGACCGCGTCCTCGGCCTGAAGCTGGGCGCCGACGACTACCTCGCCAAACCCTTCGAGACGCTGGAACTCCTGGCGCGGATCGAGGCGCTGCTGCGACGCAGCCAGGCCGGGACAGCGGCGTCAAGCGCGGTTGCCTACACTACCCGCAGCTACCGTTTCGGCGACGTCCGCGTCGACTTCGACCGCGCACAGGTGTGGCGCACCGGCGAAGACGGCACCGAGGCCGAGATCGCCTGCTCGGCGCTCGAGTACCGGCTGCTGCGGTTCCTGATCGAGAACCGGGGCCAGGTCCACGACCGCGACCGCCTGCTCGACGAGGTCTGGGGCTACGACGCCCTGCCTGCGACCCGCACCGTCGACGTCCACGTGTCGTCGCTGCG
>JAGWAG010000163.1:0-6931 GCA_021296535.1 Acidobacteriota bacterium | reverse complement strand
AGGTCGGCATTCCTCGGTACATCTACCAGGCGGCGGACGGCTCGTTCGGCGGCTACAGGCTCCTTCCCGGCCGTGAGCTGGATCCGGGCACGTTCCGGAATCTCTCCGCGGAGGAAAGGGAGACCATCGCGGGACAGCTCGCCGCATTCCTGACGTCGATGCACCAGACACCGAAGTCCGTCGCCCGACGGCACCAGGTACCGGAGGAAAATGCCGCGAAGGACTACGAAGATCTCGTTCGCGACACCGAAGCGCTTGTGTTCCCGCATCTCGCACGACGGGATACGCTGGCCATCGAGGCATTCCTGATCGAGCTGGCTGCCGAGCTGGAGCAAGGCCGTCCAACCGGTCTCCTGCACGGCGACCTGAGCGGCGAGCACATCTTGTGGGACGCGGGGAAGCGGCAGGTCAACATCATCGACTTCAGCGATCGTATGCTGGGGGACCCCGCCATCGATTTCTCCGGTCTGCTCGCCTACGGGCGGGGGTTCGCTGAACGTGTATTCGAGGAGTACGGTGGGCCGACGGACGAGCGGATGTTCCAGAGGGCCCGGCTGTGCTTCAAGCGGATCGCGCTCGAGACGATGGTGCATTCGCTCCAGGGCTATCCGTGCACTTTCGAGGAAGGCTACGCGGAGTTTGGGGAGAGGTTCGGCGGATGAACGCCGCCAGGGCGGCGATCCGATAGCCTTCGCTGCTTCGCAGCAAGCGCCTCGGCTCCAGCCGCCATGACCGACAACACGACCACTTCCAGGCCCCTCGACTTCATCCGGGAACGGGTGCGCGCCGATGTCGCGGCGGGCAAGCACGGCGGCAAGGTCGTCACCCGGTTCCCGCCGGAGCCGAACGGCTACCTGCACATCGGCCACGCGAAGGCGATCTGCCTCGACTTCGGGGTCGCGCCACTGCAACCTGCGCTTCGACGACACGAACCCGACCGCGGAGGACACCGAGTACGTCGAGGCCATTGAGCGCGACGTGCGCTGGCTCGGTTTCGACTGGGGCGGCGAGGCGCTCTATGCGTCGGACTACTTCGATCAGCTCTACGACTGGGCGCTGGAGCTGATCCGCAAGGGCAAGGCGTACGTTTGCAGCCTGAGTCCGGAGGAGGCGCGCGCCTATCGCGGCCGCTGGAATGAGCCGGGCCGCGAGAGCCCCTACCGCAACCGGCCCGTCGAGGAGAACCTCGATCTCTTCGAACGGATGAAGAACGGCGAGTTCGCGAACGGAGCACACACGTTGCGCGCGAAGATCGACATGTCGTCGTCGAACATGAACCTGCGCGACCCGGTGCTCTACCGGATCCTCCACGCGGAGCACCATCGCACGGGCGCCACGTGGTGCATCTACCCCATGTACGACTGGGCCCACGGCCAGTCCGACGCGATCGAGGGCGTGACCCACTCGCTGTGCACCCTCGAGTTCGAGGACCACCGGCCTCTCTACGACTGGTTCCTCGACCACATCGACGGCATCCACCAGCCGGTGCAGATCGAGTTCGCCCGCCTCAACCTGACGTACACCCTGACCTCGAAGCGCAAGCTGAGGCGGCTCATCGACGAAGCCCTGGTCGACGGCTGGGACGACCCCCGGATGCCCACCCTGACCGCGCTCCGCCGCCGCGGCTGCCCGCCCGAAGCGATCCGCGACCTCTGCGCGCGCGTCGGCCTGACCAAGAACGACTCGGTCGTCGATCTGAGCCAGCTCGAGTTCGCCATCCGCAACGAGCTGAACCGGACCGCACCGCGGGTCATGGGTGTGCTGCGGCCGCTCAAGGTCGTGATCGAGAACTACCCTGACGATCTCGTGGAGGAACTCGACGCGATCAACAACCCGGAGGACGCTTCGGCGGGCACCCGCAAGGTGCCGTTCTCCAAGGTGCTCTACATCGAGCAGGACGACTTCCGGCGCGACCCGCCGCGGAGGTTCTTCCGGCTCGCGCCGGGCCGGGAAGTGCGGCTCCGTTACGCCTACTTCATCACCTGCACCGAGGCGATCGAGGACGAGGACGGCAACGTCGTCGAACTCCGCTGCACCTACGATCCGGCGACGCGCGGCGGCGACGCGCCGGACGGCCGCAAGGTCAAGGCGACCCTGCACTGGGTGTCGGCCGCGCACGCGATCGAGGCGGAAGTCCGGCTCTACGACCGGCTGTTCAACCACCCGAACCCGGCCGGTGCTCCGGGCGAGATCGAGGATCATCTGAACCCCGAGTCGCTCGAGGTTCTGAAGGACTGCAAGCTCGAGCCGAGCCTCGCTGGCGCCGAGGTCGGCGACCGCGTCCAGTTCGAGCGGCTCGGCTACTTCTGCGTCGACCCGGACAGCAGGGCCGGGGCGCCGGTGTTCAACCGAACGGTCACGCTGCGGGACACCTGGGCGAAGATCGAGCGGGCGCAGAAGGCAAGGGAGCGAGGCTGACGCCTCGCGCGACTCTCTGAATGCCGGCGAGGACGCCGGCGCACCCAGTGGGGGCATCGTCTGAAGGCCGGCGAGGACGCCGGCGCACCCAGTGGGACACCTCCGCGCTAGCCAAGTCCCTCGAACCGCTTCTGCAACTTCTTCATCCGCTTGCCGGAGATCCCGCCGAGCACGTCGATGGCTCGGCGGATGCGGGCGCGCACCAGATCGGGACCGAGGATCTCCATCGACTGGAACAACGGCAGAGAGGCCGTTTCGCCTGACATGGCGACGTAGAAGGGCCGGGTCAGGTTGCGCAGGCTCAGCCCGAGCGCTTCGGAAAGGTGCCGGAAGTGGCCCTGGATCACGTCGGCGGTGAACTCCTGCTCACGTTCCAGCGTCCACAGCATGAACTGGAGTGGGCTTCTTCGAGGCCCTTGACGGCCAGCTTCTCCCGGTCGACGGTCGGCGCGTCGACGAACAGGAAGTTCGTCAGCCGGCCCCAGTCGCCGAGCGTCTCCAGGCGCGGCTGGGCCAGGGCGGCGATCCCGGCGAGCCGCTCCTGCCCCATCGACCACTCGCCCACGAGTGCAGCCAGGCCGGCCGCGTCATAGTCCTCGCGCAGGTAGCGGGCGTTCAGCCAGCGCAGCTTGTCGACCGAGCGAGATGTCCTCGAACCGGAAGCCGTCGACGAGATCCTCGAAACTGAACTTCTCCTCACCCTCCGACCGGCTCGACACGATGAGCCCCAGGAAGTTGAGCAGCGCCTCGGGAAGGAAGCCGGCGTCCCGGAACCATGTGATCGACGTGGGATTGCGCCGCTTCGACAGCTTGGACCTGTTCGCGTCGTTGTTGCGGAGCAGCGGCAGGTGGCAGAACGTCGGCGGTTCGTAGCCGAGCGCCTCGTAGAGTCGCAGGTGCTTGGGCAGCGAGTTGATCCACTCTTCGCCACGGATCACGTGGCTGATCTCCATCGCGTGATCGTCGACGGTGCATGCCAGGTGGTAGGTCGGGTAGCCGTCGGCCTTGAGGATGACCTGATCGTCGATCAGTTCCCACTCGCGCCGGATCTCGCCGCGCAGCAGGTCCTGCATCACGCATTCGCCCTCGGTGGGCATGGCCAGGCGGATCGTGTGGGGTTCTCCCGCGGCTGCCCTCCGCTCGGACTCGTCCGATGAGAGCCCCCGGCAGAGCCGGTCGTAGCCCGGAAAACGCTGCTGGGCGCGGTTCTCCCGCCGCATCTCGTCCAGACGCTCCCGGGTGCAGAAGCAGCGGTAGGCGCTGCCCTCGGCAAGCGGTAGAGATCCAGCCGTTCGCTCTGGCGATACGGCCCCTCGTCCCAGTCCAGCCCCAGCCACCGCAGAGCGTCGAGGATCGCAGCCTCTGACTCGCGGCTCGAGCGGGCGCGGTCCGTGTCCTCTATCCGCAGCACGAACACGCCGCCGCGGCTCCTGGCAAAGGCCAGGTTGACCAGCGCCTGGTAGGCGGTACCGACGTGCGGGTCGCCCGTCGGCGACGGCGCCACGCGCACCCGCACTGGAGCGGCCGCCCCGTGTCCCGAATCACTCATCCGCGCACCTTTCCCCTGTAGTCCTCGAGCCGTTGCCGGAACGGCCGAAGCTCGGCCTCGGTCGTTCCGGCCCGTTCCAGTGTTTCGATCACCTGCTCGATCCTGCGACTGGCGTCGTCGTAGAGACCGGCACCTCCCAGGGCGTCCGCCAACTCCAGTTGAAGCTGGACCATCAGGTCACGCAGGTGGGGCTCGGAGGCGCCGGCGGCAGCCGCCCGGTCGAGACCCTCCAGCGCGCGGCCGACGTCGTTCGCCCTCATCGCCAGCATCGTGGTCACGAGCAGCATGTGCACATCGGCCGGATCGTCCGCCAACACCCGCTCCGCTTCGGCGGCCGCCTGCTCGAAGCTCCCGACCTTGAACAGGGCGCCCGCCAGCACGGCGCGTCCGCCGGCCAGATCCGGGTCCAGTTCGAGCGCGCGCCGCGCCGCTGTCGCAGCTTCCTGTGGCCGGTTCATCCGGTCGTAGACGCCGGCAGCCGCGAAGTGGGCCTGCGCGTTGCCGGGCTCCAGGTCGATCAGCCGGAGGAGCTCGGCTAGCGAAGGCTGCAACTGGCCCGTCTCCCGGTAGGTCTTGCTACGGCGAAGGAAGCTCTCCGAATCCACCGCCAGGACGTCGACCTCGGCGCGGCGCGGGTCGCGGTGGTGGATCATTGGCGGCAGGCTGCGCGCCGCCTGCGCCAGCCGTCGCGCAGTGTCCCGGTCGCCGGCTCGGTGCCGGGCGCGCGACAGCGTGGCGACGATCGCCTGGGTTTCCGGGCTGAGGCTGTACGCCCGCTCGAGGTGACGCACGGCCTGGTCGATCTCGCCGCGGGCGAGCGCCAGCCGGCCGAGCCCGAGATGGGCGACCGCGTTGTCCGGTTCGAGGCGCGCCGCTTCCGCGTAGTGCGTGTCGGCTTCAGTGGCCAAGCCAACCTTCTCCAGAGCGGCGGCGAGCCGCACGCGCGCGGGGGCATAGCCCGGGTCGATCTCGACCGCCCGACGGTAGAGGCTCACGGCGGCAGCCGGATCGTGCGCATCGGCGAGAACGCCTCGCAGGTAGACCCAGCGGAACTCGGTGGGCGCAAGGCGCGAGGCCTCGAGGTACGCGGTTCCAGCCTCCTCGTCGAACTGGTGGGCCTGAAGGACCATGCCGAGACGGCCCCACGCGGCGGCCGAGTCGGGTTCGCGACCCGTCGAGGCGATCTGCCTCTCGATGGTCTCGCGGACGCGTGGTTCGACGGCGGTGAGGTCGGGAGTTGGGAGTTGGGCGGCCTGGATGACAAAAGGAAGGAGCAACAAGGTTGAAACGGCCATGGCGCTCCGGATGCGGACCAGAGGGTCCGCGCACCCAGAGATCGGGCGATGCAGACGACGAACTTCTCTACTGCACGTCTTCCCTCCACGCTGCGGGCGAGCGCCACTCATCGGCCCTCTCCCCGTGCGAGGACGACTTCGGCGCCGCATTCGGCGCCGTCGAACTCTTCGACCTCGCCGCCGGGCCAGGTGACTTCGAAGCGCTCAACTCCCGGCGCGTCCCCGAGGCCGATGTGGATCGGCGCCTCGCCGCCAGTCAGGTAGCCGCCAAGCGGCAGCACGCGGTCCAGGCGACGACCGAGGCGCCGAGGGCCGTCCGCTGCAGCTCGGGATCGACCACCCGCAGGCTCAGCCAGCCCCCAGAACCGCCGGCCGACTCGTTCCGGTAGATCCGCGCCGGCCCCTCCAGGTTGCTGACCAGGAGGTCCAGGTCGCCGTCGCCTTCCAGGTCGAACGGCACCAGACCGCGGCTGACGTCCAGCGCCTCGCCGAAGTCGCCAGAGGCGTCAGTCGCGTCGACGAAGGCTCCGGCACCATCGCCCAGCATCAGCAGGTTCGGTTCCGCGTAGCCGCGCCAGAACCAGTCGTCGCGGTCCGAGAACGCGGTCGGTCGCCGCTTGACCGCGCCGTTAACCACCGCGAGGTCGAGGTCGCCGTCGTTGTCCGCGTCAAAGAAGGCGGTGCCGAAGCCCGTGTAAGGGGTACTCGGCGCCGCCAGGCCCGCCTCGGCCGCCCGGTCGTCGAAGCCATCGGAGAGGCCCGGCGCGCCGCCCAGGTTCACGTACAGCGTGTTCGTCTCCTCGATCAGGTGGCTCAGGAACAGGTCCAGGTCCAGGTCGCCGTCGATGTCACCCAGTGCTATGCCCATGCCTGCCTCGCCGACCCCGAACCGATTGTAGGCCGCTCCGAGCAGCACCGCGTCGTCCTCGAAGGCTCCGTCGCCGCGGTTCATCCAGAGCTGGTTCGGATCGGCGTCGTTCGCGACGTAGACGTCGGTGCGACCGTCATCGTCGAAGTCGGCGGCGGCGACGCCCAGGCCGGCGTCGGCGATCAGCGACACACCGGCCTCACGACTGCGGTTCACGAAGCGCCGGCCGCCCTCGTTGAGGTAGAAGACATCCGCCTCGCCCTCGAACTGCTGCGGGCCGCAGTAGTCGACCCGTCCGCGCCTCGTTCCACTGGACGTAGCGAGCCACGTAGAGGTCGAGCCAGCCGTCGAGATTCGCGTCGAAGAACACCGCCGACGTCGACCATGCGAGCGTTGCCAGCCCGAGTTCAGCGGTCGCGTCGTCGAAGCGGCCACCGCCATCGTTCCGGTAGAGGATGTCGGCGCCGAAGTTCGTTACGTACAGGTCCAGGTCGCCGTCGTTGTCGATGTCACCAACCGCAGCGCCCATGCCGTAGCCGGGGTTGTCGAGCCCGGAGCCTTCCGTCGTGTCGACGAAGCGGCCGCGCGGCCTCTGCAAGTAGAAGCGGTTGCGCCCCGCATCGCCGGCGACCGCGCTGCCCGCGTTCGGGAAGTAGAGGTCGAGCAGGCCGTCGCCGTCGGCGTCGAACACCGCCACGCCGCCGCCCATGATCGCCGGCATCGGGTACGAACCCGCCGAGCCCGTCGCGTGGACGAAGTCGAGACCGGTCTCGGCGGTCACGTCGACGAAGCGGACGCTTT
>JAGWAG010000034.1:47107-49838 GCA_021296535.1 Acidobacteriota bacterium | reverse complement strand
AGGACGCCCAGGTCGAAGTCGATGGGCATGCGGAGGCGTCGCCAGGAGAACGTGACGAACCCCAGTGCTCCCCCGGCGGGGTGCCAGGAAGGCAGGAAGGCGCTCGTGGAGCCTGCCGTGGTCACATCGGTGGGTTCCCCTCCGGTCACCGGAACGAGGCCCACCGCGGTGTGCGTAACGTACACGCTGAGAGCGACGCGCCCGTCGGCCAGCGGCGTCACCGCGAGCACGTCACGGCCGTCGCGCGTCAGTCGTTCGGCCGGGCTGCCGTCCAGCGGCACGCGCCAGCCGACCAGTAGCGAGTCGTCGGGCCCCGCCGCCGCGAGATAGAGCGTGTCTCCCCTGGGGGACCACTCCACGCGGCTGTCCCATCCGAACCGGAGGTCGGCGGCGAGCGTGCGCGTCTCGCCTGTCGCGATCTCCGTCACGGCCAGGTCCGCGCGGTACCCGCTCGCGACCTGAAGGTGCGCGACCGAGCGCCCGTCGGGAGAGCGCACGGGCCCGGCCCAACCCGTGGCGCCGTCAACGAGCACGGTCGCGTGGTCGAGTCCCGGCGCATACGCGACCCAGGCGGTATCGGCGCCCAGGTGTCGAAGCGCGGTAACGGTTCCGTCGGGCAACAATCGCGGATGGTCGATGCGTGCGTCCCCGGGATCCAGGATGCGCGACTCCTGGCCGGTGGTCGGGTCCAGGGTCCACACCCCGTGACTTTCGGGCCGGCGGTCGACGTACACGACGCGCGAACCGTCGGGCGACCAGGTCACCCGGAACCGTTCCGCCGGCGTCGTCGTCAACACGCGGCCCACCCCGGTCGCGACGTCGTAGACCGTCAGCGATCTGGCGCCCGCGGCAAAGTCGGCGAACACGACGCGGTCGCCGGCGGGCGACGGGATACCCGGGTAGGCGTCGTAGAGGTCCGTGTGGACGTGTCGTGCAAGCACGACGTCCGTAGTCTCATCGAGGTTGCTTCCGCACGCCGCCGCGAGGAGCGGTACCGCTACGAGGCCGCGGGACACAGCCGACCGAAGCCATGACCGCGGCGGAGACTTCACTCAGGCCTCCGGTTCGCCGCCCTTGCGCTTCTCGTCGAGGGCCGACATCAGGCCGACCTCGTTCAGGTAGGTGCCGGCCTTCGCGTCCTTGGCCGCCTCGACCTGCGCGTCGCTCGCGCCGGCTTCGGCGAGAGCGGAGAAGGGGCATCTTCCCGCGCCCTGTGCGGCCTTCGCCTCGGCCTCGGCGACCTCGGCGGCGGGCGACTCTTCCGTCTTGCCGATCTCGTAGGCCGCGATCATCTGCTCCATCAGCTCGCGGCCGAGTTCGATGCCCTCCTCGACCGTCCTGATGCCGATCTGTGCCACGTGCTTCTCACGGGCCACCAGCTCGACGCGCTCCTGGGTGCGGTCCCGCATGAAACCGGCGGGAACCCGGAGGATGCGTTCGATTGCCTCGGCGGTCCACTCGTGGTTCGAGAGTAGCGGTACGCGCTCGTCATCGCGGGCGATCAGCTTCCGCTCGTCCGCGGGCACTTCCGCGGGCGACTCGGCGGCGGCGCCGTTGCCGGTCGCCTCACGGGCCTCGATCGTGACCGGCTCGCCGGTCTCGTCCTCGATCATCACGCGCGCGAACTCGAAGGTGACGGTGGGCAGCTTGCTCATCCGCGCCTTTTTCTCGATCCGCGCCTTGGCGCGGCGGCGCCGGTAGGCATCCTCGATCGTCTTGAGGGCGAGACGGGCGTCCGCGGTCCACTTGAGCTTGCGGCCGTCGTAGGTCGTCTCGACCTCGAGACCACCCTCCATCTCCGCGATCCGGTCGAGCATCTCCTCCGTGATCTGCTCGAAGGACTCACTACCGCAGACGCCGCAACGCACCGGATCCGGCTCGGCCGACGTGACGCCGCACTTGCGGCAGATGAACGTGGGCCGGCTGCGCGCGAGCTGCAGGGCGACCTGCTCGGCAAGCGCCTCGGTCTCGCGGGCGGTGTACTTCGGCATGTAGCGGTCCATCGCCTCGTCGAGCACGTCGCTCGAGATCACGCTGTGGCCCTGCTCGACCGCCAGGCGGTAGAGGGCGGTGCGGGCGATGCCGCGGACCTGGTCGGGCACGCGCTCGAAGCGTTCCTCGGCCTCGGGCGTCCAGCGGATGCTCTCCTCTGCCTTGACGTCGAGTTCCGGGTACTCGAGCCGGCGCAGGGGCAGGAGCGGAGCAGGTTCTCGGCGTTGCTGCCGAGGCCGGACTCGCCCTCGTCGCTGTGGACGCCGACGCGCCCGATGACGAGCATCCAGGGGTCGATCTTCCGGGCGTGATCGAGGACCTTCTGGAACGCCTTGCCGTCGAGGAGCGTCTTCGTCAACTCGACGCCGACCTCCGTCGCCATCGTCTCGGCGACATCGAGGTGCGACTGGTAGATCTGCGCCAGACCGGTGTCGATGATCTCCTCGTGGAGCTGGTTCTGCTCCTCGAAACGGAAGATCTTCGCCGCGCGCTCGGTCAGCACGTTGACCACGCCCTTGAACACGGAGTAGTGCAGGTACGGGTCGTAGACCGAGATCGCCTCGACCTTCTTGCCGAACGTCTTCGCCAGGTCGATCGCCGTCATCAGGGCGCCGAAGGACTGGGGCGAGCCGTCGACGCCGACCAGGATCGTGTCGCGGCCGTCGGCTTCGGCGCGGTTGCCGTTGCCGTTGCCGTTCGTCGCGGTGGCCTTTGCAGGCAGGCGCTTGATGACCAGCAC
>JAGWAG010000034.1:0-47022 GCA_021296535.1 Acidobacteriota bacterium | reverse complement strand
GACTCGCGGATGTCGCGGACGATCTCGACGTGGTGCTTGCCGTCCATCATCTTCGGCTCGAACTCGAGGTCGGCCTCGTCGCAGACGGCCTTCATCGGTTCGAGGTAGCTCTCCGAGATGAGTTCCAGGCCCATCGTGATCAGGGAGTCGTGGATCTTCCGCTGGCGGTCGAGCTCCGTCTCCTCGAGGTACTCGTCCGGCAGGGTGTACTCCATCTGCTTGAACCGGTAGTCGTGCATGCTTGCCGCGTAGACGTGGCAGCCGACCATGGTGGAGTCGAACTTCCGGCCCAGCTCGACCGCGGAGGCGATCGCCTGGTTCGAGTAGTCCGAGTTGTCGACGGGGACGTAGATCGTCTTGTACATGGTGGTGTCTCTTCTGTAGACGGAGTGTCGGTTCCGAGAGATGGACTATCGATGCGTGAACGTGGATCCGGTTCAGACCGCGGGAGCCTCGGTCGCCGTGATGGCTTCGCCGCCGGTGTTTTTGCCGGCCGCGTCCTGACCTGCGCGGCGGCGGACGAGGAACACGACGAGCAACTCGATCACGAGCACGAGAAAGGCGGCCCGCAGCACCGGGATGGTTGCCGTCTGCTCGACGCTCGGCTCGGTGTAGACGTAGAACCAGGACGAGAGGGCGCGCTTGTTGCCGCGTTCCCGGTTGAAGCCGTCCCACACGCTGAAGGCGACCGGTGTGTACTGCTCCTCCGCGAAGCTGACGCCGGCGCGCGACGCGCGGCGCCGCTTGTAGGTCACCGTCCACTTGCCCTGGTCGTACGAGGTCACGGCCTCGACGATGTCGGCCTCGGTGGGCTCGATCGCATCGCTGCCGCGGCCGCGGAAGGTGTCCGCGACGCCGTAGGTCAGATTGACGAACCAGAGATCGACCGGGTTCTGGCTGTCGCCGAACAGGAAGTACGGTTTGAGTTGGGGTTTGTCTTCAGGGGCGAGTGAAGCCGGGAACTGGAGGGCCACGGCATCGGAGAACTCGGCGCCGTCGCCGCCGGTATCGCCGCCGCCGAAGAAGTCGTCGTCCGTACCGAAGAAATCGTCGCCGCTGTCGTCGGCCGTCTCGACGCCGAAGAAGCCGGCATCGTCCTGGGGTTCCTCTTCCTCAACGCCGAAGAAGTCACCGTCGTTCCCGGAATCCTCCTCGACACCGAAGAAGCCGCCGTCGTCGTCACCCCCATCGTCGCCGCCGATTCCGTTGTCCTCGTTCCACATCGGCACTTCGAGGCTCGGGTTGTTCCGGCCGGTGTTGTCGGCGCGCAGGTCGTGCCAACTCACCCGGAACGCGATCTCGTCCCGGTTGTAGACGGCCTGGGCTTCGATCGACGTGACCGAGGGGTAGAAGTTCCGGCCGGGCTCGGTGATCTGCCCAACGAGGGGGAAACGGGTCATCGGTGTGTTCTCGAACAGGGCGTCGAGTGCTTCCGCGTCCTGCAGATCGAGTGCTTCCTCGGAGTAGACGGCGGTGATCAGCGTGCCGTAGCCCGGATCGTCGCCGTCGCCCAGGGAGTAGACGTAGTTCACCAGGTGCTGACGGTCCTCGACTTCGAGCGAGTCCGCGTAGGACGGCATCGGCGTGCCGTTCAGCCCGGTGGAGAAGGTGCGGTAGATGTCCTCCTTGGTCGGCCCGCCGCGGTAGGTCCAGCGCTGGGTGAGGTCGGCGGCCTTGATGTGGTCGCCCGCGTCGTCGACGAGGGTCGGCGCGGAGGGACCGTCGCCGCGGCCGACCTCGCCGTGGCAGGCGGCGCAGCCCTGTTCCTCGTAGACCACGCGGCCCCTGGCGATCGACTCCTCGGTCGACTCGAGCGGCCGTGGAATGTCGATCGGCTCGCCGTACCGGTCCGGGTTCTCGAAGTCGGGCGAGAAGAACTTGATGTAGTAGATGACGTTGTCGATTTCGGCGCTCGTGAGGTTCGGCCAGCCCGGCATCGAGGTGTAAGGGGCTCCGATCTCGATCACCCGGCGCAGGTCGTCGTCCGTCGGCAGCATGCCGTTCGGCGTGGTGCGGAACTTGTACTTGCCGGTCGTGAAGTCGCGCGGCTTCGGCTGGACCCGCGGGGTGGCGTAGCCGTTGCCGTCGCCGGTATCGCCATGGCACTGGCCGCAGTACTTGTCGTAGACGATCTTGCCGGCCGCTCGCTGCTCCTCGGTGCCGAGGTCGACCTGGGCGGCCAGCGGCGCGGCCAGGAACGCGGCGGCGACCGCGGCCACGGTGCGGATGGAATGAGCAGCCATCAGTGCTGCCCCAGCGCGCGCGGCTCGAAGCCATTGAAGTCGTAAATGAACAGGTTGACGTCCCACATCTCCTCGGTGGTGAGGAACTTCTCCCAGGCCGGCATGGCGCTGTCCCAGGGCGTGCCGCCTTCCGGGAGACCGGGACCGCCGAGGGCGATCCGCCAATGGACGAAGGAAGACTGCAGGATCGGCAGCGTGCCGCTGTCGTTGAAGTTGCTGGGCACCGGGTTCAGGCCGTGGGCGAACATGCCGTCTCCGCCCATGCCGTCCCCGTGGCACCAGAAGCAGTTTTCGTAGTAGACGCGGCGGCCGTTCTCCAGGTGTTCCTCGTAGGCTTCCGGGTCGTCTTCGTGGAGATGGGTGTACGGGTTGTCCGCGGTCGCCATGTCGATCGTTTCGCCGTGAACCGTGATCGTCGGGTTCGGAGAAGGATGGACCTCCCGTCCGAAGCCGGGCGCCTCGAGCGGGACGTTCATGTCCGCGTAGACGTTGTAGGCGGCGAGTGCCGGCAGAGCGACGAGAAGCGCGGCGAGCGGGAGCTTGTAGCGCGGCTCGCGAATCAGGCGCACGATCGGCGAAGTGACCTCCGCCAGCCGCTGGCGACTCGACGAGGCGAAACAGACCAGGGCGAGAGTCGTAATGCCGAGGTAGATCGTCGCCACCGACTGGGGAATCGGGACCGTGAAGCCGTACTTGAAGAAGGCCCACAGCGCTCCCCAACTGAAGAGCAGCCAGGTCAGGGTGTTGGCGCGTCGCCAGACCAGCAGGCCGGCGACCGCGACCAGGGCAAGGAGAACCGGTAGGTTGAATCCGTCCATGATCAGTTCCGATAGTGGTTGGGGGCAGGTGGCCAGCCCGTTGGGGAGCGGTCACTATGCAGAACAGGGATGCTTCGGCAGTTGTTCCTCATGATTTCAGGAATTTCTGAAAACTCAGATCAGTAGCCCAGATCGGTGTCGAGGGTGACGGTTGGCGTGCCGCCCTGACTCTGCAGCCAGACGATGACGGCTCTCATTTCATCGTCCGTAAAACTGATCGGGGGTTCGTTCATCTTCTGCATTCCCTGGGCGAAGCCGGGAACGAGGAAGGCGTCGGGATCGTACAGGGACTGCGCCAGGTACTCGACGTCGGACATCCCCTCGATACGGGTGCCGGCGCGTGAGCCGATGCCGTCGAAGCCCGGCGCGCGGACATCGTTATGACAGCTGAAGCAGATGCCCTTGCCATTGGCGAGTTCGAGGCCGACCTCGATGAGTTCTTCCGTCGTCATGTCCTCACTGATCAGGACGGGCGGTGGAGGAGGGACCTCCTTCTGGGGCACGATCTGGCCCAGATACATATAGAAGGCCGTGGTGCCCAACACCACGCCGACCATCTTGACCGGCATCGGCAAGCTCAACTTCATGCCGCCTGCCCCCCTTCGAGCTCAGCGGCCGTCTTCGGCTCGTAGGCCTTCTTGCCGCTCAGGCTGCTGAGCCAGAAGACGACGCCGATCAGGCCGAAAAAGATGAGCACGGTGACCGAGACGACCTGGGTGGCGAAGCCGAGGGTGGGCGTGTATGCGTCGGGTGAGGTGTCGAGCACCACGCCGTAGACGTGCCACTCCTGTCGCAGGCCCGAGCGCACGTAACCCATCAGCCCCATCAACCAGGTGAAGCTGAGGGCGATGAAGATCAGTGCGTACTGCGAGATCGCGGGCATCTTGCCCCACTGCGTCTCCCCGGGTTGTCGGGCGTTTCGGTAAAGAGGCAGGTCGATGATCGTGATCACGGCCATCGCGGCGAGCACGGAGTAGACCTGGGGTATCGCGAATCGGATGCGCGTGGCGGCGTCCACGTAGTAGCCGTAGATGCCGTAGAAGATGACCAGCGCCGCGGTGGCTGCGAAGACGATCACCTGGGCGCGGCTCAGGAGCTGCCTCTGCGGGTGGGTCGACTGCTTGCCGGTCCGCCGGTAGAGCAGGAAGCTCATGTAGGTCGAGAGGATCAGGATGTTGACCGCCGTGTTCTTGGCCGACATCTGCCCCAGGTAGGAGAGCTGCGGGTGGCTGCTGCCGCCCATCGCGGCGATCTCGGATACGGACGCGATGGCGTAGCGCGGCGTTGCCCAGACGGCGAAGCAGAGAGCGATCGCTATCAGCAGATACTTGATGAACTTCTGGAAGTGGGCAGTCCCCTCGATCCGCCCCATGCCCAGCCACAGGTAGTAGTTCGCGCCCAGGAACAGATTCCCGATCACCGCGGCCTGGATGACGAAAAGCCAGGAGAAGGTGCCGCCCATCATCTGGATACCCAGGGTCTGGCTGAAGGCGTAGATCTCGCTCGCCAGGTAGTAGCCGGCGAAGGGCAGCGGCAGAAACGCGATGATCGCGACGAAGTTGCCGATGTAGCCCATCCAGTCGAAGTGGGCCTTCTCCTCGTCGGTCTTGGCCTGGAGGTAGCGGAACGCGGCGTAGGCGGCGGCGATCGAGCCGCCGAAGGCGACGTTGGCGATGATCCGGTGGATGTTGATCGGCATCCAGGTGAAGTTGAAGAAGGCGTCCCGCAGGCTGAGCAGGGCGCCGCTCTCGGAAACCGCGGAAACGAAGTCCGGGACGCCGTCGCCGTCCAGGTCCTCCCGCTTGCCCGGCGACATCATGAACGTGAGCCAGGCGTTCGCGATGAACATGATCGCGGTGCCGACGACGTTCAGCATGAAGCCGAGGAACAGGTGCACCTTCGGCCCGAACTTGCCCCAGCCGTAGTAATAGCTGTAGAGGAACAACGCCTCCAGGAAGAACAGCAGCACATACGGCAGGAAGGTCGGCGAGAAGATGTGCATCAGGTAGTTCGTGAACTTCGGGTACAGGATGATCAACCCGAAGGTCAGGAACGCGCCGAAGGTGGCGGTCATCGAGAACGAGACGGAGAGCAGCTTGGTGAACTCGTACGCCAGCTTGTCGTAGCGCTCTTCCTTCTTCACGTAGCCGATGAACTCGATGATGAAGGCGAACATGGGCACCGCGAGGACGAACGCGGCGAACAGCAGGTGGAGCTGCGCCAGCACCCACACGGTGACCCGGCTGCCGACGAAGGGAACAGTGCGGTACTCGGCCTCTTCGTAGGGCAGGGCCCTCGCCTCCGCCTCGTCGGCCGCCTGCTCGTCGGCGATGCCCTGCTGGCGCGGCGTGAGTTCGGTTTCGCCCAGGGCTTCCTCGGCCGCCACCTGGCGATCGGGCTGGCGGTACTCGTTGTCCACCAGGAAGCCGCCCAGGCGAACCGTGACGATCACCGACACGAAGGCGAGAACGCCGATGCCGAAGAGGATCTTGTTTCTGCTCACTGGCTCTCCGCTCCCTGAGGCGCTACTGGCGGGCTTCCCGCTCCGCCTGCATCGTCCGGCGTTCTTCCTGCAACTCGCGGACGTAGGCGACGATCGCCCAGCGATCCTCGACCCCGAGGGGGTAGCGGTAGCCCGCCATCAGCCCGGAACCGTTGGTGATGATGTCGTAGAGGCGGCCGTCGCTGTAGCCGGCGCGCAGTTCGTCGTGGAGCGAGGCGGTCGGGGTGTCGGCCCGTTCGAACAGGATGCCCTGGCCGGTGCCGCGTTCGTCGTGGCAGGGCTGGCAGTAGATCGTGTAGCCCTTCTGTCCACGGGCCAGCAGGTCGCCGGTGACCGGAATCGGCGAAGCCTCGAGAAGGTACCCCTCGTCGTCGCGACCGAACGTGAGGCGGTGGTCGATGACGAGCTGACCGCGGGCCACGGTCCCGGCGACGGGCTGGCGCATCGCCATCCCGTCGTAGAAGAAGGCGCTCGCCTCCTGCGGGTCGTAGCGCTCCTGGTAGTCCATGTTCGGGTTCAGGTGGATGGGCGGGTACGGCGAAGGCATGCCCCGGCAACCCAGGACGACCAGAACCGCAACCAGAGCGGCGGTCACAAGTCGCAGGTTCGCGCGGCCGGCTGGCGTCGCCTCGCGCATCAGTGTGCGTCCTCGCCGTGGCCGGCGTCGTCGGCCGCGCCGTGGTCGTCGGCCGGCGCCGGGGCGGGCGTGATGTCGCGGTTCGGATGGCGGATTTTCGCCAGGTAGGTGGTCCGCGGCTTCGTGTGCAGATCGTTGAGCAGGTTGTAGTTGCGGGGGCTCGACTTCGCCTCGACGACCTGGCTCGCGGCGTCCGTGATGTCGCCGAAGCGGATCGCGTCGGCGGGACAGGCCTGCTGGCAGGCGGTGACGACGTCGCCGTCGGCCAGCGGCCGGCCGTCCTGCTTCGCGTCGACCTTGGCGCGGCTGATCCGCTGCACGCAGTAGGTGCATTTCTCCATGACCCCGCGCGAGCGGATCGTGACGTCCGGGTTCTTGCCCAGCTTCATCACCTCGGGGGTGTCCTTGGTGAAGTTGAAGTAGTTGAAGCGCCGGACCTTGTACGGGCAGTTGTTCGAGCAGTAGCGGGTGCCGATGCAGCGGTTGTAGACCATCGCGTTCAGCCCGTCGTCATCGTGGACGGTGGCGGCGACGGGGCAGACCTGCTCGCAGGGGGCGTTCTCGCACTGCATGCAGGGCACCGGCTGGAAGTTCGTCTGCGGGTCGTGGGGCAGGGGATCGACCAGTTCTTCGAGCAGGCGTTCGGACTCGCCCTCGGAGGAGAAGTAGCGGTCGATCCGCAGCCAGTGCATCTCCCGGCCTTCCATCACCTGGTCCTTGCCGACGATGGGGATGTTGTTCTCGCTCTGGCAGGCGATGACGCAGGCGTTGCAGCCGACGCAGGCGTTCAGGTCGATCGTCATGCCCCACTGGGGGGAGTCCTCGTACGTCCACTCGTCCCACATCGAGTTCTCGTGGGGCTTCTCGCTGTGGGCGGTGGCGAAGTCGGGGTGCTCGGCGAAGTAGTCGAGGTCGGCTTCCTTGACGAGCGGCCGACCTTCCATCGAGTGATGGTCCTGGGTCTGCGCCAGAGGATAGGAACCACCGCTTGCCCGCACGGCGCAGCGGCCGACGTGGAGGGCGTCGGAAGTGCGCAGCAGGTAGGCGTTCGTGCCGGGGGTGTGGTCCTCGTCGTTCGCGGTGCTGGCGATCCGGCCGCCGAAGTCCCGGCCGTAGCCGAGATCGATCGTCACGCTGTGGTCGGCCTGACCGGGGACCTGCCACACCGGCAGTTCGAGTTCGCGCTCACCGCGGGTGACGGTGACCAGGTCCTCGTTCTCTAGGCCGAGCGCGCTGGCGGTGGCCGGGCTGATCAGGGCGGCGTTGTCCCAGGTCAGCTTGGTCATCGGGTCGGGGAGTTCCTGGAGCCAGCCGTTGTTCGCGAAGCGTCCGTCGTAGAGAGCCGCGGAGGAGCGGAAGACGACTTCCAGCTCCTCGCCAAGGGCGACCGGGCTGGAAGCGTCGCCGGCCGCGCGGACGGCGGCGGCACAGTCTTCGGGGGCAACGGGCGCGAGTTCGGCCGCGGGGGCGGCGCTGCCTTCCTGCACGCCGTCATGGAGCACTCGCCGCCAGGCGATCTCGAACTCCGAGGGGGCGACGGGAACCGGCAGGGACATGGGGTCGACCGGCGGGGCGTCGGCGTCCTCGCTGCCGTCCTCCGTCGCGTCCGCGGCATCCTCCGGCACGGAAGCCTCGGCTTCGGAGCTGTCTTCGAGCGGCAGCCCGAGCAGTTCGGACCACGTCTCGCGGACCAGGTCGCGACCGTCTCGTGCCTCGCCCAGGGCGACGAGCGCCAGGACCTCGATCGCGCTCCTCGCGCCATAGAGCGGCTCGATCAGGGGCTGCACCACGCTGGCGGTGCCTTCCGTGGCGCGGGCGTCGCCCCAGCTCTCGAGGTAGTGGGCCAGCGGCACGTGCCAGCGGGCCAGGCGGCTCGTCTCGTCGCGATACGTGCCGACGTGGATCAGCGCTCCGGCGGCGTTCAGATTCTCGAGCGCCCCGGCGAAGTCGAGGTCCGCGGGAGCGCTGTAGACCGGGTTCGTTCCCAAAACGACCAGCCTGTCGACGGCGCCTTCGTTCAGCGCGGCCGTCAGGGCGGCCAGGTCGGCGTCGCTCGAACTGCCGGTGTCCGGTGTCTGGTGGTAGGTCACCGTCGCGCCGGCGTTGCCAAGCGCCGAGTTCAGGGCGTAGACCGCGGCGTGAACCTCCGGCGGCTGGCGGTCGCCGGCCACGATCAGCCCGGCGCCCTGGTGACTCACCAGATCCGCCGCGAGGCCTTGCACCCAGGCGTCGTCGATGTCCGTGGCGGGCGCGCCGCCGTCCAGGGGAAGTTCCAGGCCGTGGGCGGCGAGGGCGTGTCCAAGCCGGGCCACGAAGGCGGCGACTCGTCCGCTCTGAACCCGCAGCCGATGGTCGGCGTTGGCGGCCGTGAGCGAGTGGACGCCGTCGACGGCGTAGTGGCGCAGCATCGCGGCGGAGCCGTTGTCGCCCACGCGCCGGGCCTTGGCGTAACCGCGCAGGTTGCGGACGCTGTCGCCCTCCGTGCCGAGCAGGTCGGAGTCCAGGGTGAGCAGGACCTGTGTCCGATCCAGGTGGGGGAGGGCGTGGTAGTGCTCGCCGGCCACCGACTCGAGGCCGCGGTCGGCGTTCTCGTCGCTCACCGGTTGCCAGGTCACCCAGCGCGCCTGGGGGTACCGTTCGAGCAGAGCCGACTTGAGCCGGAGCAGGGTCGGCGAAGAGGACGGCTCGGCTAGGACCGCCAGCCCGGCGCCGTCGGCGGCAGGAGCGAGGTCGCCCTCGGTCCAGGCCGCGACGAGGTCGTCCCACGAAGACGGCTGGTCGCCGAATCGCACTGTCTTGGAGCGGTCCGGGTCGTACAGGTCGAGGATGGAGGCCTGTGCCCAGACACCAGACGCGCCGCCGGAGGACGGGTGGAGTTCATTCCCCTCGACCTTCGTCGGCCTGCCCTCGTGACTCTCCATCAGCACGCCGAGGGCCCGGTTGCCGAACGGCATCGTCGTGGCGTACGCCTGCGGAACGCCGGGAACCATGCCCTCCGGCGCGTCGACGTAGGGAACGATGTGTTCGACCGGGCGGCGGATCACGTCGCAGCCGACCAGACCGGCGAGAGAAGCGGTGGAGCCGAGCATCGCGAGCACGCTGCGCCGGCTCAAGCCCTCCTGGAGCAGTTCGGGGGGCGCCTCGGAGGCCCCTTCCGGGAACTCGCGGTGCAGGAACTCGGTGGCTCGGGCATCGCCCTGCACCTGTTCCAGGCTCCGCCAGTACGTCTTCGCCGGCCGGTTGCCGTTGCCTGCGCTCATCGATGGCACCCCGTGCAGTCCTCGGGCGGTGCGAGACCGCGTTCCACGATCGCCTGTTCGGCGAACGCAGCGTGATCGC
Organism: Acidobacteriota bacterium; assembly: GCA_021296535.1. GTDB lineage: Bacteria > Acidobacteriota > Thermoanaerobaculia > Multivoradales > Multivoraceae > Multivorans. The sequence continues at coordinate 37,482 of JAGWAG010000034.1, read as the reverse complement.
CTGTGGGCAGCCACTCCATGTCGGTGACCGCGTCGAGCGGCCGCAGGTGCGGCCCCGGATCGCGGTGGCAGTCGAGGCACCAGCTCATGCTCAGGGGCTCGGTCTGGGCGACGACCTCCATCTCATGGACGGGACCGTGGCAGGACCTGCAGCCGACCCCCGCGCCGACATGGACGCTGTGATTGAAGAACGCGTAGTCGGGCAGGTTGTGGACGCGGACCCAGCGCATCGGCCGGCCCTGCTCAGCACTCTTGCGGATCGGCTCAAGAAGCTCGCTCTCTCGCGCCGCGACGTGGTGGCAGTTCATGCACACCTGGGTGGGGGGAATGTTCGACACCGCCGACTCTTCGACCGAGGAGTGGCAGTAGCGGCAGTCGAGGCCGAACTCGCCCACATGCAGGGCGTGGCTGTAAGGCACCGGCTGCGCCGGGCGATAGCCGACATCGGTGTACTCGGGCGAGAAGTAGTACCAGATGCCGCCGACCACTGCCGCGCCCACAATTGGCAGCGCTGCTGCGGCATACAGCGGTACCTTGAGAGTCCACTTGGGGAAGATCTGTGCCAAAACTTCTTAGCCCCGAAGCAGGGTATGAAGCCCTGCACCCCTCCGAGATCGCGCGGAGTGTACAGCGTGCTTTCGAGGCGGTCAAAGGATCGGGCCGAGATAGTGTCGGGGAGTGTCTGTAGAGGTTCCCGAGAGGTCTGCCGAGGCGCGGAGCCCGTTCCTTCGCCGGCTCCTCAATCCATGGTTGCTGGCGGCGCTGGCGGGTGTGATTCTCATCCCGGCGCTGCGGCCCCTGCTCCGAATCGAACCGGATCCGCCGCCGGTTCTCCGGCAGTTGCCCGAGTGGCGGCTGGTGGACCAGGACGGCGAGGCTTTCGGCAGCGCCGATCTCGCGGGAGAGGCCTACGTCGCTTCCTTCGTGTTCACCCGCTGCGCGACGGTCTGCCCGCGACTCACTTCCGAGGTGGGCCGCCTGCAGCGCCGCTACCGCGAGGAGGGCGTCGAGGGCGTCCGGCTGGTCAGCTTCTCGGTCGACCCGGAACACGACACGCCGGCGCGCCTGCTCGACTATGCCGGTAGCCGCGGTCTCGATCTCGATCGGTGGAGTTTCGTCACGGGGGCGGAGGAGGCGATGCGCTCCGTCGTCCTCGACGGTTTTGCCTTGCCGATGGGCGAACGGCTGGACCTGGCCGGCGGTCTGGTCGATGTGGCGCACGCCACGCGGCTGGTGCTCGTGGATGCGGGTACTACGGCTCGGACGCCGTGGGGCTGGACGAGGTCTTCCACCGCACGCGGCAGGTCCTGGCGGAGTAGGGCGTCAGGCCTCGGTTCGAGGCTCCATCGCCTGAATCCACTCGCGGATCAGGGCGACGGCTTCCGTGTCGACGAGGCCGCGGCCGATCTCCGGCATCATCACGCCGGGATGCACCGACTCGATCCGGTACACGAGGATCGAATCGTCCGGACGTCCCGGCACCACGCCGTAGAGACGGTCGCCGGTGCCCTGGCCGGCCGCGACCGGATGCTTGTAGACGCCGAGTCGGGTCCGGTCGTCGTGCTCGGCCCGGAGATCGAGCCCCGAGGTGCGTCCGCTTCCTGTGAGGTTGTGGCAGTGGGCGCAGTTGATGTCGAGCCAGGTGCGGGCACGGTCGTTAAGGGTGCCGGTCGCCGCCAGGTTCCATACCGGTGCCCGGGGCGCCTCGTCGGCGGGCGGACCGCCTTCGAGGAAGCCGATGCGCTGCCAGCGTTCGAGCTGGTTCTCCTCGAACGTGGAGCCGTCGGCCCCGGTGTAGACGCCGTTGGCCTCGGTGTAGCGGAAGGGCCGGTTCAACTGCGCGGCCTGGGGGCCGATCGGCAGCACGCGTTCGCCGTCGGTACGGTGACAGGTCTTGCACTGATTCGCGTTCGGTACCTGGTAGGTGTGTTCGATCCTCGCGCCGGTCCCGTCGATCCAGGTCACGTCCAGCGGGCCGCCGACGATCGCGAGTTCGGCCTCGGTCAGGTCCTCGTTCCAGATGTACGGCAGCCCGACCCAGCCGTCCGGCTCGTGAACGAGCAACCTGGTTTCCAGGGGCCGCAGCCTCGCTTCCGCCACGCGGTAGTCCGCGGGGTAGGCGAATGTCTTCGCGATCACGGTGCCGACCGGGAATCCGAAGGGCCCGCTTTCCCGGTAGAGAGCGGGTTCGACCGTGCCGCCGGGACCGACCGGCAGGCGCACGAAGCGCAGCTTCAGGGCATAGTCGGAGAAGAGCGGCGTGTTCAGATCGTAGGGCTCGACGCCGGGGGCCGGCCTGTGGGCCGACAGTTCGCCGGCGAAGAGACCCCAGGCCGAGAGAGTCTGCGGATAGTGGGCGAAGGGGCCCCTTCCGGGGGGAGAATCACCGCTCGAACAGCCGGCAACCGCGAGCAGGGCGACCGCCGGGACGAGCAGCGCCCTCATCAGGGACCGCCGGCGCCCGTCGCGGCACCGAGATCCACGGGCTGGGGAACCGCCGGTAGCGAGCCCCGGTGCGGGCCGAGATCCGTCGTGACGCTCGGTTCTTCGCCCGCGAACACCGAGCCGAGATCGAGGTTCACGAAGTCCGCGTCGCCGTTGTTCTCGACGTAGAGGCGGAGTTCGTCCGGCACCGCGCCGTCGACGAGCTTGTCCGGGTTCACCACGCCGTCCCACACGATGTCCGGGAAGGCGCCTCCGGCGAGGGCGACGAACGCGTCGGCGAACGGGCCATTCGGCATGTCGCCGCCGCCGACGAACTCGTTGTCGTGAACGTAGACGCCCTCGGTGTACGGGTCGTAACCGGGGTCGTTGTACGTGCGCCCGGTCGACAGGTACGAGATGACCGCCAGATTCGAGTTCTGGTGGTTGTGGATCCGGTTCCCGAAGAGTTCGACGTTGTCGCTGGCCATCACGATGACTCCGGAGCCGGCGGGAATCGTGGAGACGATGGCCCCTTCCTTGCCGAAGTTGGGCAGGTTGTTGTCCACAATGTCGTTGTCGTAGACCCGCGCGTCGCGGCCGTCCTTGACCGGAAGCTCCGGCAGGGAGAAGACGAGCAGACCGCCGGTGTTGCCGTGGGCCCGGTTCTCGTAGACGTCCGCACCGGTCGTGTTTTCGATCTCGATGCCGGCCACGTTCTCCCACACCTCGTTGCGCCGGACGACGACGTTGGCGGACTGTCCGACGTAGATGCCGGCATCCGAGGCGCCGCGCACCTGGCTGTCCTCGATCAACACGTTCGTCACCTGGACCGGGTAGAGGCCGTAGGCCCCGTTGTTCGTGTCCGGTCCGTTCGTCCACTCGACCCGCACGCTGCGGAAGGCGGCGCCGGTCGTTCCCTCGACCTTGATCCCGTCGCCGAGCGTGTTCTCGACCGCGAGGCTCTCGACCGTGAAGTCGTTGGCCGTCACGAGAACTCCCTCGCCGCCGGTGCCCGGAGCCTGGCCGGCGAAGTCGAGGATCGTTTCGTCCATGCCCTGGCCCCGCAGCGTCACACCCTCGACGTCGAGGGAGAGGGTGGCGTCGAGCTCGAAGCGGCCCGCGGCGAGTTCGATGACGGCGCCGGGCTCGGCGACGAGCAACGCCTCCTGCAAGGTCCTTTGGTCGTTGTCGCCAGGGTGCAGGGGACCATCCTGTTCGGCGCAGGCGACCAGAGCGAGCAAGCAGACGGCGGTGCAGAGGATGTTTCGCTTCATGGCTGGGGTTCGTCTCCGGGTCGTTACCTGGGCGGCGGGATCATGCCATGATAGCCCCGAAAGGGGACAACCTCATGCCGGGAAAGATCGCGATCGCCGTAGTCGTTGCGGGCCTCGCTGGCGCGGCTGCCGCGCGGGACGACGCGCCGGTGCCGGAGCCGCAGCCGATCGGCACGATGAGCGAACTGATGATCAAGCTGATGTATCCGGCGTCCGACGCGATCCTCTATGTCGAGAGCCGTGCGCCGACGAACGAAGTCGAGTGGAACGAGTTGCAGGCACAGGCGCTGATCCTCGCCGAGTCGGCGAACCTGATCATGATGCCGAGCCGGGTGGTGGGAGACCGTGACGAGTGGATGCGCGATGCCCGGCTCATGTTCGACGCCGGGGCGGCCGCATACGAAGCGGCTCTCGACCAGGACCTCGAGGCGCTGATCGCCCTGAACGAGCAGGTCTACCTGTCCTGCGTGGTATGCCACAAGCGAACCCGGCCCGACTACGGGCGGAACTACAAGCGCTTCGAGGATTCGTCCGCCGAGGAGCCGCGGGTTCCCTGAACCCGCGTGCTTCACCGAGGTCCGCGGGACTGTGGGGTCAAGCGGGTCTCCCGCCCGCGGACGCTGCCCGGACGCCCCGCTGCTACGATCGCCGATTCAACTTCAGGGAGAACCGACGTGACTTTGTACGACTCTCGATGCCGCTGGGCTCGGTGCGCGACGCTTCTGCTCGCTTGTGTTCTGGTGCCGCTCGCCGTCGCCGCCGACGACTCGAATGCTGACGTGTGGGATCGTGTCGAGCACCATACGGTCAAGAGCGGCGAGATCGACATTCACTACGTCACGCTGGGGGATGGCAAGCCGGTCCTGTTTCTCCACGGCTTTCCGGACCTCTGGTACTCGTGGCGCCACCAGATGGCCGCCCTCGAGGGGGAGTTCCGGACCGCGGCGATGGATCTGCGCGGGTACAACCGGAGCGGTCAGCCGAAGCGGGTCGAGGACTACCAGATGCCGTTGATCCTCAGCGACGTGGCGGCGGTGGTCGAGGACCTCGGCGCGCCCATCACGCTGGTCGGCCACGACTGGGGCGGCGCGATCGCCTGGCGCTACGCGATGGAGCATCCCGAGCAGATCGAGCGTCTGGTCATCCTCAACCTGACCCATCCCAGGGGCTACGGCAACGTGATCGCGAACGCGACCGAGGCGCAGCGGCAGAACACGCAGTACGCGCGGAACTTCGCGACCTCGGAGCCTGACGGCAGTCCGGTGCCTGAGGGCCTTCTGAACCGCTACGCCAGCGAGGGCGAGAAGGTGGCCGGTCACTATCGGGAGGCTTTCGAGCGGTCCTACTGGGACGGCATGCTGAACTACTACCGGGCGAACTACGGTCAGGTAGCCGGCGGCGGCGAGATGCCGAACCTGCAGATGCCCGTGCTCCAGTTTCACGGCCTGAAGGACACGGCGGTGGACAAGGATGGATTGAAGAACACGTGGGACTGGATCGACCGCGACTACACGCTGGTCACGGTGCCGTCGGTGGGCCACTGGGTCCAGTTGGAAGCGGCGGATCTCGTCTCGAACACGATGCTGGCATGGCTGCTGGCCAGGGAATGAGCGAAAGGCTCGGGAGGAGTTCAGGTGGAACGATGTCGATGATCCAGCCAGGAAGAGGTCTTCTGTCCGTCTCGCTGGCCGCGATGGCTGCCGCGCTGGTTCTCGCCTGCGCGCCGGCGACGGTTTCCGAGGAGGACGCAGCGGAGGAGCCGGCCGTGGAGCAGAGCGGCCCCGCCCGCGAGTACTACGAGATCCGGCGTTACAGTCTGGACGACGAAGGCAGTCGGGACACGGTCCTCGCTTACCTGGAGAACGCCCTGGTTCCGGCGCTGAACCGCGCGGGCCTCGATCGGGTCGGCGTGTTCGGAGTCGAGCCGCCCGCCGAAGGGGAAGATCCCCTCGAACCCGTTGACGCGCTGTCGGTGTGGGCGATCATCGCTTTCCCCGGTATCGAGGACTTCGTGGGCATGAAGGCCACCCTGGAGGCCGACGCGGCCTACCTGGAGGCCGCGGCGCCGATGTACGCCACGCCGACGCGGGAGCCGATCTACGAACGGGTTGAGAGCTGGTTCCTGCACGCCTTCAAGGGCATGCCGGTGATGGAACTGCCGCCCCAGACCGCGGCCGGCGAGGACCGGATCTTCGAGCTCCGGCTGTACGAGAGCCACAACGAGGACACGGCGCGTCGCAAGGTCCACATGTTCGACAACGGCGAGATCGACATCATGCGGGATGTCGACATGGCGCCGCTTCTCTATGGCGAACTGCTGATCGGCGCCAATGTACCGGCACTCGTCTACATCCTGTCGGCGCCCGACATGGAATCGCACCGGGAGCACTGGCAGGCGTTCAGCGACCACCCCGAGTGGAAGCGGATGCGGGTGATGGAGATGTACAAAGGGACGGTCTCGGGGATCGAGAACGTCTTTCTCCGGCCGACCGCCTTCTCGCAGATCTAGCGCGAGGCCTCGCCTCGGACCGACGAGCGTTCCGGCCGGTGTCGCCTTCGTCGGCTTTGGCCTCCGCCGCGCTGCCGGGCCAGCGCACCCAGTAGCCGTCGGCCCAGACCAGATCCTGGTTGAATTCGGTACCCGCGAAGGCGCCGATTTCGTAGCTGGACTCCGGCTGCGCGGAAGCCGAGCCATCGCGGCCGCCGCTCCAGATGCCGATCACCTGGGTGCCGAGCAACTGGTCGGCGCCACCGAAACCGTAGCGGTAGGGATTGTTCCAACCGTCGCGTTCGGGCACGTCCTGCATGTAGAAGAAGGTGTTCGACGGCCTGAGCAGCGCGGACAGGTCGGCGTGGGAGAAGTCGGGGTATGTGAACTCGCTCCAGGTGAACGTCGCCGTCGTGCTCGATCCGGCCGCGGCGGCGCTGACCTGGTCGGTGAGCCACTGCATCCAGGCGGTGCCGACGCTCTTCATGTCGGCCTGGGTCCGCGTCTGGTTCGCGTTCTGAAGTCCGGTCATCAGGTTCGGTACCAGCAACGCGGAGATGATGCCGATGATCGCCACGACGATCAGCAGTTCGATCAGGGTGAAGCCGCCTTCGAGGCGGCGGGAGCGCGCTCCAGTCATCTTCGTGCTCCTTGAGTGCATTCGAGGTTTGGCCGCGCGAGTTGGGGCATGTCACCTGCGGCTTACTGGATGATACGGGTCGGACGCCCGGAACGTCCAAAGCGAGGCCATACAGAAAGGCGGCGGTTCCGGCGCTGGTGCAGCAGCCCGTGGCAGAAGTCGCGCTGCATTCGAGCGGCGATGCATCACGCCCAACATCGTTGCTCTTCGGTCGAATATGGCACCGATATGCTCCCTCATCGCGCCTTGTTGGGCGCGCGCCTCACCGCTCTCGGTGCGACACGGACTTCTGCCACGGGCTGCTACATTGACGAAGCAGAGGGCCAGTTGGGGGTAGCTTCTGGACTTCGACTCCTACGACTTCGATCCAGCGATCTTCGACGAGATGTTCGTCGCTCAGGGTGTGCCGCGCGAACACTTCCGAGCGGTCTACGAGGCCCTGCGGAGCGCCCCCCGCGAGGAACTCGAGACGATCCAGGAGCGGGTGACCCGCTCCTTTTCCCAGGAGGGGATCACCTTCACGGTTTGCGGCGACGAAGAGGCCGAGGAACGGATCATCCCGATCGACTGCGTGCCGCGCCTGCTCACGCTAGCGGAGTGGAGTGAACTGGAAGCCGGTCTGGTCCAGCGCATCACGGCCCTCAACCTGTTCCTGGGCGACGTCTACGGAGATTGCCGCATCGTCCGCGACGGTGTGATCCCCATCGATGTGGTCTTCGATTGCCCGCAGTACCGGCTGGAGATGCGCGGCGTGAGCGTGCCGAACAACACCTGGGTGGCGGTTTGTGGAACGGACATCGTGCGCACCCACGACGGGTTCATGGTGCTGGAGGACAACCTGCGGGTGCCCTCGGGCGTCTCTTACATGATCGCCAACCGCAAGGCGGTCAAGGCCGGCATGCGACGCCTCTACCGCACCTGCCGGGTCCAGGAGGTCGAGGACTACGGCAGCCTGTTGCGCCAGACGCTGACGGAGATGGCGCCGGGCGGACGCCCGGATCCGAGCCTGGCCCTGCTCACGCCGGGAACCTGGAACTCCGCGTTCTACGAGCACATGTTCCTGGCCCAGGAGATCGGCGCGGAACTGGTCGAGGGCCAGGACCTGCTGGTCAACGACGGCTTCGTCTACATGCGCACGACGGCCGGTCTGCGGAGGGTCGACGTGGTCTACCGTCGCGTGGACGACGACTTTCTCGATCCCCTCGTCTTTCGCGACGACTCTCTCCTGGGCGTGCCTGGCCTGCTGAACGCGTACAAGCGGGGGAACGTGACCCTGGCCAACGCCCCCGGCACGGGCGTTGCCGACGACAAGAGCGTCTACGCCTATGTACCCGACATGGTGCGCTACTACCTGGCCGAGGAGCCGCTGCTCAAGAACGTCGAGACGCATCTGTGCCGGCGCCCCGAAGACCTCGAGTACACGTTGGACAACCTCGAGGACCTGGTCGTCAAGCGGGTCGGGGAGTCGGGCGGCTACGGCATGCTCGTGGGTCCCCACTCGACGCCGAAGGAGCGGGATGAGTTCAGTGAGTTGCTCCGGGCCAACCCGGCGGACTACATCTCGCAGCCGACACTGCCGATCTCCCGTTCGCCCTGCCTGGTCGACGGCCGCGCCGAACCCCGTCATGTCGACCTGCGGCCCTTCGTGCTGACGGGGGCGCAAACCCGGATCGTTCCGGGCGCCTTCTGCCGGGTGGCGCTCCGCCGCGGGAGTCTGGTCGTCAACTCGAGCCAGGGCGGCGGCGGCAAGGACCTGTGGGTGGTGGACCTCTGATGCTCTCGCGCAGTGCCCAGGGCGTGTACTGGATGGGTCGCTACCTGACGCGGGCCCAGTACCTGAGTCGTCTCCTGGAGCTGCACGTGCAGGCCCTCGTCGACCGGTCGGTCGAGGAGATCCACTTCGGTTGGCGGCGCATCTACCGGGCGATGAAGCGCTTGCCGCCGGCGGGGGAGAGCTGGTTGCCCGAGGCCGAGGAGTTCGCGTTGGCGGACTCGTTCACGCTGGCGGACGATCTGACCTTTGAGCGGTCGAACCCCGACTCGGTCTGGAGCAGTCTTGAGCTGGGCCGCGAGAACGCCCGTCAGATGAGGCACTGCATCAGCGCCGAGATGTGGACCTGCCTGAACCTGGCCTACCTGCGGATTCGGGACCTGGAAACCGTGGACATCTGGAGGACTCCCGAGACCTTCTACGCCCAGACCTGCAACGAGATCCACAACTTCGTCGGCCTTGCCGATGCGACGATGTACCGGAGCGGCGCCTGGAGGTTCATGCGCCTCGGTTGCGCGATCGAGCGGGTTCAGCTTGCGGTATCGCTGATCCTCGCCCAGGCGGAGCTCGGGCGTCGCATGAAGAGGCGCAGGCTGGGCTGGGCGAGCATGCTGCGCATGCATCACGCCTCCGAGGCCTACAGCCGGCGGTACGGGATCGAGATTCGGCGCGGCCGCGTTCTGGATCTGCTGGTTGGCGACCCGCTCCTGCCCGCTTCGTTGCTCAGCTCGGTTCGTGCTGCGGCGGAGGAGCTGGAGGCCATCGAAACCGGGCCGGATCTCGAAGCCGACGCGGCGGCGAGGCGTCTCGTTGGCCGAGCCGGCGCCTTGATCCTCTACGACTGGCCGGAAGCCAGGGATCGGGAACAACTCCTCCGGCGAGTGGACCGTTGCACCCGCGATCTGCACGGCACTGTGCTGGATGCCTTCGTGGACTACGGGATCCAGGACTCTCCGCTGCGATGACGGGGATGCGCTACGAAGTCGAGCACCGGACGCGGTACGGGTACGCGAAGAGCGCTCGCCGCTGTGTGTTGATGCTGTGTCTCCAGCCGGTTTCGGTGCCGGGGCAGAGAGTGGTGGAGTTCGAGATCGAGACGGAACCCGCCGCGTCGCTGAGTCCTGAGCGCGACGGGTTCGGCAACCGGCGCCACGTGCTTAACGTCCACCGGCGTCACCGTGAACTGACGATCACGTCGCGGTTCCAGGTGGAACGTGACGCTGGCCCGCGGACCGGCGAAGCCGAACGACTCGAGTCGGAGTCGGGGCGGGAGGCGGGGGATGGCTGGGAGGCGGTCCGTGCCTGGAGCCGGCTTCCGGAGTTCTGGCATCTCGTCCGGCCAAGTCGCCTGGCCCGTCCGTCCCCGGCGTTGGAGGACTTTGCGCGTCGCGAACGCCTCGAACCGGACGACGACCCGATGACGTCCATCCAGCGTCTTTCGGATAAGATCCACGCTACTTTCGACTACCAAACAGGTAGTACTTCGGCCGATTCTCCGATCGAGCACATGCTGGAATCCGGCCTTGGCGTCTGTCAGGATTTCGCCCACGTCATGATTGCCGTCGCCCGTTCCTGGGGCGTTCCGTCCCGCTACGTATCCGGCTACCTGCACACGACCGGTCGCCCGGGAGAGCCGACGGTGGCGACGGGCAGCCACGCCTGGGTCGAATGCAGGTTACCCGGGGCCGGATGGGTCGGCTTCGACCCGACGAACGCCGCATGTGGAGACGGGCGCCACATCCGCGTGGCCGTTGGCCGCGACTACGCTGATGTTTCGCCGACGAGCGGCGTATTCCAGGGCAGCGGGGATGCGGAGATCGAGGTCGATGTGATAGTGAATGCTGTCGGTTCCGGACCGAGATGAAACCGTGAGCGGAAGGAAGAGGAGGCAGAGAGGATGAACGTCCAGGCTGAGAACCATGATGGGGTTCTTGTTGCGAAAGTGGAGGGTCGCGTCGACAGCTCGAACTCTCAGGATTTCGAGCGCCAGTTGCAGGCGGCCATCGGTGACGACATCGGAGCCGTCGTGATGGATCTCGGCCAACTGGCCTACATCAGCAGTGCCGGCTTGAGGGTGGTTCTTCTGGTCGCCAAGACCCTCGGGCAGCGCAACGTGAGCATCTCCCTCTGCGCGCTCTCCGACCCAGTTCAGTCGGTCTTCGAGATCAGCGGCTTCAACCGCATCATCCGGATCCACGACACCCAGGCCGACGCCCTGGCCGCTGCCGGAAAGTAGGTCGCCCGGGCGTCGTCGCATGTCCGACGGAACGAGGGCCCGAGCCGCGCGTTCGGCCAATCCCGACTACAAGATTCTGGTGGTCGACGACGAGCCGGACCTGGAGCGTCTGGTCAAGCAGCGCATGCGCCGTCACATCCGCTCGGGCAGGTACGGCTTCGAGTTCGCCGGCAACGGCATCGAAGCGCTCGAGAAACTCACCGAGATCAGGGACATAGACATCGTTCTCTCGGACATCAACATGCCGAAGATGGACGGTCTGACGCTATTGCAGCAGATCCCCGAGGTGAACGCGGATATCCGCTCGGTCATCGTCTCGGCCTACGGCGACATGGAGAACATCCGCACCGCGATGAACCGCGGCGCGTTCGACTTCGTGACCAAGCCGATCGACTTCGCGGATCTCCAGGTCACGATCGATCGCACGCTCAGGCATCTGGACGAGTGGCGCGCCGCGCTGGCGTCGCGGGACAAGCTGGTCGCGCTTCAGAACGAGCTGGATGTGGCGACGAAGATCCAGCAGTCGATCCTGCCGGATCAGTTCCCCCACGTCGACGGTTGCGAGGTGTACGGCTGCATGGAGGCGGCCCGCAACGTTGGCGGCGACTTCTTCGACGTGATCCGGCTCGAAGGGGGCAGCCTCGGTCTCGCGGTCGCCGACGTTTCGGACAAGGGGGTTCCGGCGGCACTGTTCATGATGTCGAGCCGCACTCTGCTCAAGGGCGCGGCGGTCGGCATCGGCCACCCGGGCGCCGTGCTGTCGGAAGTGAACGACCTGTTGAACGAGACGAACGACGCGGCGATGTTCGTGACGGTCTTCTACGGCGTCTACGATCCCGCGAGCAAGGTGCTCACGTTCTCCAACGGCGGCCACAACCCGCCTCTCGTCGTTCACGCCGACGGCAGCTCCGAGGAACTCGAGCTGACCGGCGGTATCGCCCTCGGCGCGGTTCCGCAGTTCGAGTACGGTCAGGCCAGCGTTCAACTCAGGCCGGGGGACATGGTCGTCTTCTTCACCGACGGTGTGACCGAGGCGGTCAATCCCAGGAGCGACGAGTTCGGCCTGGAAGCCGTCCAGGCCCTGTTCGAGGACGGCGAGACCCGGAGCGCCCAGGAGGCTGCAGAGATGATCCTGAAGGCGGTGCGCGAGTTTGCCGGGGAGGCGCCGCAGTTCGACGACCTGACCTGCATGATCCTGCGTGTTGCTGACGAGTGAGCGCCAACCTCACGCTGCGCATCCCCAACCGGGTCGAGGAGCTTTCGGCCGTTTCGGAGGCAGTGGAGAAGCTCGGCCGGGAGGAGGACTGGACTCCCGACGTTTCCTATGCTGTCGTCCTGGCGCTCGAGGAGGTGGCGACGAACGTCGTTCGGCACGGCGGTGGCGAAGAAGGGGCCGCCGAGATCGAGATCGAAGTCGTCTCGACGGACACGGAGGCGCGGATCGAGGTTCGCGATAGCGGCAAGCCGTTCAACCCGTTGCACGACGCACCCGAACCGGATATCGACGCGGCGCTCGAGGACCGAAGAATCGGTGGGCTGGGCGTTCACTTCGTCCGGGTTCTGATGGACGAGGCGTCCTACCTGCGCGAGGGCGGTCGCAACCGCCTGACGATGGTCAAACGCCGGAGCTGAACCCGGCGGCGTCCGATGCGTGTTCGTGCACAGGGAGCCTTGGCGGCGTCGGCCTGCGCCGTCATCGCTGTACTCGCTCCGGCCGCGGCCGGGGCACAGGCGGACGAGGTTCCGGGTGTATCGCCCGAGCGCGTTCTGTTCGGCCAGTCCGCCGCCTTCAGCGGCCCGGCAGCCGAACTGGGCAGGGGCATGCGGCTCGGCATCCAGGCCGCGTTCAAGGAGGCCAACGATGCCGGCGGCGTGCATGGGCGGCGCCTGGAACTCGTCACGGTAGACGACGGCTACGAGCCGGAGGACGCCATCCGCAACACCCGCCGACTGATCGAGGACGAGGGCGTGTTCGCTCTCGTCGGCGGTGTCGGTACGCCGACCTCCCGTTCCGCGGTGCCAGTAGCCGAAGAGGCGGGTGTGCCCTACATCGCTCCGTTCACCGGAGCGGGTTTTCTCCGCGGCGAGCCGCACGTGGTCAATCTGCGCGCCTCCTACGCGCAGGAGACAGAGGAGATGGTCCAGCGCCTGACCAGGGACCTGGGTGTCGAGCGGATCGCGGTCGTCATCCAGGACGACTCCTTCGGCCGCGCCGGACTGGCCGGGGTGCGCGCCGCCTTCGACAGGCGGGGGATGGAGCCCGTCGGGATCGGGGTCTACCCGCGGAACACGACCGCCGTCAAGACGGCTATCGTCGACATCGCGGCGGGGAACCCGGAGGCGGTGATCGTGGTGGGCGCCTACCAGCCGGTCGCCAGCTTGATCGCCTGGACTCGCCACATCGGTCTCGATCCGGTGTTCATGACCCTGTCCTTCGTCGGCAGCAACGCGCTGGCTGAGGAACTCGGGCCGCGCGGCGCCGGCGTCTACGTGACTCAGGTCGTGCCCTTCCCGACCGGGCGCAGCTCGAGAGTGGCCGCCGCCTACCGGTCCGCGCTCCGCGCTCATACCCCGGGCGCCGAACCCGGCTTCGTTTCGTTCGAAGGCTATCTTGCCGGCCGCCTGGTGAGCGAAGCGCTCGAACGGTGCGGTTCGAGCGTCGATCGCGAGCGCTTCATCGAGGTCCTGCGCAGCGCCGGCTCGATCGACCTGGACGGTTTCCGGCTTGTGTTTGGCGCCGAGGACAATCAGGGCTCGGACGCCGTGTTCCTCACCGTGATCGACGAACGGGGCAACTATCGATCGGCGACGCGTCTTGAGGCTCCAGCGAAGCCGTGATCGACTGGTTCCGCAAACTGGCCGAGGGCCGCTTCAGAATCGCGACCCAGCTCTACGTTGGCATTGGCGGTGCGGCGGCCCTGACGCTCGCCGCCAGTCTGGTCGCGTTGCTCGCCTTTGCCCAGGTCGGTGACTCCCAGAGCCGGGTCAACGAGGGAACGGTGCCCGAACTCGCGGCCGCGTTCGGGGTCGCCCGGGGCAGCGGAACGCTGGTGGCGGCCGGACCGAGGCTGACGGCGGCCGCGACACAGGGCGAGCTGGACCGGGCGTCCGTCGAGATCATCGCGCCGGCCCGGCGCGCCTTCGAGAAGGAACTCGGCGAGTTGATGAGCCAGGAGGCGGGTGGCGACGACCCGCAGCAGGGCGAGGCGCGATTCGCGGAGATCCAGGCGCGGGGCGAGGAACTGATCGGGAACATCGCGGCGATTCAGCAGTCGGTTGCGGAGGGTTTTGAACTGGGAGCGGAAAGCGCGGCTCTGCGGCTGGAGCTGGACTCGCTTCAAAGCCGGATCGCGGCTCTCCTTGTGCCCGCTCTCGACGATCAACTGTTCTACGCGATGACCGGCTTCCGTTCGTTCAACGAGCCTCCGGAGCCCCACGATGTCCACTTCTCGGAGTCGGAGGTCGACCGCTACCGCGTGCTGGTCGGGCTACAGCAGGACGTCACGATCATCGATCAGCTCTTGAAGAGCCTCGCGGTGCTGACTGACCGACCTGAGATTGAACCGGTCGAGGAGCGATACGAGTCGGCCGCGACGAGCATTGGACGCTCTCTCAACGCGATCGACGAGACCGCGACCTCCGGCCTCCTGAAGACGCTGTTCGAGGAGTTGCTCGAGAAGAGCCGCACTGCGTTCGATCTGAGACGGCAGGAGGTCGACGTGCTTGACCGGCAGCAGGCGCTGCTGCAGGAGAACCAGGACCTTGCGATCGAACTCGGTATGGACGTGGAGGAGCTCGTCGCGGGCTCCCAATCTCGAACGCGTGTAGCAACACTCGCCGCATCGCAGGCGATCCGCACGGGTCGCGCCCTTCTGATCGGGCTCAACGTCGTCAGCATCGCCGGGGCCGTCTTCATCGCCTGGCTGTTCGTCGGCCGGCTGCTGGTGCGTCGCTTCGAGGCTCTCTCAGGCAGCATGCGGGAAATGGCTGGCGGCAACCTGGAGGCGGAGATCGGCATCGGCGGCAAGGACGAGGTCGCGGACATGGCTGCGGCGCTGGAGGTCTTCCGCCGACACGCGCTGGAGGTGCAACGGCTGAACCTGGTCGAGAAACTGGCCGACGAACTGAAGGAGAAGAACGACGAGCTGGAGGTCGTGCTGGCCGACCTCCAGAAGGCGCAGGACCAGATCGTGATGCGGGAGAAGCTCGCGGCGCTGGGCGAGTTGACGGCCGGCGTCGCCCACGAAATCAAGAATCCCCTGAACTTCGTGAAGAACTTCTCGGAAGTCTCTTCCGAACTCCTCGAGGAGGTCGAAGAGATCATGAAGGAGAACGAGGACGGCAGCCTGGACGACGACCAGCGGGAGGAGATCGGGGAGATCTTCGAAGACCTGAGCGGCAACCTGAAGCTGATCCAGAGCCACGGCGAGCGCGCCAATCACATCGTCACCGACATGCTGAAGATGGGTCGGGGCTCCGCCGGACGCGAGGTCGCCGACATCAACCGCCTGGTCGACGAGCACGTCGCGCTCGCTTACCACAGCGCACGTGCCACCGATCCGAACTTCAACCTGACGATCGAGAAGGACTTCGATCCCGATCTTGGGACCCTGGAAGTCGTCTCGCAGGACGTCGGCCGCGTGTTCCTGAACCTGGTCAGCAATGCCTGCTACGCCACCGACGAGAAACGGCGCGATTCCGACGAGTCCTACGAGCCGACCCTGACGGTCACGACGCGGAAGATGGACGACGGGGTCGAGGTTCGTGTGCGGGACAATGGCAACGGGATTCCGCGCGACGTGGTGGACAAGATCTTCAATCCGTTCTTCACGACCAAGCCAACCGATCAGGGCACGGGGCTGGGGCTGGCGCTCTCTGCCAACATCGCGCGCGAACACGGCGGCATGATCCGGGTCGACACGGAGCCGGGCGAGTACACGGAGATGATCGTCGAGTTGTCGGCCGCGCCGCCCGACTTCGATTTGCCGTAGCGCCGCCAAACCTGTCGCAGACTCCATGTTTGGCCCCAGCACCCACCTCACCAGGACCTTGCCCCGCGGAACTCGCTCCGCAGCGTTCCGCGGCGCAAGCTCCTGGAAGGGTCGAACCCCATGAACGTCCCTGTCACGACACGGCCACCGACCGTCACGGCCCATCCGGCCCCCGTCTTCTCCATGCGGGGGGTGACCAAGGTGTACGTGATGGGCGAAGTCGAGGTCCATGCGCTGCGCGGCGTCGACCTGGAACTCCAGGAGGGCGAGTTCACGGTCCTGCTCGGGCCATCGGGAAGCGGCAAGTCGACCCTCCTGAACATCCTGGGCGGGCTCGATCGGCCTACTGCCGGCCGGGTGACCTACCGTGATGAGGATCTGAGCGAGGCCCGGGAACGGGCCCTGACCCGCTATCGGCGCCGCCACGTCGGCTTCGTGTTCCAGTTCTACAACCTGATTCCATCGCTTACCGCGCGCGAGAACGTCGCCCTCGTCACCGAGATCGCCGGCGATCCGATCGCTCCGGAGGATGCCCTGGCGCTGGTCGGCCTGAAGTACCGCCTGGACCACTTCCCGTCGCAGATGTCGGGCGGCGAGCAGCAGCGCGTGGCGATCGCCCGGGCCATCGCCAAACGTCCGGACGTGCTGCTCTGCGACGAACCGACGGGAGCGCTCGACATCAGCACCGGCATGGCGGTCCTGGGGGCGCTCGAGAGGGTGAACTCGGAACTGGGCACGACGACCGCCGTGATCACCCACAACGCGGCGATCTCGGCGATGGCGGATCGAGTAATCTCGCTTGCGGACGGCCGGATCACGAGCGACGTCCGCAACGCGACGAAGCAGCCGGCGGCCACGATCGAGTGGTAGAGGCCCAGGGGGCGACACACGGCGTCCGCGCCGTGCTGAAGCAAGAGAAACAGGCCGTTCCAACTCAGGTGAATCCGGAAGCCGGACGTTGAGAGCCCTCGACCGCAAGCTGCTGCGCGACCTGTGGAACGTGCGGTCCCAGGTGCTGGCGATCGCGCTGGTCGTCTCGTCGGGAATCACGCTGCTCGTCATGTCGCAGGGAGTGTTCGGTTCGCTCCTGACGACTCGCGACGCCTACTACAGCCGCTACGCCTTCGCCGATGTGTTCGCCGGCGCCAAACGCGTCCCCAACTGGGTCGAAGAGCGGATCGCGGCGATCCCGGGAGTGGAGAAGGTCCAGACCCGCGTCGTCGTGAGCGTCTCGCTGGACGTGCCCGGAGTGTCGGATCCGGTGAACGGACGCCTGGTCTCCCTGCCGGATCGCGGCCGGCCGGCGCTCAACGACGTCGCTCTGCGCCGCGGACGGTTTCTGGACCCGGACCGGGCGGAGGAAGCCCTGGTCGGCGAGCGCTTCGCCGAAGCTCACGGCCTCGATCTGGGGGATCGCCTGTTCGCGGTCATCAACGGCCGCCGGCAGCCGCTTCTGATCGTCGGCATAGCGCTCAGCCCGGAGTTCGTCTACGGCATCGGCCCGGGAGAGCTGTTTCCGGATCCGAAGCACTTCGGCTTTCTGTGGATGTCGCGACGGCACCTCGCCACCGCGTTCGAGATGGAGGGCGGGTTCAACGACGTTGCCCTGGCGCTTGCCGACGACTCGGCCAGCCTCGAACGCGCGGCGATCGTCGAACTCGACGCGATTCTCGATTCGTACGGCGGTCTGGGCGCGATTCCTCGCGCGGATCAGACCTCGAACTGGTACCTCCAGAACGAGTTGTCCCAGCTTCAGAGCATGGGACTCCTCGTGCCCTTGATCTTTCTCGCCGTGGCCACCTTCCTGCTCAACGTGGTTCTGAGGCGAACGGTCGCGGTGCAGCGCGAGCAGATCGCGGCGCTCAAGGCTCTCGGTTACTCGAACATCCGGCTTGGCGTCCACTACGTGCAGTGGGCTGTCCTCGTGGTGGCCCTCGGCGCTCTGCTCGGGATCGGCGCCGGGTTGTTGTTGGCCGAAGGGATGCTCGGCGTCTACATGGAGTACTTCCGCTTCCCGCTCCTGATCTACAAGGTGTCGGCTTCGAGCATCTTGATCGCCGTCGGCGTGAGCCTCGCCGCCGCGACGGTGGGCGCGCTGGGCGCCGTGCGCAGCGTCGTTTCGTTGCCGCCCGCCGAAGCGATGCGCCCCGCGCCCCCGGAGGCCTTCCGGGTGTCCCTGTTCGAACGCCTGGGCGCCAGGCGATGGCTGTCGCAACCGGCGCGGATGGTGCTCCGCAACCTGTCGCGGCGCCCGATGCGCGCGGGCCTGTCGATCGTCGGCATCGCCTTCGCCGGCGCGATCATGGTCGTGGGCTGGGCGATGATGGACTCGATGGACGAACTGCTCGAGGTGCAGTTCAACATCATCCAGCGCCAGGACCTGTCGGTGAGCTTCTTCGAGCCGGTCGAGCGGAGCGCGGTGCACGAACTCGCGGCCCTCCCGGGCGTGCTGCAGGTGGAACCAACGGGCGCGGTCGCGGCGCGGTTGCGCAACGGCCACCTGCAGGAGCAGACGGCGATCCAGGCGCTGGCTCCCGGCGCCAGACTGCGGCGGGTGGTCGATATCGACTATCGCGCGATTCAGCTCGATCGGCCCGGCCTGGTCCTGTCCACGTTGCTCGCCGACAAGTTGCAGGTCGAGCCGGGAGACATGCTCGTCGTCGAGGTCATGGAGGCGGCTCGGCCGGTGCGCGACGTCGTGCTGACGGACACCGTCGACGACCTTCTCGGCGTGACCGCCTACATGGAACAGCAGTCCCTGCAGCGGTTGGTGCGGCGCGACGAGACGGTGAACGGAGCAATGCTCAAGATCGACAGCCTGGCCGAGGAAGGGCTGTACGGTCTGCTGAAAGCGATGCCGGCGGTGGCGGGGGTGTCGTTGCGTCGCGCGGCGCTCGAGAACATCCAGACCTACATGCTCGACAACATGGGCATGATGATGAGCGTCAATCTGGTCTTCGCCGTGATCATCGCCTTCGGCGTGATCTACAACACGGCGCGCATCTCCCTGTCCGAGACCAGCCGCGAGCTCGCCAGCCTGCGGGTGATCGGCTTCACCCGCGGCGAAATCTCCTCGATTCTGCTGGGCGAACTCGGGATCCTCACCCTGGCCTCGATTCCACTCGGTCTGTTCCTTGGCTACGGCATGATCACCGGTGTGATGAGCGTCTTCGAGAGTGAGCTGTTCCGGCTTCCCGTGGTGATCGAACCGAGCACCTTCCTGGTTTCCGCGGCGGCCGTTCTCGGGTCGATGGCCATCTCGGCCTGGACGGTCCGGCGTAAGCTCCACGACCTGGACCTCGTCGCGGTGCTCAAGACCCGCGAGTAGGACTAACCCTGATGAGTGGTATCGAGGAGACTCTCGAACGCGCACGCTGGTCTTGCCGGCGAGGATAGTTGTCAGAAGCCTGGGCTTCTGACAACTGGAGGACGACGAAGCAATGGGCTTACGGCGATGGATATTCTGGACCGCGGGGGCGATCGTGGCCGCGGTGGTGGTGTTTCTTGGCACGCGACCCCAGCCGGTGCCCGCGGAAGTGGACCAGGTGACCCGCGGGCCGATCGACGTGACGATCGACGAGGAGGGAGAGACCAGGGTTCGGGACCGCTTCGTCATCTCGGCGCCGCTTGGCGGCCGGGTGTTGCGGATCGAACTCGAACCCGGCGACACCGTGGTCGCGAGCGAGACGGTCCTGGCCGTGTTCCTGCCATCCGCGCCGGTGCTGCTCGACGCACGCAGCCGGGCGGAGGCGCAGGCCGCGGTGGAGACGGCGCTCGCGGCCGTGGGGCAAGCCGAGGCGCACTACGAGCAGGCGGCCGCGGAAGTCACGTTCTCCAGGGCCGAGGTCGAGCGCTACCGCCGACTGGCGCGCGACGGGATCGTGTCGGTGGAGCAGATGGAGACTTCCCAGCTCGACCTGGACACGCGCCAGGAGGCCCTGGAGGCGGCCGAGTACGCGGTTCGGACCGCGCTCAGCGAACTGCAGGCGGCCCGGGTGCGGCTGCAGCGGTTCAGCGGCCGGAGCGCCGCCGCCGACGGTGAGACGATCGAGATCACGTCTCCGGTTTCCGGCGTCGTGCTGCGCCGCCTGCGCGAGAGCGAATCCGTGGTGCCGGCGGGCGAGGCCCTGCTCGAGATCGGCGATCCGCAGCAGATCGAGGTGGTCACCGACTATCTCTCGAAAGACGCGGTGCGGATCAGGCCGGGACAGCAGGTCCTCATCGATCGGTGGGGAGGCGACCGGCCGCTGGGCGGACGGGTGCGGCGGGTGGAGCCCTCCGGGTTCACGAAGATCTCGGCGCTCGGAGTAGAGGAGCAGCGGGTCAACGTGGTGATGGACATCACCGACCCGCCGGAGGTCTGGGCCGGCCTCGGCGACGGGTTCCGGGTCGAGACCCGGGTCGTCGTCTGGCAGAGCGAGGACGAGTTGAAGGCGCCGACGGGAGCGCTGTTCCGGCGCGACGAAGGCTGGGCAGTGTTCGCGGTCGACGGCGGCAGGGCAGTGCTGAGGTCGATCGAGATCGGGGAGCGGAATGCCCAGGAGGCCCAGGTGCTGGCTGGTCTGGAGCCAGGCCAGGAGGTCGTCGTCTATCCGAGCGACAGCCTGAGCGACGGATCGAGGGTGGCGGCCGAACTGTAGCCGGCGCCCGGCGGCCGGCATCAGGACTGGCGTTTCACTCAACGACGCGGAACGGCGCCGACCACTCCATCGTGCCCCAACGGAGGGTCAGCGTGCCGCCGTTTCCGTCCACCTCGAGGCGTCCCTCGGTCTGCTCCACGGCTTCGTCGAGAGTCCGGAAGTTCAGGGGAGTCTCAGCGGCGTCGTGTTCGGCCATGTGCATCGTGCCCCAGACGTCGGCCAGGTGGTTGAACACGAGTTTCCAGCCATCGGCCTCGCGCTTGAGCCACAGGCTGTAGACGCCGGGATAGGTCGGACCGTGGTTGTGAGCGGCGATCTTCGCATCTTCGAACGCGAGGTCGGCATCGGTCCAGAACTTGAACGGCTTGCCGTAGATCGGGCCCAGGACCGCACCATCGGCGAGAGCCTCGAGCCGGTCGTAGTCGGGTCCCGGGGCGGGTAGCCGGTCGAAGCGGAGCCGGACCGCCTGGCCGGCGATCTCGATCCTCGAGGAGGACGGCTCGTCGTCATCTTCGAGTTCCTGCCTCTCTACGACGATCCCCGCGGCTTCCGCCGCCTCCTTTGTCTGACCCTTGATTTCCGCCTCGAAGAAGGCTGTGCGCAACTCGCCGGCCATCCGGTCGTCCTCGAGTGCGAGTTCGAGCTCGACCGGCACGAGCTGGTCGCCGAACTCGAGGTTCCACTTCAGCAGGACGCCCGTTTCCGTGCGGCTGATGTTGGTGACAATCGAGTCGGCGATTCGTGCGAGGTAGAAGTCGGCGGTCGCCTTGCCGTCGTCATCCGAGAACGTGATCAGGCTGTTCAGCGAGCCGCGGTCGGTAAGGGCTTCCAGTACCCACTCGCCGAGGAAGGGTTCGATCTCGGCGGTGTCCAGGCGCGTCTCCGCGGGCGGGGCGTCCTGGGCCAGGGCGGCGCCGGCAAGAGCGATCGCGGCAGTGAGGGCGAGTGCGGTGCGCGTGAGGTTCCGTCTTTGTTCCATGTTGGAGAGTCTCCGTCCTAGAAGTAGTCCGGCATCGCCGGGAGTGGGCCGGCAAAGATGCGCTCGGTCCGATCCAGCGCGACCGCCGATCCTTGCACGGAACCGAGCTCGGCGAGACGCCGGGCGCTGAGGTGGCCCGTGTAAAGAGAGGCGAGGGCGCGGATGTCCAGCCGTAGCACGTCGGGCCCGGTCTCGCCGGTGGCGCGGCGGACGTCGGCCTGCCCTCCCTCGATCTCGATGATCCAGCGTCCCTCGTTGCGGGCGACCACGTCGTCGGTCACGTCGAGTTCGAGGTGGGCGCTCGTGCCCGGCGCGTACCCGCGCTCGGTGAACGCCGCGGCGATGTCCACGATGCGCAGCATCCAGGTCTCGGCGACCGAGATCTCCGTGCCCACTTCGGGCACCTCGAGCAGCAGCGAATCGTCCAGGCCGCCATACCAGGTTGCGTGCCGGGCCAGCGTGCGGCAGTCGGAGAAAAGGGCCAGAATGCGGCGCGTCGCCTGGCGGTTCGCGGTTTGGACATCCCGGATCTGCAGGTCGTAGGGATAGCGCGCCACCTCACCCAGGGTGTAGACGACGTAGCCGTCGATTCCGTCGTCACCCGGGATGACGTAGCCATGGACGTCGCGGCCGGCCGGGTGGTTGTGGACCCGTTCCCAGATGTGCTCGTTGCGGTCCAGCCAACCGGGGCGGTTCATCGCCAAGCGGCGGTAGAGCCGCTTCAGGGCCTCCCCGTCGGCTCCCGGGTCGAGCCGGCGGATCTCGCCGGTCGCGGTGATCCTGCCCAGCTTGGCGAGCGGCAACCGGTACTGGTAGCGATGGCCGGCGACTGCATAGCCGGCCCGTCCGTAGAGCGTGAACGTCGTGGGGTAGAGGGTCGAAACCGCCACGCCCGCGTCGTGCAGTTCGTTCAGGGTTGCCGCCATGAGCGACTTCGCCGCGCCGCGGCCGCGGGCCGTGGGACTGATCGCAACCCCGGCGATACCGATGTTGCGGACGGACCGGCCGCCGAAGAACTGCCCCATGTCGTACTGGACCAGTCCGCCGATGACCTCGCTGCCCGCGCGTGCGACCCGCACGTGGTCGCGGGTTGCCCGCAGCCAGGACACGCAGGAGTCATGGGGCGTGTTGAAGGCCAGAGACTCCTGGTATGCCAGCGCCTCCAGGTCGGCGGAGGTCCGGAGGGGGCCGAAGGTTAGGCGTTTCGTCACGGTGCGCGAGTCTACCCGTGGCATTGGCGAAGAGACCTTGTTGCGTTCTGGGTCCCAGCCTCCTAGAGTCCCCGGCCATGGACATTGGCATCTTCATGTTTCCCACCGGCGACGCGATTCGCCCGGACGAACTCGGCGCCGAGGTCGAGGCTCGCGGCTTCGAGTCGCTGTGGTTTCCCGAACACACCCACATCCCGACTTCGCGGCGAACGCCGTTCCCGGGAGGAGGAGAGTTGCCGCCGGAGTACTCCCGGTCGCATGATCCGTTCGTCGCGCTCACCGCGGCGGCGATGAGCACGAGCACGATCAGGCTCGGCACCGGCATCTGCCTGATCATCGAACGCGACACGATCACGACCGCGAAGGCCGTGGCGAGTCTCGACGTGCTCTCCGGCGGCCGCTTCATCTTCGGCATCGGCGGCGGCTGGAACCGGGAAGAGATGGAGCACCACGGCACGGACTACCCAACCCGTTTCGCGAAGCTCGAGGAGCAGGTCGCGGCGTTCAAGACGATCTGGACCGAGGACGAGGCGGAGTTCCACGGCCGTCACGTTGACTTCGACCCGATCTGGTCCTGGCCCAAGCCGGCCCAGAAGCCGCACCCACCGATCGTGCTCGGTGGCGGCACGCGCTACACGCGTCAGCGGGTCGTCGATCACTGCGACGGCTGGATGCCGATCGGGCGGGATGACGAGGCGGTGCTCAGGGGTATCGAGGATCTGAGGCATCGCGCCGAACGCGCGGGCCGCGCGATGGACACGATCTCGATCAACGTCTTCGGCGCGACACCGAATCGGGAGGTCCTCGACCGTTACGCCGAGGCTGGTGTCGGCCGGGCCGTCCTCCTGGCGCGGCCTGAAGGGCGCGACCTGGTCCTGCCCCGGCTCGACCGCTACGCGACCCTGCTGACCTGATCGGCCGCCGCGGGAACGGCGGCAGGCAGACCGGGGCGGACACGGTCCGCCAGACCCCAGGACTCCCCGGGGAAGGCGCTGATGTTGCCGGTGTTGAATGCCGACCATTCTGGCGGACGAACTGCCGTTTTGCCGGGCAAAACGGCAGTGATATGGACAGAATGACGCCCTCCCGCGGGGACATGCTCGTCGGCCTGAGGCGAAACCTCGCTAGCCTAGTAATGCAACTCCTCGCCTTCGGACTTGGCGATGACGGCGGCGCCAATGGAGTCGGAGGTGATGTTGACCATCGTCCGGTACATGTCGAGCGGGCGGTCGACGCTGAGCATCAGGCCGGCGAGCGCGTAGGCCTCCGGCGTCGTCAGGTCGATCGCCTCGAGCACGATGAAGATCATGACCAGGCCGGCCGAGGGGATCGCCGCGGCGCCGACAGAAGCCAGCAGGGCCGTCAGGACGACCACCAACTGCATGTACAACGAGAGTTCGACACCGAGGGCCTGAGCAATGAAGAGCGCGCCGACGATCTCCAGCAGGGCCGTGCCGTCCATGTTGACCGTCGCGCCCATCGGCGCCACGAAGCTGGTCACCCGGTTCGAGGCCCCGACCTTCTCCCGCAGGCACTTCATCGTCATCGGCAGGGTGGCCGCCGAGGAGCTGGTCGAAAATGCCATCGCCATGGCGGACGCCATCGCCCGGTAGTGGTGAAGTGGGTTCTTCCGGGAGAGCAGGCTGAACAGGAGCGGCAGGACGACGAACAGGTGCAGCGTGAGACCGACCGCGATCGTCAGTATGTACTTGCCAACCTGCTGGAAAACGTCGAGGCCCATCTGGCTGACCGCGCGGGCGAGCAGGGCGAAGACGCCGATCGGCAGCAGGCGGATGACCCAGGTCGTCACCTTCATCATCGCCTCAAAACCGGCGCTGAACCCCTCGCGCAGCAGGTCGCCCGTTTTGCCTCTCATGACCCCGATGGCGGCGCCCAGCACGATCGAGAAGAAGATGACCCCAAGGATGTCCCCCCCGGCCGCCGCGCCGACCGGGTTGTCCGGGATCAGGCGCTGGAGGATGTCGGCCATCGAACTCGGGGTCTGCAGATCCTCCGGTGTGAGAGGCTCCACACCCTCCGGCATGACGAGGCCCTTGCCGGGCCTTATGCTGTTGGCCAGCATCAGGCCAACCAGAATCGCCATGAAACTGCTCAGCGCGTACCAGAGGAGGGTCTTGCCACCCAGGCGGCCGATCGACTTGCCGTCGCCGATGCCGGACACGCCGTGGACGATCGAGGTGAAGATCAGAGGCACGATGACCATCCTGAGCAGACGCATGAAGAGGTCGGCGACCCATGCGATCCAGCCCACCTCTCCGAACACCAGGGCGAAGCACAGCCCCGCCGCCATTCCGATCAGTACCTGCCAGTGAAGTGCGAGTTTCATGACGAGGCAGGCTAGCACGCGGAGATCCAGGTCCAACCGGGCCCGTAGACGCGTTCTGGCGGTCGGCGCCGCCCTCGTTCTGGCGGTCCTGGTGGCGAGTTGCGGCAGCATGCGCTACTACTCCCAGGCGGCCCTCGGTGGCGCCGACGTGCTGGTCAAGCGCCAGTCGATCGACCGTCTCCTGGCGCCGGGACGAGCGGAAGTGCTCTCCGCCGCGACCCGGGAACGGCTGCGGTTGACCCAGGAGATACGGGACTTCGCCAGCAGCGAACTCGCTCTGCCGGAGAACAGGAGCTATCGGAGCTTCGCCGACCTGGGCCGCCCGTTTGCCGTTTGGAACGTCGTCGCCGCGCCCGAGTTGAGCCTGGAACCGAAGACGTGGTGCTATCCGTTCGCCGGCTGTGCGGCCTACCGCGGCTACTTCGACGAACGGGCCGCACGGAGGTACGGAGATCGGCTTGCCAGCCAGGGCTTCGACGTGCGCGTCGGCGGCGTGGCGGCGTACTCGACGCTGGGCTGGTTCGCGGATCCGGTGCTCAACACGTTCCTCGATTCTTCCACGAGCTCGCGCACCAGGTGGTCTACGTGAAGGACGACAGCGCGTTCAACGAGTCCTTCGCGACCGCGGTGGAGGTTGCCGGCGTGCGACGATGGCTGCGGTCGCTGGGCCGGACGGACGAACTGGAGGCCTTCGAGCGGGGCCGGGAGCGGCGCCGCGATCTGAACGGGTTCCTGCTCGAGGTTCGTACCGAACTGGAGGCGGTCTACGGAAGCGAGGAGACCGACGACTGGAAGCTGGCGCGGAAGGCGGAGGTGTTCCGATCGCTGCCCGCGCGGTACCGGCGCGAACTCGTTCCCGCGTGGCGGGCTGGCGGGAACGGCGCCGCCGGCGGCGAGTCGGACCTGGGCGAGTGGCTGTCGCGGCTGGGCAACGCGGACCTCGTCTCGATCGCCACTTACAGCGACCTGGTTCCGGGGTTCCTAGCCCTGCTCGAGGCGTCAGGGCGGGACTTCCCGTCCTTCTACGCCGAGGTCGAGCGGTTGGCGGCGCTGGCGCCGGAGGAGCGGCGGCGGGAGTTGGAGGCGAGTGGTGCCAGCGCGGCAGATCAAGCAGAGGCCGGCGCTTCGCGCCGGGTGCCGGCGGGGACGCCGGCGCACCCAGTGGGCGGCCGACCAGGCGCCTAGCGGTCCAGAACAGCCCGTGCCCGGTCCGGAAAGTCGGTGAACACGCCATCGACTCCGAGGTCGAACAGGAAGCGGTCGAGTTCCGCTTCGTGGCTGTCGTAGCGGCCCGGCACCTGGTCGGCGCGGAAGGTGTAGGGGTGGACGGTCAGGCCGGCGTCGTGCGCCCAGTCGACGAGTTCGGGCTGCCGCTCCAGCATGGTCTTCGCCGGGCCGATGCCGTCCGCGAACTCGGCGATGCCGGCGATGCCCTCGGAACTCAGGAAGTGCCGGTACTGGTCGACCTCGGCCATCAGGAACACCTGGCGCAAGCCGGAGCCGAGGTCCCTCAGGCGTCGCAGGCTTCCTTCCTCGAAGCTCTGGACGAAGATCGGCGCTTCCTCATCGAGGTAACCGTAGCGGCGGAGGACCTCGAGCAGAGCCTCCTCCATCGGCAGCCCCTCCTCGCGGTGCCAGGCAGGGGCCTTGAGTTCAGGGTAGATCCCGACATTGCGGCCGGTGCGTTCGTTCAGGCCCTGGACCAACTCGATCATCTCGGTGAAGGCGGGAACGGCGAAGCGGCTGGCGCCCTTCGGGAAGCGACTGCCGAGGCGCTCCTCGGCCTGGAGCCGCCGGGTTTCCTCGAGGGTGAAGTCGGCGGCGTACCAGCGGCCGTCGTCGCGGGCGCGCTCGGGGAAGAGCTGCTCGACGTTCGTCGTCGCCTGCAGGTAGATGTCGTGGAGGCAGATGAGGTGGCCGTCCTTCGTGAGCACCAGGTCCGGCTCGATGAAGTCGGCCCCCATGCCGTGGGCGAGGGCGTAGGCCGGCAGGGTGTGCTCGGGCAGGTAGCCGCTCGCGCCGCGGTGGGCGATGACGATCTTGGGAGGCGATGTCACGGCGTCGTCCGCTGGTCCCGGGCCGGCGGCCTCGATGCCGGGTGTTGCCGAAATGCAGGCGAGGGCGCCGGCCGCCAGGAGGACTCTGGAATCCACGTTCGGCTCAGTCGGCGAGCGCCTCGACCTGGACCCGGGCATCGTTGAAGCAGGCGCCGGCGCCGACATCGGTCAGCGTATCGGGCGCCAGGGCGCAGGCGTTGTTGTCCGACTCGGTGCTCCGGAACCACGCGCCCTTGGGCAGCAGGGTCACGCCGGGCTTGAGGTCCGGGTTCAGGCGTAGCCGGCAGCGCACCTCGCCGTAGTCGTTGAACACGCGCACGCGCGGCTTGTCACCCGTGTCCAGGCCGCGGGCGGCGGCGTCGCGGGGATGCATCTCGAGCGGCACCTGACCTGGCCGCAACTGCCCAAAGGTCGAACTGACCGTCTGCGGCACGGACGGCGAGATGAGCGTCAGCGGGTACCGCTCCGCACCGGCCGCGGCGTGGAAGGCGTACAGTCCCTGGCTCGCCTCGGCGTCGAGGGACGGCGGGCAGAGGTGGACCTTGCGGTCCCTGGTGTAGGGGAAGGCATCGACGAACTGGATCGGCCGGCGGCCCGTTCGCGGCGTCACCCATCCATCGTCGGAGAGCCGCCGCGATCGTTCCCGACCGAGAACGGTTTGCCGCCACTCCGCGTCGGAGCGGGGGTCGTCGTGTCGCAGCAGACCGAGGCGGTCGGCCAACTCGCCGAAGACGTGGTTGTTCGAGCGGGCCTCGCCGACCGCCGGTGCAACCGGTTTCGTCGCGTGAAGCACCATCGCTCCGTAGCCCATCGCGAGATCGTGGTGCTCGAGGAACGTCGTCGCGGGCAGTACAAGGTCGGCGTAGCGGGCGGTGTCGGTCAGGACCTGGTCGAAGACGACGACAAAGAGGTCCTCGCGCGCAAGACCGCGCCGGACGAGTTCCTGGTTGGGCAGGGTGGCGAGCGGGTTCGCGTTGTAGACGAACAGCACCTTGATCGGTGGTCCCTGGATCGCATCCGGATCGGTCAGCACCCGCCCCATGTGGTTCATGTTCACGATCCGGGTGCCCGGCGACGGTTCGCGCCGGCCCACGTCGCGGAAGGCGCTGCCGTTGCTCATCGTGTAGCCGCCGGCGCGGACCTGGAACTTGCCGGCGACCGCCGGCAGGGCGAGGATCGCCGCGACCGCCGAACCGCCATTGCGGTTGCGCTCGACGCCCCAGCCGCAGCGGATCACGGCCGGCGACGACGCGCTGTACCACTCGTGGCAACGCGCGATGTCCGCTTCCGGAATGCCCGTCGCCTCCGCGGCGCGCGCGAAGGTCCAGGGTTCGGCGCGCCGCCTCAGTTCCTCGACACCGGTCGCGTGTTCAGCCAGAAAGTCGAGGTCGGCACCGCCGCGCCGGAACAGCTCGCGGTGAAGCGCCAGAGCCAGGCACAGGTCGGTGCCGGGCCTGGGCTGCAGGTGAAGATCGGCCTTCTTCGCCAGCGGCGTGCGCCGCGGATCGACGACGACGAGCTTGCCGCCGCGCGCTTGCATCGTGCGCAGGATCGGCACCAGGTGGATGCCGGTGGAGGACGGGTTGGCGCCCCAGACGATAGCCAGCGAGGCGTGTTCGTAGTCCTCGAGGGCGACGCCGGCCATCTTTCCGTAGAGGCCGAGCGCCGCGGCGGTGCTGGGCGCCGCGCACACGTTGCGGGCAAGAGCCGAAGCCCCGAAGCGACGGAACAGGATGGCGTCCGCCGTGTCCTGGGTCATCAGACCGTTCGACCCACCGTAGCTGACCGGCAGGACGGACTCGCCGCCGAAAGCGGTCCTGGCCTCGGTCATGCGGGAGACGATCAGGTCCAGGGCCTCCTCCCAGGAGATGCGCTCGAACGCGCCATCCCCTTTCGGGCCGGTACGGCGGGCCGGGTGAAGAAGACGATCCTCGCCGTACAGGTGGCGTGAGATGCGTCCGACCTTGGAGCAGATGAAACCGCTCGTCAGCGGGTGTGCGAGATCCGGCGGCGCGGCGCGGACCTTGTCGACCCGGCCGTCCCGGACCTCGACCTCGAGCGAGCAGGAGTCGGGGCAGTCCAGGGTGCATGCGGTGTGGTGAAGGGTGGCCTGCACGACCTCGCCTGGCGTCGGTTCCGGCACCGTCATGCGTGGAAGCGTACACCGCTGGTGGCGCTGGACCGCCGGCTGTTCGTCGTCTCCGAGCGTCGGCGCGCTTCAACCGGCGGTACGCCACACAACCGGGTTACGATTCGCCCTCCCTGGCCGCTCCGGTTCGGTAACCACACGGATTCGACAGCCGTCCGCGCAGCAGACACGAGAAAAGCGCGTCTTCAACTTCTCGCCGGGACCGGCGGTGCTTCCGTTGGCAGTCCTGGAGGAGATACAGCGCGACCTACTGGCGCTGCCCGGTGCCGGCAGTTCCGTGCTGGAGATCAGCCACCG
This sequence comes from Acidobacteriota bacterium, assembly GCA_021296535.1. Taxonomy (GTDB): domain Bacteria; phylum Acidobacteriota; class Thermoanaerobaculia; order Multivoradales; family Multivoraceae; genus Multivorans. Next base: position 7,979 of record JAGWAG010000034.1, on the reverse strand, counting down.
TTCGCCGGCTTTCGACGCGATCCTGGCCGAAGCGGAGGCCAACCTGCGCGAACTCCTCGCCGTCCCGGACGACTATCGGGTGCTGTTCCTGCAGGGCGGCGCATCGCTCCAGTTCTCCATGATCCCGATCAACCTGCTGCGGTCCCGGGACCTGCCGGCGAGCTACATCCTGACCGGCTCCTGGGGCAGTAAGGCCGCGGTCGAAGCGCGCCGCGAGGGCAAGGTCCACGTGGCATGGGACGGCAAGGCCGACAACTTCGTGCGGGTTCCTGATGACGAGGAACTCGACCTGCCTCCGGCCTCGGCCTACGTCCACTACACGTCGAACGAGACGATCCAGGGCGTCCAGTTCCGACGTCCGCCGGCGGTCGACGACGCGCCGCTCGTCTGCGACGTGTCGTCGGACTTCCTCTCCGGGCCGGTCGATGTGCGCGAGTTCGGGTTGCTCTACGCCTGCGCCCAGAAGAATGCCGGTCCCTCGGGCCTGACCGTGGTCGTCGTCTCGGACCAGGTGCTCGAACGCTGCGGCGACGACGTCCACTCGATGCTCAGCTACCGCCTGCAGGCGGAGAAGGGCTCGCGGCTCAACACGCCGAACGTCTTCGGCGTCTATGTCTTCCTTCTGATGACCCGCTGGCTGCAGGAGGAGGTCGGCGGTCTGGAGGCCGCGGCCGAGCGGGCGGCGGCGAAGAGCGCGCTGATCTACGACGTGCTGGACCGCGACGGTGGTGACTTCTTCGTTGCCCACGCCGAACGCGAGTGCCGCTCGCGCATGAACGTGACCTTCCGTTTGCGCCGCCCTGAGCTGGAGGAGGCGTTCGTGGCCGGCGCGGCCGAGCGGGATCTCGTCTCGATCAAGGGCCACCGCTCAGTCGGCGGCTTCCGCATCTCCGCCTACAACGCGATGCCCGTCGAAGGCGTCGAGCGCCTGCGGGACTACATGCTGGAGTTCCGCAAAGCGCACTGATCGCTCCACTGGGTGCGCCGGCCCTCTGGCCGGCATCCACTGGGTGCGCCGGCCTCTGGCCGGCATCCCACTGGGTGCGCCGCCCTCTGGCCGGCATCCCACTGGGTGCGCCGACGTCCCCGTCGGCATCCGGGCGATGCCGCGAAGCGGCGAGCCCGTCCCGCTACCGCCGACTCGTCAACAGCGCCGAACCGACAATCACCAGCAACAGCAGGGCGCCCCCGACCCAGAGCAGGATCGGCGAAGTTCGGTGTTCCTGGTACGTGACCACCTCCTCCCCCGGCTCGTCGAAGAACGAGCCGTAGTCCTCCGCGGCAGCGGCCGCCGCCGCCATTGCCGCCTCGTCCTCCGGCTGCCCCAGACCGCCCTCGGCAATGATCCGCTGAACCGTATGGACCAGGTCCCAGAGTTCGCCTGGGCTATAGGCGTCCCGGTAGCCCGGCATCGCCGTGCCGTCCATGCCGAGGTAGAGGCGGCTGTAGATGTCGGCGCTGCCGTTCCCGCCCTTGAAGACGCCGCCGACGATGTTGGTCGGCAGAGTGTGGTTGCCCTCGAAGTCGGCCATCGGATCGTTGCGGAGCCGCCGGCCGTTCGGGCCGTGGCAGGAAGCGCAGGCCTCCTGGTAGATCCGCTCGCCCCGCGCGCGCCGCTCCTCGTCGAACGGCGGCTCGGTAGGTATCGGGATCGGTGGCCCGGGCGCCGTTCGCTGCGCGAACTCCACGTCCGCTTCCGCCGAAGTCAGCGTGCCGGCCGCGACCTGGCGGTCGAGTTCCTCTCTGATCGCGTCCAGGCTGAAGCTGCGGACATAGCGCGCCATCGCCTCGATCTCCGCCTCCGGCACCTGTCCCCAAGCTGACATCCCCGTGCCCGGCATGCCGCGCCGGATCGTCTCTTCCAGGTCATGATCCGACGGGATCGCGTTCTCGGTCGTCGCCAGCTTGAAGCGGCCGGACTGGAAGCTGCGGGGCCGCTCGCCGGTCGTGTAGCTGAACTTTCCCAGACCGTCGCCGTTCTCACCGTGGCACTCCCGGCAGTAGCGGAGGAAGGCCTGGCGGCCGAGGTCGGGGTCCGCGTTTACCGCGGGCGGTAGGTGATCATCGACCGGAGGGCTTTGCCCCTTCGCCGTCGTCGTGGCGGCAAGGAGAACTGTCGCGCACAGCAGAGCCCTGAGACGGCTCGTGTACGGCTGATACGTTGACGCCGGAGCTTCCATGTCCGTTACGCCACGCGGCCCCAAGATCGGTTTCTTCGGCCCGATGAAGTCCGCCGACTCGGCTCGGTACGGCGTCGAGCACCTATCAGGCGGACGTGTGCGCGCGTGGATCGAACACGACACGATGAAGGGGGTCACGCCGGAGATTCTTCGCTGGTGGTTCGAGAACATCGATACCTGGACCCGCTACAACGGCAGCGACTTCACCGGGCCTTCGGTGCCGGTCTACCGCTACTGGCACCCTTTCGACCACATCGCCGTCCGCTGGCGCCGCCGAGTCTATGTCCGCGGTCGCCTCGGTCCGGGGAGCGTGATCGAGATTAATGAAGATATTGGCGGCAAGCACGCGGTCCGGGCCAAAGCCCGGGTCACGAAGTTCGATGACGAGGCCTTCAACTTCGACCTGCTGCTCGGCGGCCTGATCCGCGTCGGTTCGCTCGACCACCTCTACGCGGAGGTAGAGGGCGGTTCCTCCTTCTACACGGAGGCCCGCATCGGCGTGGAAGTGCCGATCATCGGCCGTCTGTTGAACTGGGTCATCCGTCGCCAGTTCACCGAAGAACTGCTTCGGGACTGGATCGTCCACAACATCGAGGAGAGCGGGGAGACGGAGAAGTTCGTGCCGTCGTTGTTCGAGGAGGCGCGAAAGACGGCGACCGTGATCGATCGGATGAAGACCGCACGAAGCAGGCGTCCAACGCTTTCGGCGGAGGAGATCCTGGCTGCCCGCGACGAAGGGCGTCGTTTCTGATGCTGGCGACGAGGGGCCGCTCGGGCTGGAGGCTCTCCGTCAGGTTGTCAGAGTAGGTGAGTCCGCTCTTAGGTTTACTCCCCGCCGACCCGCTCCAGATACACCGCCTCCAGCAGGTCCAGCCTGTCCTTGATCACGCCCGGCACCGCTCTCGGCTGCGGCGCGTCGAGCACCATCCAGGTGTCGCTCTCCGCGTCGTACTCGGGCCATTCCGGGGCGCCGTCGCCGTTCGGGTCGCCGGTCGCGGCGAAGCGGGTCCAGTAGCCGGCCATCGCGTCGGCGAGGGCGGCGCCGTCGTCGCCTCGGTAGCCTTCGGAGCCTGGCTCGCCGGGGTCGCCGAACGCGTAGGCGACCTCGGAACCGTGGGGGGCGCCGGGGAACCTCTCGCGCTGGGCTTCGGGGACGAACTGGAAGTAGTAGGTGCGAGCCGGCGAGGAGACGGTCTTCATCTGCTCAGCGAGGTAGCGGGCCGAGATCACGTAGCGCTGGTCGCCGAACGAGGTGGCCGCGGCAACGCGCTCGGCGTCGTCGTCTGCCTCGCCGTCCGCGCCGTAGAGGCCGCGGGCCTGCTGCTCACGCTCGCCGAAGGTGGCGAAGTAGTCGTCGGGCGCCTGCCTTCGAAGCTGTTGCCGCCGGTGATGTAGGGCACGTCGTGCTGCTCGCCTCTGGCGAAGACGATGCCGGGCTCGTCGGGGAGCACGGTTCCGGTGATCGGTACCCAGAAGCCGGTGCCGAGATTGTTGAGGTCCTCGAACGGCAGTGCCCGGAGATCGTCGGCGGAGGGCTCGTCGCCGAGGTCGAAGCCGGCTTCGGCAATCACTGCCGCTCCTTGATCGCGGGCCGAGGGCAGACCCCAACGCGCCTCGCTGAGATGGGGCAGCCTCCAGGTGCCGTAGCCGCTCTCCGAGATCGCGCGGTGGAACAGGCCGGCAGACTCGGGCGTGCTCATCAGGGTGTTCACGGCCATTCCTCCGGCGGAGACCCCGAAGATCGTGACTCGGTCCGGGTCGCCGCCGAAGGCTGTGGCGTTGCGCTGCACCCATTCGAGGGCGGCGATCATGTCGAGTACGCCGTGGCTGCCTTCGGGCTCCCCGGAGACCGCGGCCTCGGCGGCGAGGGCGGGGTGGGCGAAGAAGCCAAGCGCTCCCAGGCGGTACTGGATGCTGACCACGACGACGTCGCGGCGCGCCAGGCCGGCGCCGCGGCCGGTTTCGGGGGCTTCGCCGAGCCGGCTGTTGCCGGCGCGAAAACCGCCGCCGTGGATCCAGACCATGACCGGCAGCGGCTCATTGCCGGCGCGGTCGATCGGGGTCCAGACGTTGAGGTACAGGCAGTCCTCGCTCTGGGGGAGCTGGGCGCGGCCCTGCGGGCAGATGGGGCGGTACTCGTTCGCCAGGAGCGGCTCTTCCCAGGCGTCGGCGGGTTGGGGTGGGCGCCAGCGCAGTTCGCCGTCCGGTGCCTGAGCGAAGGGGATGCCGAGGAAGGCGGCGATGTCGTCGCCGCCTTCGGGAGCGAAGCCCTGAACCGGACCCGCGGCGGTCTGGACGAGGAACGGGTCGGGGGTTTCGGCGGCGCAGGCGAGGAGGAGGACGGAGGCGAGGGCAATGCGGGAAGAGTTCTTCATGGTTGACGGATCCTAGCGGCCGGATCGAGCTCGCCGCTTCGCGGCATCGCGCTTGGTGCGGACCAGAGGGTCCGCGCACCCGGAGCACCACCGTTCCCGGGGCGTTGGTCTCTACTGGAAGCCGCTCGCTCGCAGTGACGCCGCGACGGTTGCAGAAGAGAAGCGATTCACGTCGTAGCCGTTCTCTGGGTGGGCGGACCTTCTGGTCCGCTTCTGCCAGGTCACGCCGCCGCGGCGATCAGTCCTGGCCGCCGGCGGTCGGTGTGACTCCGGCAGCCGTGGGCTGCCGGCCGTCGGGCTCGACCGCGATCGTCTGCAGCAGGTCGAGCATCGTCTGCCACCCGCGCTCGACGTTCTGGACCGAGATCCGCTCGTTGTTGCCGTGAACTCCGCCTTGGTCGGAGCTCGGGATGATGGCGGGCGAGAAGCCGTAGGCGACGATCCCGAGGTCGCGGAAGAAGTGGCTGTCGGTAAAGCCGGCGGTGACGGCGGGCATGAGCGTCGAACCCGGGTACCGCCGCGCGGTGACGTTCTCGAGTGCCCGGTACAGCTCCGTGTCGGTCGAGGAAACCGCCGGCGTGAAGGAGATCAGGACCTCGATCGAGATGGACGGCTGGTCGAGGGCGGCCCTCAGGTCGCGGATGAAGAGGCGAGGGCTCTGATCCGGCAGCAGTCGACAGTCGAGTTCGGCGGTGGCGGCGGGGGCCACGACGTTGATCTTGCTCGACGCCTTGAGCCGGGTGACCGCGCAGGTGTTCCTGGTCAGGGCGTGGAGCATCGGATTCGTCCGGTGCAGGGCGGCGAGGCGTTCCGGCTCCGCGATCAGTCGTTCGGGATCGGCTAGATCCGCGGCTCCGGCCTCAAGGTCAGCCAGATTCCGGAAGAAATCGCCCACCGCGGGCACGATCCGCGGCGCGAAGGGGTTCTGACGCAGGCGCTCCAGCGCTTCGACCAGGTCGGTGACCGCGCTTCGAGTCGTTGGACTCGAGCCGTGGCCGGCGGGGCCCACCGCGTTGAGTCTCAGCCAGAGCGGCACCTTCTGCGTCACCTCGACGCTGAACACGACGCGATTGCCCAGAACGCGTCCGCTGCCGCCCTCGTTCAGGAGCAGACCGACGCCTTCGAGCAGGTCGGGCCGGTGGCGGACGAGCCAGCCGGCGCCCAGGAGACCGCCGGCCTCCTCGTCTGCCGTGGCGAGGAAGATGACGTCGCGACTCAAGGGTTTGCCGGAGCGGGCCAGGGCGAGGAACGCCTCCAGGTGCATGATGCCCAGGCCCTTCGTGTCGAGCGCGCCGCGACCGTTCAGGTAGCCGTTCTCGTAGGTCCCGGACAGTGGATCGTGCTTCCAGAACCGCGGGTCGGCGGGCACGACGTCGATGTGGTGGAGCAGGATGAGGCCCGGCGCCGATCCACCCTCCAGGCGCGCCCAGATGCTGCCGCGGCCGGGCTCCGGCTCCACGGTTTCGTAGGGGATCCTCTCGCTCTCGAAGATGGCGGCGAAGAAGGCGACCGCGTCGCTCTCGTTGCCGGGCGGGTTCGTCGTGTCGATCCGCAGGTACTCCTGCAGGCGGGCCGACGCCAGCGGCAGAGCGGGATCCTCAGCCTGGCCCGCTACGGGCGCACTGGCGGGGCCCATGGCCGCGAGGGCTGCCATGGCCAGCGTGATCGTGGCCGGCTTGAGCATGCTTGGTTGTCGGAGTCGGGTGGGAATGCGGATCGTGTTCGTGAAGAGACGGGCAAGCATATGGCAAGTCGAACGGCTCGCTTCGTTCGGTGCACGGAACCGGGAAACCTCGGCGCGAGAGCGAGAAACCGTGATGCTGCTGCGCCGTAACCATGTTATTGGCAAGTATGATCGCCCGGCCGCGCACCCATCCAAGGAGAGCCGCATTGACCCGACACCTGTTGAACGGAGCACGGAGAACGTTCACCCCGAACGGCGTTGGCGCCCCGTCGATCGTCCTTTCCGCGCTGGGGCCCAGCACGGCGTCGGCGCCGGCGACTGGCCGTCCTACGGCGGCGACTACGGCAGCACGAAGTACACCGCGCTCGATCAGATCGATCGGGACAACGTCGCCGACCTCGAAGTGGCCTGGCGCTGGGAGTCCCCGGACAACGCGGAGGCGGCGGAGCGCGCCCGGTTTCTCAAGCCGGGTCCCTACAAGGTGACGCCGCTCATGAAGGACGGCGTGCTCTACGTGACGACCGCCGCGATCGACGGGCAAACCGGCGAGCAGAAGTGGGTCTTCGACACGGAAGACTGGCGCACGAGCCGGCCCACGAACCTCGGCTACAACCACCGCGGCGTCGGCTACTGGACGGACGGCGAGCAGGCACGAATCCTGATGCCGACGAACCAGGCGTACCTGTGGGCGATCGACGCTCACACCGGCGAACCGGTCGGCGGCTTCGGTACGGAGGGCAAGGTCGATCTGACCGAGGGCCTCGGACGGCCCGTGCAGCGCCGCATCTACTCCGTCATCTCGGCGCCGATGATCATCGGTGACACGGTGGTCGTCGGTTCCTCGATCTTCGACGGCCCGACCCGCAAGGAGATGCCGCCCGGTCACGTACGCGGCTTCGACGTCCGCACGGGCGAGCAGAAGTGGATCTTCCACACGATCCCCCAGGGCGATGAGCCGGGAGTCGAGACCTGGGAGAACGACTCCTGGACCTACAGCGGCAACACGAACGTCTGGACCGTGATGAGCGGCGACCCGGAGTTGGGCTACGTCTACCTGCCGATCGGCACGCCGACGAACGACTGGTACGGCGGCCACCGCCTGGGCGACAACCTCTACGCCGAGAGCCTGGTCTGCCTCGACGCGGCCACGGGCGAGAAGGTCTGGCACTTCCAGTTCGTGCACCATGGGCTCTGGGACTACGACGTGCCGGCGGCGCCGAACCTGGTCGACATCACGGTCGACGGCAAACAGATCAAGGCGGTCGCGCAGATCACGAAGCAGGGCTTCGTCTACGTCTTCGACCGCGCGACCGGGGAGCACGTCTGGCCGATCGAGGAGCGGCCGGTGCCGCAGACGGACGTTCCCGGCGAGCGCACCTCGCCGACCCAGCCGTTTCCGACGAAGCCGGCACCCTACGAGCACCAGGGCTTCGAGAGCGACATGCTGATCTCCTTCACGCCCGAGCTCCACGAGGCGGCCAAGGAGATCCGCGACAAGTGGGTCTACGGGCCGCTGTTCACGCCGCCTTCGCTCCAGGGAACCCTGCTGCTGCCGGGCTGGGGCGGGGGCGCGAACTGGTACGGCGCCGCGGTCGACCCCGAGACCTCGACGATCTACATCCCGTCCTACACGATGCCGATGGTCGTCAAGCTGGTCGAGCCGGACGGCGCGCGTTCGAACTTCCGCTACGTGCGCGGCGGCATGAGCGGGGTCGAGAGCTTCTTCCTGCCGGGGCCGAT
>JAGWAG010000033.1 GCA_021296535.1 Acidobacteriota bacterium | reverse complement strand
GGCGGGATTCGCACCCGCTGAGATTAGGCGCCTTACCACGGCGCACAGCGGAGTGAGCGCCACCCCCTCCCATCTCCTCTCAAGCGCTCACGCCACCTGGGAGCTGACCCCTCCTGAACCCAAGACGGGCGGGTGCGTCCGACGTCCGACGCCAGGCGGACGCGTTCGACGCTTACGCGGTCGCGATGCGGTCGCAGATGCGGTCCAGCGCCGACTCGTCGAGGTAGGGGTGCATCGGCAGGCTGACGACGCGGTCGGCAAGGTTCTCGCTGACCGGCAGTGATCCCGGACCGCGGCCGTACGGCTCGTACGCGGGCTGCAGGTGCATCGGACGCGGGTAGTAGACCGCGGTCGGAATCCCGGCTCGGTCCAGATGGCCGCGCAGCGCATCCCGGGTAGATGCCGACGGCCTTCCGTCCCGGTCGTCCACGCGCAGCGTGTACTGGGCCCAGCTCGACTCCACCCCGGCGCCGCACACCGGCGCCGCGACGCGCCAGGGCGCGCTCATCGACGTTGACGCGGCCTCCAGTCTTTCCGTATAGCCCGCAGCCACCGCGCGTCGGGCAGCGAGCTCCTGCTCGAAGATCGTGAGCTTGGCCAGCAGCACCGCTGCCTGCAGCGTGTCGAGCCGCCCGTTCGTCCCCAGGCGCACGATGTCGTAGCGGTCGGCGCTCTGGCCGTGCTCCCGGATCGAACGGACCACCTCCAGGATCGCAGGTTCCGTGCCGAGGATCGCGCCGCCGTCGCCGTAGCCGCCAAGCGGCTTGGCTGGGTAGAAGCTCGTCGTCGTCAGCTTCGCCAGCGATCCCACGGGCGCGCCCCCGAGGCGCGCCCCGAAGCTCTGGGCGGCATCCGAAATCACCTCGAGGCCCCTTGCCGCCGCCCACTCACCGAGCGGATGCTCGGGCATCGGCTGGCCGAACAGGTCGACGGTGATCACGGCCCTGGGAACAGCGCTTCCGCTGCGCATCAGCCGGTCGAACTCCTGCTCGAGCGAATCGAGGTCGAGCAGAAAGTCATCCTCGCGCACGTCGACGAACACCGGCGCGGCGCCCGCCAACAGGACGACTTCGGCAGTCGCCGTGAACGTGAAGGAGGGCACGAACACCGCTTCGGGCCGACCCTCCCCGCGCCCTATGTCCAGCGCGAGCAGGGCGATCAGGAGCGCGTCCGATCCGCTCGACACGGCGACGGCGGACGCGCCGCCCAGCCGGCCCAGTTCCGACTCCAGCTCCTCGACTTCAGGACCCATCACGTAACGGCCGTGGTCGAGGACGGCAGCGATCCGTCGATCGATTTCCGGTCGCAACCGCCGCGACTGAGCCGCCAGGTCAACGAACGGAATCCGCTTCTCCCGGGCGGAGGGGACCCTGCGGTTCGTCATGCGCCGGAGTGTATTGGCATCCGGGCCAACGACTTGCCCAGCAACGACGACGTCGGCAAGCCGGCGACCTCCTCCGGAGCGAACCACCGGAGGCGGCCCGGAGGCGAACCCGCGTGCGGCGCCGCCGCTCCGGGGACCGGCCGCCAGCGCGCAAGCGCGACCCGCACGAGGAAGTCCCGGTAGGTGACGGCGTGGCGCACCGCGACACGGTCGACGTCGCAGTCCCAGGCCCCACCAAACTCCTCCCGGAGCAGCTCGGCCGCTTCGCTTGCCGATTCATCGCCGCTCGCGAGTTCAACCGTCGGCAGATGCCAGCGGCCGGCCAGCCAGTTCGCGTCTTCCGGGCGGCGGTGCAACAGCAGGCCGTGGCCGCTCCTGACCACCGCCGTGAAGCAATGGACCTTCTCGCGAGTCCGCCCACGTGACGCGGCGGGGAAAGCCCGGGGATCCAGCCCGTCGCTCTGGAAAGCCTGGCAACCCGGAGCGAGCGGACAAACGGCGCAATCCGGGCGTCCGCGACGGCAAACCAGCGAACCCAGCTCCATCAAGGCCTGATTCGAGTCGCCCGGCCTCCCGGGATCCAGCAGCTTCGCGGCGGTAGCCAGCAGCAGCCGTCGGGCTCCGGCACGCTTGGGCGGCCGCGACGAAGCCAGAAAGCGGCTCAGGACGCGCTCCACGTTGCCGTCGAGCACCGGCACACATTCCCCGGCCAGCCGGCTGGCCAGGATCGCCGATGTATACGCGCCGACTCCGGGCAACTCGCTCCACTCCGCGGCACTCTTGGGAAACACGCCCCGCTCGGCCACCAGGCGCGCCGCCCGATGGAGGTTCCGGGCCCGGCGGTAGTAGCCAAGGCCCGACCACGCGGCCTCGACTTGCTCGACTTCGGCCGCGGCCAGTCCCTCGAGCGTCGGGAAGGCGGCAAGGAACTCCGGATAGCGCGATGCGACGACCTCGCTCCGGGTCTGCTGGAGCATTACTTCCGCAACGAGCAACTCGTACGGATCCTCCGAGTCGCGCCACGGCAGATGGCGGCGGAAACGGTCGAACCAGGCCAGCAGCTCTTCCCCGAGCCCCGCCGCTTGCACTAACTCCAACAAGGGCCTGAACCTAGACCGCCCGACCCGATCGGAGCCGACCTCGCCGCCAAAGAAAAGACAAAGAAAGTGCCAAGAAACCTCTTGTTCCCGCCAAGGCTCGCTGCTATCCTGCCCTTCTCGCGCAACGGAGACCGCCCGGCCTGAAGAGACAGGACGTTCGCTTGTCCGAGACCTGAATTTTCGGTGCCGGTCGTCCCGAAGTTTTCCACACAGTGCGGAAAACCTGCGGAACATACCTCTGAGGAGCGACTGGCCCCTGGCACTCGCCTGGGGAACAGGTGGTGACCGGGCGATTGGTGTCGGGGGGACAGGTGCGTCTCTGGGAAGAGCAGGGAGAAGAGGGAGGAGAACGGTTGGCGGTCGTCCGCGAGAGCGCGATTCCACCTTGCCTGAGGGCGGCGGAAGACGGGCGTGAACGGAGTGCACGACATGCCTAGTTCCGTGTGGCCGACTCTACGCCGGCAGTTGCGTGCCGACCTGCCGCCGGATGAGTTCCGCACTTGGTTCCATCCGCTCCGGGTCGCCTCGGAGGATGCCGAACAGTTGGTCCTCGAGGCACCGAACTCCCGCTTCGTCGCGGCTCTGGAGGAAGGCTTCCGGCCCATCGTCGACTGGGCGATCGCCGATCTCAAGGGGCCGACCTTCCAGGTTCTCTTCAAGAGCAGCGATGCGGTCAGGCGACCCGCCCGGCCGGCGACCTCTTCGCGGAAGCCATCGGCGGCGGTCGAAGACGACGCGGCAGCCGGCAGCTCCCTGAACCCGCAGTACCGCTTCGGCTCGTTCGTGATCGGCAACTCGAACCGCTTCGCCTGCGCTGCCTCCCAGGCCGTGGCGGAGAAGCCCGGGATCGCCTACAACCCTCTCTTCCTCTACGGCGGCGTGGGCCTGGGCAAGACCCACCTGCTGCACGCGATCGGCAACCGCCTCCGCGGGACCGCCCCGGGAACGCGCGTCGTCTACCTGGCCGCCGAGGACTTCGTGAACGACCTGATCACGTCGATCCGGTTCGAGCGGATGCCCGCTTTTCGGGAGCGCTACCGGACGATCGACGTCCTTCTGGTCGACGACATCCAGTTCCTGGCCAAGAAGGAGAGGTCGCAGGAAGAGTTCTTCCACACGTTCAACGTGCTCTACACGCGACAGAAGCAGATCATCGTCACGTCCGACGCGCAGCCGCGGGACCTGGCCGACATGGAAGAGCGGCTACGGAGTCGTTTCGGATCCGGTCTCCTGGCGGACATCCAGGCTCCGGACCTGGAGACCAAGGTCGCGATTCTCCAACGCAAGGCCCGACAGCTTCAGAGCCTGGAGCTCGACACGGATGTCGCCCTGTTCATCGCCCGGCAAGTGCACTCGAACGTGCGGGAGCTCGAAGGATTGCTCAACCGCGTCATCGCCTTCGCGTCGCTCTCCGGTGCCCGGCTCGACCTGGACTTCGCCAAGGAGGCGCTGCGCGACGTCCTGCCCGAACAGGACCGCCCCGTCTCCGCGGCGCAGATCGTCAAGTCCGTTGCCCACCACTACGGGCTCAAGGTGCGCGAGATCAAGAGCAAGAGCAACTCCCGGCAGATCACTTATCCCCGGCAGATCGCGATGTACCTCTGCAAGCAACTGACCGAGATGTCGTACCCGGAGATTGGCAGGCTGTTCAACGGCAAGCACCACTCGACGGTGATGTACTCCGTCGAGCAGATCGAGCGGCGCCGCGCGGAGGACGAGCGGCTGGCCGCTCAGTTGGAGCGCTTCGCCCGCCAACTCAGTTGAACCGAGCTTCAACTCTGTCGCGCAGCCGCTCGCGTCCGGGGCCGCCTGGAAGCCGAACTTCCTGCGGAATCCCGGCGGATCCATCACGAGCCGGTTGCGTGGTGGCGGCGGATTGCACCGGTGTTCGCTTCGGCCTGTCTGCGGACGGAAACCGCCTCGACTCCGACCGGTGCGCGAATCTCCGCAGAATGCACAATGGCTCCACTGCTTCGTCCACCGCTTACCGTCAAGCAATCTTGACCGTAAGTTCCTTTGTTTGAAGGGTTTATATGACACGTTCACAGACGTCAAGGACGCCTGTTACGACTACTTGGATGGTGTATATTGGCTTCCTGAGGAGAGCGTAGATGAAGACCAGGGTTGAACGAGGAGAGTTGCTGGCCGAACTCGTCGCGATGCGCGGCATCGTGGAGAGCAGGTCGACGATTCCGGTGCTGTCCCACCTCCTGTTGCGGGTTCGGGAGAACCGGCTGGAACTGGCGGCGACGGATCTCGATGTCTCGCTCACTTCTTCCTGCGCGGCCGAAGAGGGTGCCAGCGAGCCGGGAGCCACGGCGGTTCAGGCGCGCAAGCTCCTGGAGATCGTCCGCGCCCTCGGAGATGGTCCGGTCGAGTTGTCGACCGGCGAGTCCAACTCGCTCCACATAGTTGCCGGCTCCTCGCGGTTCCGCATCAACGGTCTCTCGCCCGAGGACTTTCCGACACTGACCTCGGTCGATCCTGACTCCGCCTCGGCTTCTTTCGAGGTGCCCTTCGCCGACTTCAAGCGCATGATCGGCAAGGTGATCTTCGCCGTGTCCGCCGAAGAGTCGCGGTTCCAGTTGAACGGTGCGCTGCTCAAGCTCAAAGAGGGCGCAGTCGAGCTGGTGGCGACCGACGGCCACCGCCTGGCCCTGATCGAGGTGGAGATGTCCGGCGTCACCGAGGCCGACGGCGTGCTGGCGCCGCGCAAGGCGCTGCTCGAACTGTTGCGGTTCGACAGTGACGAGAACGTCACGTTTCGCCGCGGCGAGCACCATCTCGCCTTCGTGATCGGGCGTCGCGAGTTGACCTGTCGGATCCTGGAGGGCACGTTTCCCGACTACGAGAAGGTCATCTCGCAGGACAACGACCGGAAGGCGTCCTTCGCCCGCCAGGAGCTCGCCGAGGTGGTGCATCGGGTTGCCCTGCTGACCGGCGATCGGGCGCCGATGGTGAGGTTCAGGTTCGACGCGCAGTCGCTGCTCGTGTCGTCGTCGAACCCGGACCTGGGGGAGGCCGAAGAGAGCCTCGAATGCGACTACGAGGCGGAGAATCTGGAGATCGGCATGAACCCCGCCTACGTGCGGGACTTCCTGGGCGCCGTCGATACCGACCGGGTCGAGTTTGCGCTGAAGGACGAGAACAGCCAGTGCCTCGGACACCCTGTTGACGGCGCCGATTCGCGCTATCTGTGCGTGATCATGCCGATGCGAATCTAACTGGGTGCGCCGGCCGTCTGGCCGGCATCCGGCGCGTAGCGCCGAACTCCGCTAGGACTGCTGCCTCAGCCATCCAGAGCCGGCCCTCGGGTGAGCCCGTAAACCCCCTGTTTTCAGTTAGATAGAGGGCGCTCCGAGCGGCCCTCGGAAACTAGGGATCTGCGCCGTCCTGTGATAGTTTTCAGCACATGGCGGACGCCGGAACAGGCGGTGTTCAGACGGTGGCCGAATCCGGGTATTCGGCGAAGGACATCAAGGTCCTCAAGGGCCTTGAAGCGGTCCGCAAGAGGCCCGGAATGTACATCGGCGATACCGATGACGGCTCGGGTCTGCACCACATGGTGTTTGAGCTCGTCGACAACGCGATCGACGAGGCGCAGGCGGGTTTCTGCGACCAGGTAGAGGTCACCATCCACGCCGACGGCAGCGTCTCGGTGACCGACGACGGCCGCGGCATTCCGGTGGGCCTTCACGAGGGCGAACAGCGGTCCGCGGCGGAGGTGATCATGACCGAACTCCACTCGGGCGGGAAGTTCGACCAGAACTCCTACAAGGTGTCGGGCGGGCTGCACGGCGTGGGCCTGTCCGTGGTCAACGCCCTCTCGGTACGTCTCGAGCTGGAGATCGACCGGGACGGTCACCGCTGGCAGCAGACCTACAGCCGCGGCGTACCGGTCGGTTCTATCGAGGCGGTTTCCGATCTGGCGGCTACCGATCCGACCGGTACGCGGATTCGCTTCACGCCGGATCCCGACGTCTTCACGCAGCTCGCCTTCGACTACCAGACCCTCCTGCAGCGTTTGCGGGAGTTGTCGTTCCTCAACCGGGGCATCGCCATCCGGCTCGTCGACGAGCGGACCGGCAAGCGGGCCGACTTCGAGTACGAGGGCGGCATCAGCAGCTTCGTCGCCCATCTGAGCCGGAACAAGACGCCGTTGCATCCGGAACCGGTCTACCTGGTCGGCCAGGTGGGCGAAGCCGGTTCGAGCGAGTCGGTCGAGGTGGCGCTGCAGTGGAGCGACAGCTACCAGGAACGGATCCTCTGCTTCACGAACACGATCAACAATCGCGACGGCGGCACCCATCTGTCGGGCCTGCGCTCCGCGTTGACGAGGACGGTGAACAACTACGTGGCCACCTCGGGTCTCGGCAAGAACCTGAAGGAGAAGCTCTCCGGCGAGGACATCCGCGAGGGGCTGGTCGCGATCGTGTCGGTGAAGGTCCAGGACCCCAAGTTCTCCAGCCAGACGAAGGAGAAGCTCGTCTCCTCGGAGGTGCGCGGCTGGGTCGAGTCGACCGTCGGGGAGCAGCTCGCCAATTTCCTGGAGGAGAACCCGCGCGACGCCCGGCGCGTGATCGAGAAGGCGGTCGACGCGGCCCGGGCGCGGGAGGCGGCGCGCAAGGCGAGGGAACTCACCCGGCGCAAGGGCGCCCTGGACAGTTCGAACCTGCCGGGCAAGCTAGCCGACTGCAGTGAACGGGATCCGGCCGCCGCGGAGCTCTTCCTGGTCGAGGGCGACTCCGCCGGCGGTTCGGCGAAGCAGGGCCGCGACCGGCGGTTCCAGGCCGTCTTGCCGCTCAAGGGAAAGATCCTGAACGTTGAGCGCGCGCGCCTCGACAAGATGCTCTCCTCAGAAGAGATCAGGACCCTGATCCAGGCCCTGGGCACCGGCATCGGTTCCGAGGACTTCGATGTCGACCGGCTCCGCTACCACAAGCTGATCATCATGTGCGACGCCGACGTCGACGGCAGCCACATCCGGACGCTGATCCTGACCTTCTTCTACCGCCAGATGAAGGAGATCATCGACCGGGGCCACCTGTTCATCGCTCAGCCGCCTCTCTACAAGGTCACCGAAGGCCGTCGGTCGAGCTACCTGAAGGACGACGAGGAGTACCACGACTACCTCGTGAAGAGAATCCTCAAGGGCTGGCAGGTCGCGCTCCCCAACGGCGACGTGGGCGATCCGATCGTGTTCGAGGGAGCAGGCCTGAGTCGCCTGCTCGACCATCTCGCGGCCTTCCGGCGAACCCTCGAGTCCCTGAGTGCGCGCGGTGTGCCGGCGGATGCTCTGCGGGCGGTGATCGCCGGTGGAGTCAGGAACAGGGACAGCCTCGCCGACCGCGAACGGCTGCAACGGATTGCACAGATCATCGAGGCGTCCGGCTTCCACGACGTCGAAGTAGCGGGCGGAGAGGAAGGCGGCGATGGACTGTTCTCGATTCGTTTCCGGTCGCGGCGGGACGGCGTGGACCGGTACGTGACGGTGGACGAGCAACTGGTGACCGGCAGCGAGTTCCGCTCCCTGGTTGCCAATGGGCAGGCGCTCGAAGCGTGGAACTCGCCGTCGATCCAGCTCCGGCAGGTGAACGGCAGGGGCGGGGAGCACCGCGAAGTGCAGTCGCTGGAAGAGGCGCTGGACGCCTTGTTCGAGGCGGCGAAGAAAGGTCTCGGCATCCAGCGCTACAAGGGTCTGGGTGAGATGAACCCGGCTCAGCTCTGGGAGACCACGATGGACCCCGAGCGCCGTCGCATGCTGCTGGTCGAGATCGACCACGAGCGGGACGAGGCGACGAACGACATCTTCGAGACCCTGATGGGCGACAAGGTGGAGCCCCGCCGGCAGTTCATCGAACAGAACGCGCTCTACGTGACGAACCTCGACATCTGATCGGCAAATCGTGACCAAGGGCGAACCCCCCATCGCACCGCCTCCGGACGTGCCTCCGGACGGGTCGGAAGCCGGCCGCCAGACCGAGCCCGTTCAGCTCGAACGGGAGATGCGCAGGAGCTACCTCGATTACGCGATGAGCGTGATCATCGGCCGCGCTCTGCCGGACGTGCGGGACGGTCTGAAGCCGGTTCATCGACGGGTGCTCTACGGCATGTGGGAGGCCGGCAACACGGCCGGACGCGCGTACAAGAAGTCGGCGCGCATCGTCGGCGACGTGATGGGCAAGTACCACCCTCACGGCGACGGCCCCATCTACGACACGGTGGTGCGTCTGGCGCAGGACTTCTCCATGCGCTACCCCCTCGTCGACGGCCAGGGCAACTTCGGTTCGATCGATGGCGACAACCCGGCCGCGATGCGCTACACCGAGGTGCGCCTCACGCGGATCGCCGAGGAGATGCTGCGCGAGGACATCGACAAGGACACGGTCGACTGGATACCGAACTACGACGGTTCGGAGCAGGAACCGTCTCCCCTCCCGGCGCGAATACCGAACCTGCTGGTCAACGGTTCAGCCGGCATCGCGGTCGGCATGGCGACGAACATCCCTCCCCACAACCTCGGCGAATCGATCGCGGCGGTCAAGCTGCTGATCGACCGCCCGCAGGCTTCGCTGGACGAGCTGATGGAACTCGTTCCCGGGCCGGACTTCCCTACCGGAGGGTTCATCCACGGCCGGGCCGGCATTCGCAGCGCCTACGAGACCGGCCGCGGTTCGATTCAGGTGCGCGCTCGCGCCGACATCGTGGACAGGGGTTCGGATCGCCAGTCGATCATCGTCTCCGAGATTCCCTACCAGGTGAACAAGGCCCGGCTGATCGAACGGATCGCCGAGCTCGTACGCGAGAAGAAGCTCGAGGGCATCCGCGATCTGCGCGACGAGTCGGATCGCGACGGCATCCGCATCGTGATCGACCTGAAGCGGGGCGAGGTGGCCGAGGTCATCCTGAACACGCTCTACAAGATGACGAAGCTCCAGGTCAGCTACGGCATGAACATGCTGGCGATCGTCGACAACCAGCCCCAGGTGCTGACGCTGCATGACGTGCTGCGCCACTTCCTGGACCACCGCCGTACGGTCGTCATCCGGCGTTGCCGCTACGAGTTGGCGCGAGCGGAGAAGCGAGCCCATGTGCTCGAGGGCCTGCTGATCGCTCTCGATCATCTCGACCGGGTGATCGCCACGATCCGCGCCAGCCAGACCCCGCCGGAAGCCCGGGTGCGGCTGATCGAGGGTTTCGCCCTGACGGAGCCCCAGGCGCAGGCGATCCTCGACATGCGGCTGCAGCGGTTGACCGGACTGGAGCGAGAGAAGATCCAGGAGGAGTACGCGGAACTGATCACCGAGATCGGTCGGCTGCGCGCCATTCTGGGATCGGACGAGCTGCTGCTGGCCGAGATCCGGGGCGAACTCGAGGCGATCGAGAAGCGCTACAGCGATCCGCGCCGCACCGAGATCATGGCCCACTCCTCGGACATCACGATCGAGGACATGATCGCCGACGAGGACATGGTCATCACAGTGACGCGGTCGGGCTACGTCAAGCGGTCGCCGCTCAGCCTGTACCGGGACCAGCATCGGGGCGGCAAGGGTCGAACCGGCATGGCGACCCGGGACGGCGACTTCGTGGAGCAGCTCTACGTCGCGTCCGCCCACAGCTACATCCTCGTGTTCACCGACCGGGGCCACTGCTACTGGCTCAAGGTGCACCAGATCCCCCAGATGGGCCCGGCGGCGCGGGGCAAGGCGATCGTCAACCTGCTGCAGCTCGACAGCGGCGAGGGAGTCGCAGCTACCGTCGCGGTCCGGGAGTTCCCGGAAGACCGGTTCCTGACCTTCGCCACCGAGACCGGCGTGGTGAAGAAGACAGCACTGTCGCACTACTCGCGTCCCCGGGCCAGCGGCATCATCGCGGTTCGGATCGACGAGGGAGACCGGCTGCTGACGGTGAAGTTGACCGATGGCGGCAGCGACCTCGTGCTGGCGACACGGATGGGCTATTCGGTCCGGTTCCCCGAGAACGACCTGCGCTCCCTGAGTCGCGCGACACGCGGCGTGCGCGGGATCAGTCTGCGCCGCGGAGATCGGGTCGTCTCGATGGAGTGCCTGCTGCCGCCGGGGGAGGACGATGCGACACTCCCTCCGGAAACGACGCTGCTTACCGTCAGCGAGAACGGCTTCGGCAAGCGGACGGCCCTCGACGAGTACCGCCGCCAGTCGAGGGGCGGGCTCGGGATCATCAACCTCAAGGTCTCGGACAGGACCGGGACGGTCGTCGGTGTCCGCGAGGTGGCGAACGACACGGGTCTGATGCTGATCACCCACGAGGGGAAGATCATCCGCATCACCGCGGGCAGCGTGTCCCTGATCGGCCGCGCCACCCAAGGGGTCAAGGTGATGGACCTGGACGACGGCGACCGCATCGTCGCGATGGCCCGGATCCCGGATCGGGGTGAGGAGGACGAAGAAGGCGCCGTCTCCGGAGCCGAAGAAGCGCCGGAAGCAGAAGCCGCAGAGACGGAGCCGATCAACTAGGGAGTCGCGGCGTCCGCGCCGACGCACGGGAACAGAGCATTTTTCACGCAAGCCGCTTCAGGAGAGATTCACGGATGAAGTTCTTTCTCGACACTGCCGACATCGGAGAGATCGAGACCGGCCTGGAGTGGGGCATGGTCGACGGCGTGACGACGAACCCGAGTCTGATCGCGAAGCAGGGCAAGCCGTACCTGCCGACGGTCCGGGAGATCGCCGAACTGGTGCCCGGCCCGGTGAGCGGCGAAGTTCTCGCCACGGATCTCGAAGGCATGCTCGACCAGGGGCGCCGGCTCGCCGGTCTCGCCCAGAACGTGGTCGTCAAGGTGCCGCTCGGTCCACCCGGGCTCACGGCGGTCCAGCGCCTTGCCGCGGAGAACATCCGCTGCAACGTGACGCTCTGCTTCTCGCCGTCGCAGGCTCTGCTGGCGGCGAAGGCGGGGGCCGCCTACATCTCCCCCTTCGTCGGACGGCTCGACGACATCGCCCAGGACGGCATGGACCTGATCCGGCAGGTGATCGTCATGTACTCCCAGTACGACTTCGAGACCGAGGTCCTGGTCGCTTCCGCCCGCCACCCCGTCCACGTCGTGTTGTCGGCGGAGATGGGCGCCGATGTCATCACCCTGCCGTTCAAGACCCTCAGCCAGCTCTACCGTCACCCGTTGACGGACATCGGCCTGAACCAGTTCCTCGCCGACTGGGAGAAGACCGGGCGCAGCTTCGATGACTGACCGCCGCCGAGCCGAGGTCGGGATGAGTATCGACTCCGTTCTGGAGCGCGTGGACCGGGAGACCGGCGCCAGCCTCGAGCAGTTGAAGGAGTACCTGCGGATTCCCTCCGTCTCGACGGATCCGGCCTACGCGGGAGAGATACGACGCTGCGCCGGATTCGTCCGGGAGCGTCTTGAGACCGCCGGGCTCGAAGCCGAGATCATCGAAACGGCGGGCCATCCGCTGGTCTACGGCGAGTGGCTCGGGGCGCCCGGGCGGCCGACTGTCCTCTTCTACGGCCACTACGACGTGCAGCCGGTGGACCCCCTGGATGAGTGGCGGAACGACCCGTTCGAGCCGACGATCGAAACCGGCGAGCGCGGCGACCAGATCGTGGCCCGCGGCGCCACGGACGACAAGGGCCAGTCCTTCACCCACATCAAGGCGGTCGAGGCGCTGATGGCGGAGACCGGCAGCCTGCCGGTCAACGTGAAGTTCCTCGTCGAGGGCGAGGAGGAGTGCGGCGGAGAGGCGATCGAGGCGTACGTGCGCAGTCCGGCCGCCGAACGGCTCGCATGCGACCTGGCGCTGGTCTCGGACACCTCGATGTACGGACCGGGCCAGCCCTCCGTTCTCTATGGCCTGAAGGGGCTGCTCTACACCGAGGTCCGGGTCCGCGGGGCGGCGCGGGACCTCCACTCCGGCACCTTCGGCGGCGCGGTGGCGAACCCGCTGAACGCCCTGGGGACGATGCTGGCGGCGCTGCGTGACCCGGAGGACGGGAGGATCCTGATCCCCGGCTTCTACGACGACGTGCAGCCTCTGGGCGTCGGAGAACGTGCCGCGTTCGCCGCGCTGCCGTTCGACGAGACGAAGTACGGTGACGAGATCGGCGCGACCGCCCTCTGGGGCGAGGCGGGCTACACGACTCTGGAGAGAGTCTGGGCTCGTCCGACCTGCGATGTGAACGGGATGTGGGGCGGCTACCAGGGGCCGGGCGCAAAGACGGTGATCGCCAACCATGCCGGCGCCAAGGTGTCCATGCGCCTCGTTCCCGACCAGGAACCGGAACGTCTCTTCCGCGCGTTCGCGGAGTACATGCGTTCGATGGCGCCTCCGGGCATCGACGTCGAGGTGGAGAACCTGAACGGGGCCCCTCCGGTTCTCGTCGATCTCCAGGGGCCGCTGGTCGACGCGGCGCTCGAGGGCATCCGGGAGGCGTGGGGCCGGGAGCCTGTGCGGGTCCGTGAGGGCGGGTCGATTCCCATCGTCTCGACCCTGTCGGAGGTGCTCGGAGCACCCGTCCTGCTGGTCGGCTTCGGTCTCTCGGACGACCGGCTGCACGCGCCGAACGAGAAGATGGACCTGGCGAACTTCTACCAGGGCATTCGCACCGTGGTTCGGGTCCTCGATCGCCTCGGAGGTTGCGCGGTGGATGGGTTCAGCCCCGGCGCTTGAACGAGCGCGAAATCAAGATCCCGGTCGCCGACCTGGACGCTGTCAGGGAACGGCTGCAGGTTGCGGGAGCGGATCCGCAGCGGCCCGCCGGGCTGGAATCGAACCTGGTGTTCGACCTGGTCGACGCGCCGGCGGAGCGGCGTCTCCGCTCTCGTCGCGAGCTGCTCCGCCTGCGCTCCGACGGCGGCGGAAGCCGGCTGACCTTCAAGTCGGCGCCGCGCTTCGTGGACGGCGTGAAGGAGCGGCTGGAACACGAGTTCGCGGTGGACGACCCGGACGCCGCGCGGCTGCTGCTGGAATCGCTGGGGTTCCGGGTCGCTGTGCGGTACGAGAAGGTCCGCGAGACGTGGCGGTTGCTCGACTGCGAGATCGCGCTCGACCGGACGCCGATGGGTGACTTCGTGGAAGTGGAGGAGCTGGCCGACGTTTCGCCGCGAGGGCGGATCGAGGAGGTCTGCCGGCTCTGCGGCCTCCAGGCCGAACGTTCGGTGCCGGAGGACTACCTCGCTCTCTACCGCGCCTACCGCAGGGATCGGCCGGATCTGCCGAGGGACATGGTCTTTATTCTGGACAGGCAGTGAGCAGCGCTCGGACGGGTTCGCGGGTTCGGGCGCTCGTGCTCTGCGCCGGGCGCGGCGAACGGCTGCGGCCGCTGACGCAGCAGGTGGCGAAGCCATTGCTGCCCGTGGCCGGCTGCCCGGTCGCGATGCGTACGATCGACATCCTCCACCGCGCCGGCTGCGAGACGGCAGTCAACCTGCACCACTTGGCGGGGTCCGTCCGGGATGGACTGGAGTCGGAAGCGGCGGAACGGGGAATCGAGCTGAGCTTCGCCGTCGAGCCGGAGTTGCTGGGAACCCTGGGAGCCGTCGTCAATCTGCGCGACTTCCTGGCCGATGGCGACGACATCGTCCTGGTGAACGGCGACTCGCTCTGCCGCTGGCCGATCCGTGACGCGCTGGCCCGCCACCGCCGCAGCGGCGCCGACGTCACCCTTCAACTGGGCCGCGAAGCGCCGGACCAGCGCTTGGGCGGCGGCGTGGAAGTCGATCAGCGAGGGCTCGTCACCGGGCTTCGCGACTTGCGGGTCGGCTCGGTGCGCGGCCGCGGGCGGACCTTCCAGGGTCTCCACGTCCTGTCGCGCGGGGCCCTCGAGGCGATTCCGTCGCCCTTGACGTCCAACGACATCGTGGAGGGTCTCTACCAGCCCCTCCTGGAGTCGGGCGCCCGGATCGTCGGCTTCGGCTGCCGTCGCCGCTGGCACGACCTCGGCACGCCACGCCGCTACCTGGACGGAGCTCTCGACTGGGGGCGCACCGGCGGCGGGCGCAAGCGTCGCCGGCGTTTCGTGGCGCCCGGCGTGAGGGCGGACACGAGCGCGGCCATCGAGCGCAGCGTGGTCGAGAGCGGTTGCCGCCTGGGTGCCGGAGCGCGGGTGGAGCGGAGTCTGCTGATGCCGGGGGTTCGCGTCGGCGCGCGGTCGTGGCGCCAGGGGTAAAGGTGGCGCCCGGGCTTGACCTCGACGGCCAGCTCGTCACGCCGGCGGACTGGGGCCTCGTACCCGGCAGTCGCTGCGAAGAGGGGGAGATGCTCGTCTACACAGCCCTGGATCCGGCCTAGCGCTGCGGACCAGAGACCGACGCTGACGCGCCGGATGCCGGCCAGAAGGCCGGCGCACCCAGTCCTTTGCGGCGCTCGGTCCGGCGTAGCTACGAGAGCAGAACCTCGCGCAGTGCCGGCTCCTCCGCCGGAATCTCGACGATCCGCTCGGGCAGGTCGGCGCATCGCGCGAGCGCCGGCGGCAGGGGCGGCTCGATGCCGACGGCGTCGCGGATCACGTCGGCGAACTTCGCCGGGTGTGCCGTCGCCAGCACGACGCCGGTGCCGCCGCCCCTGGCCTCGAGTTCCTCCTTCAGGCCGAGGTAGCCGACCGCCGTGTGGGGGTCCAGGAGGTAGCGGTGGCTCTCATGCACGTCGCGCATCGCGAGCCGGGTAGTCGGGTCGTCGAAGGAGCGGCCAGCCAGGTCGCGGCGGAGGGCCTCGAGGGGATCGTCTCCGTTCGAGTACAGATGCCGGATGCGGGCGAAGTTGCTCGGATCGCCCACGTCCATCGCGTTGGAGATCGTGGCGGCCGCGGCGCGGGGCACGTAGCGGCCGCTCTTGAGGTACGCGGGCACGGCGTCGTTCACGTTGGTGGCCGCGACGAAACGGGACACCGGGAGACCGATCCGCTTCGCGACGAGGTTGCCGCTCGGGGTCGAGAAAATGAGCGGGCTGTCGGCGTCGGTGAGAGGCGCCGAGGGCAACTGCGCCCAGGCGTGGAAGTAGTAGAAGACCTGGGGCAGCAGCCGACCGACGTTGATCGAGTTGGCGGAAGCGAGAGGCCGCCGCTGGCGGAGTTCGCCGTCGGCGAACGCGGCCCGGGCCAGGCTCTGGCAGTCGTCGAAGGTGCCCGCGACGGCAACCGCGGTCACGTTGCCGCCGAGGGTCGTGAACAGGCGACGCTGAGCTTCCGTCACTAGCCCCCGCGGGTAGAGCACGCAGACCCGGAAGCCGGGAACGTCGCTGAACGCGTGGGCCACCGCGCTGCCGGTGTCGCCGCTGGTCGCCACGACCACGGTCGTCTCCGGACCGTCGGCACAGGCAAAGCGCGACATGAGGCGGGCCATGACCCGCGCCGCGATGTCCTTGAAGGCGAGCGTCGGTCCGTGGAACAGCTCCAGGCAGAAGATGCCCGGCTCGATCTGACGCAGGGGGATGGGAAAGTCGAGGGCGTCTTCGAGCAGCGAGGCGAGTTCGTCCTCCGGTACGTCCGCCCCGAACAGGTGACCGCCGAGGATGCTCGAGATGCCGGTCAGGGGCAACAGTCTCAGCAGGGCCAACTGTTCGGCCGTCAGCGCCTCCAGGCGCTCGGGAACGTAGAGGCCGCCGTCGGGCGCCGGGCCCTCGAGCAGCGCCTGACCCAGCGCGGCCGCCGGCGCCTGTCCGCCGGTGCTCACAAAGCGCACAGTCAATCTCCTTGGGTTTCGTCGCCGCTGTCGATCACCCGCGCTCCCGGGGCGGGAAGCGGCGACACGAGCCGGTCGCAGTCGACGCCCACCGCGTCTTCGAGAGCCGTCGCCATCGCCGTCGCGACCTCCCGGCCGCGGTCCAGCCCGTCGCAGAGGGCGAACAGGGCCGGGCCGCTGCCGGACAGGCTGCAACCGAGGGCGCCGGCATGGATGGCGGCCTTCTTGGCCTCGTGGAAGCCAGGCACGTTCGGCCCCCGGACCGGCTCGGCGACCACGTCGACGAGGGATCGGGAAAGCAGTTCCAGGTCGTTGCGGTAGAGCGACGCGACGAGAGCCGCGGCATTGCCCCACTGGGTCACGGCGCGCCCAAGCGGCAGATGGCGGTCGAGGCGGGCGCGCGATTCACGCGTGTTGACCTGGGTGTGGGGCCGGGCGAGCGCGCAGGTCAGACGTTCGGGCACTGGCAGCGCCACGACATCCGGCTCCGGGTCCAGCGAACGGACCAGGACCAGGCCACCGAGCAGGGACGGGGCCAGGTTGTCGGCGTGGGCGCCGCCGCTGGCCAGGACCTCCCCGGCCAGCGCGTACCGGAGCAGAGCGGCCGGCGGCAGGTCGAGGCCCAGCAGGGCGTCGACGGCAACGACCGCGGCCACCGCGCTGGCGGCGCTCGAGCCGAGGCCGCTCTCGAGCGGCATGCGTTTCTCGATCTCCAGGTTGACGCTGGCGTCGGGCGCCTCGGCCTCGATCAACGCCGTGGCGGCGACCGCGGCGGTGTTGCGTTCCGGCTGCAGCGGCAACCGCCCCTCGTCGCCCGCGATCGCCGCGATCCGGACCGGACCGCGGGCTTCGGAGCCGGAACCGGGTTCCCTCGCCGTGACCACGTCGCCGGGGCCGGAAGTGGTGCTGTTGTCGCCGTCCGACCGCAGGGCGAACCCCAGGATGTCGAACCCGCAGGCCATGTTCGAAACCGACGCTGGAGCGAAGGCTCTCACCGAGCGACTCATTCGCTGCCGTGCCGGCCGCACCGGGCGACGGCGAGTTCCGCGGCCAGCAGCGCCCCGCCAGCGGCGCCCCGCAGGGTGTTGTGCGACAGGGCGACGAAGCGGTAGCCGAGGATCGGGCATTCACGCAGCCGTCCGATCGAGGTCGTCATGCCCTGGCCGAGGTCACGGTGGACACGAGCCTGCGGCGGGGTGTCGTCGCCGAGATAGACGATCGGTTGAGCGGGCGCCGACGGCAGGCCGAGTTCCTGCGGCGCGGCGCGGAACGACCCCCACACCTCCTTGACATCCTCGAGCGTCGGCTCCCCCTTCAGATCGACCGAGACGCAGAGGGTGTGTCCGTCGACCACGGGAACCCGGTTGCACTGGGCCGAAACGGCAAGCTCGGCCGGCTCGATCGTGCCGCCGCTGACCCGCCCCAGGATCTTCCCCGTCTCGATCTCGAGCTTCTCCTCCTCGCTGGAAATCCAGGGAATCACGTTGTCCAGGATCTGGTAGCTCGAGATGCCGGGCAGGCCGGCGCCGGATACCGCCTGCAGTGTGACCACGGAGACGCGTTCGAACCCGAAGGCGGAGGCCAGAGGCTTGAGCGCCAGCACCAGCCCGATCGTCGAGCAGTTCGGGTTGGCGACGATGCCGTTCGGCAGGTCGGCGCCCTCCCTGGCCGGAGGCAGCAGCGCGAGGTGGTCCGGATTCACCTCGGGCACGAGGAGCGGGACGTCTTCGTCCATGCGGTGGGCGCTGGCGTTCGTGACGACCAGGCAGCGACGGGCGAACTCGGGCTCGATGTCTCTGGCCACGCTGGCGTCCAGGGCCGAGAACACGATGTCGAACTCCCGGTCCTTCAGCTCGTCGATCGTGTGGACGGGCATCGCCGCGACCGTTTCGTCGATCGGCCGGGTCTGGATCCAGGTGACCGCGTCGCGGTAGGCCTTCCCCGCGGAGCGCTCGGAGGCGGCCAGCGCGGTCAACTCGAACCACGGGTGCCCCTCCAGCAGCGTGACGAACCGCTGGCCCACGGTGCCGGTCGCACCGAGGACGGCGGCGCGGAAGGGTTCGCTTCGAGTTGTCATGGCGAGGCTCCCAACTTGCGGCCGGCGCCGAAACCGGGCCGATTCACTCTGCGCGGGTGTTGGACGGGCAGGGAGGTCATGGGGCGGATCCCCGCTCCGCCCAGGCGCGAAGGATGTCGGCGAAGACACCGCCCGCGGTCAGGTCGGTGCCGGCGCCGGGACCCTGGACGACGAGGGGGCGTTCCCGGTAACGCTGGCTGCTGAAGACGAACATGTTGTCCGAGGCGGGCATGCCGGCGACCGGATGGTCGGAGGGGACGGCGCGCAGTCCGACCCGGGCCTTGGCCGAATCGCCTGTCGTGTCCAGTTCGGCCAGGTAGGCGAGTTCGAGGCCCGACGACGCGGCATCGGCGAAGCGGGCCGCCATCGAAACGTCGGCTTCGGCAAGCCGCTTCCACCAGGTCTCGAGCGGCAGGTCGGCGAGGTCGTCGACCTCGATGTCCTCCAGATCGAGATCGCAGCCGCAGATGCGGGCCAGGATCAGCAGCTTGCGGGCCACGTCCAGGCCGCCGAGATCGTCCCGGGGGTCCGGTTCCGTGTAACCGAGGCCGTGGGCTTCCCGGACAGCTTCGCTCCACACGCTGCCGGCGCCCAGCTTCCCGGTCAGGTAGGCGAGCGTGCCCGAGAACACGCCGGAGATGGAGTCGATGCGGTCCCCGGCGCCGAGCAGCATGTCGGCGGTGTGGAGCACGGGCAGGCCCGCGCCTACGGTCGCTTCGTGGAAGACGTTCTGAGCGCTGGAGGGCCGGAAGGCGCGGAAGTCCTTGAGAGGCCCGGCGAAGGGGAGCTTGTTCGCGCTGGCGACCGCGGCGCCCGCGGCGAGCGCACGATGGTAGACGGCGGCCATCGAACCGTTGGCCGTGACATCGACGAGCACGGTGCGCCCGCCGCCGGCCGCCGTCTCGCCGAGGTGTTCCAGCAGGCGGTCCAGGTCGGCCGCTTCGCCGCTGCGCTCGAGCGTGGACCGCCAGCCCTCGGGGTCGCTCGCGGCGCCGGCGTCGAGGCTCCGGCCGCGGCGCGGTTGAAGGTGCATGAAGCGGGAGCTGGCCAGGCCCCGCAACTGGAGATCGATTCCCTGCCGTGCCAGCGCGTCCCGTTCGGCGTCGAGTTGCCGGAGCAGCGCCGAACCGACGCCGCCGACGCCGAGCACGTAGACCGCGAGTCGGCCGGAAGCGGCGCCGTGGAAGAACTCCCGGTGTATCCAGCGCACCGCGCGGCCCTCGTCGGCCCGCGCCACGACCATCGAGATGTTCCGCTCGGACGACCCCTGGGCCACCGCCCTGACGTTCACGCCGCGCCGGCCCAGGATGCCGAACACACGTCCGGCGATGCCGGGCCGATCCCGCATGCCGTCGCCGACCACGGCCAGGATCGACTGGTCCCGCTCGACCCTGATCGGCCTGACCGACCCGGCCTCGATCTCGGCCTGGAACTCGGCGTCGACCGCCCGCCGCGCCGCCTCGGACACGCCGGGTTCCACCGCGAAGCAGATCGAGTGCTCGCTCGACGCCTGGGAGATCAGGATCGCACTGGCGCCGCAGGCGGCGAGGGCGTCGAAGAGACGGGCTGCAACTCCCGGCGTGCCGACCAGGTTGTCGCCGACCAGGAGCATCAGGTGAACGTCGTCGATCGAGGAGATGCCGGTGACCGCCGTGCCGCGGGCCCTGTCCGCGACCTCGCCGTCGTCGTCGATGAGGGTTCCGGGGTGCTCGGGATCGAGGGTGCTGCGGACCAGCAGCGGAATGCCGTGGCGCCGCGCCGGCGTCACGGTCGGCGGATAGACCACCTTGGCGCCGAAGTGAGAGAGTTCAAGCATCTCTTCGTAGCTCAGTCGCGGGATCGGCAGGGCATCCTCCACGCGCCGGGGGTCGGCCGTCATGACGCCCGGAACGTCGGTCCAGATCTCGATCCGCTCGGCGTCGAGCGCGGCGCCGACGAGAGAGGCGGTGAGGTCGGAGCCGCTGCGTCCCAGGGTCGTCGTCTCACCGTCCGGACTGCTTCCCAGGAAACCGGTCACCACCTGCAGCGGGGCTCCGGGCCCGAGGTGCGCGAAGTGGGTGGCGATCGCCTCCAGGGTCCGCTCCAGATCGACGATTGCGGCCTGGAACGAGCGGTCCGTCGACACCAGGGGACGCGCGTCACAAGCCTCGGCTGGCAGGCCCTCAGCGCGCAGGGCGGCGGCGAGGAGCCGGGTCGACAGGAGTTCGCCGTGGCAGACGACCCGGTCAACCAGTGCCTCGGTCGAGCGGCCCGCCGTGTCCGAGCCGGACTCGCAGTCGCGCACCGCCGCCTCCAGGCCGTCGCAGAGGGCTTCGACCGTGGCCGCCAGGGCCGGCCGATCGTCGTCCGTCGCTACCTGGGCCCCGATTTCCAGATGATGAACGCGTAGGGCCGCCGACTCGCGTGCCGCTTCAGCCGGATCGCCGCCCCCCAGGACGTTGGCGGCCATCGCCAGCAGCCGGTCGGTGACCCCGCCCAGGGCCGACACGACGACCGCGCCGTTCACCGCAGAACCAGCGAGCCGTCGCCTGACGATCCGGGCGGCCGCCTGGAGCCGGGGTGCATCGGCCACGGAGGAGCCGCCGAACTTGAGAACGATCATCGTGGGATACGAAAGCAGTCACGTCTTGAGTGCGCAAGGGGCGCAAGGGGCGCAAGGGGCGCAATAGCGTACACGCCCACGAGCGCCCGCGCTATGGCGCGGGGCTCACCCGCCCGTAGTCCGCACAACGGCGGAGGGCTCACCCGCCCGTCTTGGGTCAGGAGGGGTCTGCTCCCAGGTGACGTGAGCGCTTGGGAGGAGATGGGAGGGGGGTGCGCTCACTCCGCTGTGCGCCGTGGTAAGGCGCCTAATCTCAGCGGGTGCGAATCCCGCCCGGCTAACTGTCGTTCCA
>JAGWAG010000032.1 GCA_021296535.1 Acidobacteriota bacterium | reverse complement strand
GGGCCACAGCGACGCGGGGCTCTACGGCGACGTGATCGAGGAGATCGACTGGAGCGTGGGCCGGATCCTCGACACGCTGGAAGAGGAGGGGCTCGCGGAGAACACGGTCGTCTTCTTCAGCAGCGACAATGGACCGTGGACCGCGTTCCGCACCCAGGGGGGATTGGCCGGGCCGCTCCGCGAAGGCAAGGGGATGACCTGGGACGGTGGCATGCGGGTACCGGGTCTGTTCTGGTGGCCAGGGACGTTTCCTCCCGACGTGGTCACGGACCAGATCGGGTCGACGAGTGACCTGTTTGCGACCTTCCTCGGTCTGGCCGGCGGCGTGTTGCCGGACGATCGGCCGATGGACAGTCTCGATCTGGGACCGGTGTTGCGGGGCGAAGGAGACGGACCGCGCCGGGAGGTGCCGTTCTACCGCGGCAGCGAGCTCTACGCCTACCGGGTCGGGAACTACAAGGCGCACTTCATCACCCAGGGTGCCTACGGCCTGGCGGGTGAGCGGACGGAACACGATCCGCCCCTGCTCTACGACCTGGCGCTCGATCCCGGGGAGCAGTGGGACATCGCGGCTGAACAGCCGGAGATCCTGGCGGACGTCACGTCGCGCGCCCTGCAGCATCGGGCCGGAGTCGCCGTAGCGCCGTCGGAGTTCGATCTCTTGACCGGGGACTGATCTCAGGGGCCGGCGCCGCCTGAATCGTCCTCTTGCCCTTCGGCGTCCGCGGTGTTCTTCAAGCCCGCGGCGAGCCTCTTCAGCCGCCCTATGCGCTGCTGCCAGAGCAGGGCTTCCCGGGCGACCTCCCTGGCCGCCCGGATGCTGCGTATCCACCAGCCGAGCGTCGCGCCAGCCAGCGCCGCGGCGGCGACCCAGAGCCAGATTTCGAGGAGGATGTACAGCATCGGCGCCCTTCAGGGGCGGTGGAGAACGCGGAACTCGATGCGCGGAGTCGCGGCGTCGGCGGTGTCCTCCGTGTCTTCGCCGCCCGCGGCGAGCGGACGATCGCCGCCGTAGCCGACCGCAAGCAGGCGGTCGGGATGAATGCTGGCCGAGAGAACGTCGCGGACCGCCTGAGCCTGTTCGAGACTGAGCGCCCGGTCGACTGCCGGCTCGCCTTCGCCGTTCGTGTGGGCGAGGATCTCGACCCGGATGTCGGAGATGTTGGCCAGCGCGGCGCCGATCTCGTCAACCGTGGTCGCGGCTTCCTCGGTGAGCGTCGACGTGCCATCTTCGAACTCGATGAGTCCCCGTTCCAGCACGTCCCGGATGCGCCTCTCACCCTCGTGGTTTGTCGCGACGGGCGAGATTCGCATCCGATTGGCGATCGTCCAGCCGGCGTTGGCCGCGGCTCCGATCGACGCGACCTCGAACGTGAGGTGGTCGCGCAGGCCTTCGCTGGAGGTGTGACCGGTCAGGGTCAGCGTCCGGTCCTCGAGCCGCAGCCCCGGAGCGCCGTCCAGACGGCGCAGAAGCTGGATCAGTCGCGGCAGTGCCCCGAGCCAGGGAGGCTCGGTTACCGAACTGTCGACCTCGGTTTCGTCGATGACGTTCCCCGGTCCGACGATCGCGGCGGCGGCGTCGAACAGCTCCTGCCTGCTTTCGGGCGTCGGCATCATGCCCCGGAGCAACCAGATGTCGCCGTTCGGCGCGAATTCGAAGGAAGGCCCGATGGCCATCTCCAGCCGGTTGTCGACACGGCGCACGCCGTGAGTTCCGGCCGCCCGCCGCGCCGCCTCGATGCCGATTTCGGCGAAGGCGATGGTGCCGGAGAGCGTCACGTCGCGTCCGCGGGCCTGCACACTCAGATTGCGGACGCCGACGTCGGCCAGCGCCGCCGCGGTTCGCGCCTCGATCTCGGCCTGGATCCGGGGTCCCTCGAGGGCGAAAGCCGCCAGTCCCAGGGTCAGGACCGACGCCGAGCCAACCAGGATCACGCTCGGTTCTTTCATCGTCACTGCGAGGTGTGGTCGGCAACGATCAGCCACTGTTCGCCATGCTGCTCCAGCAGCAGGGTGAACAGTCCGGTCGGCTCGTCGGATTCCCGCGTCAGCCGGAAGCGGCCGAACACCAGGGCGGCATGCTCGGAGAGCACGCGGACATCCAGATTCTCGAAGGCGAGCGTTCCCATCGCGGCGCGGTCCGGGTACCGCTCGTGGTAGCGCTGACGGGTCTGCCTCCAGCCGTACTGGACTTCGCTGCCCGAGGTGAACCGCAGCTCATCGCTCCTTAGATAGCCCGCCATGAAGCCGTCGATGTCGCCGTCGTTCCAGGCTTCCACCTGCATGTCGAGCACCGCGAGCACGGCGGCGGCGACCGTCTGCGGATCGAACTCCGGGACCGGCTCCTCGAGCGCCGGCGGCTCGCAGGAGGCGAGAACCAGGAGTGCGCCCAGGCAAGCGAAGGCGGCCGCGAGGCGCACCGTCAACTGGTCCCGGTCCGTTCGACATGGATGTCCCGATGTTCGATCCGGGAGACGAGGGGCAGCTCCTCCTCGACGTATGCCTGGTTGATGTCGTCGACGGTCAGGCCGCCGTTCCGCGTGTTCAGGCCGTAGTTGTCCGCGTCGTAGAACAGCAGGCCGCCGATCCGCCGGTAGTTCGTCAGCACCCGGAAGCGGAGTCCGGTGTTCTCGTTGTAGTCGTAGGCGAACTGCTCGAGGCGGGCGGTCTCGGGATCGAACCAGTAGACGTAGGCGCTGTCCGCACCGTCGCTCGTGCCGGATGCGAAGGTGATCCGGACGCGGTGAAGCCTTCGACCGTTCCACTCCTCGAGCCCCTGATCCTCCTTCCAGGTGCCGGGATCGTTCAGCTTGTAGGGCAGGAAGAGGAAGTACATGCGCTGGTTGACGTAGCTCTCGGCGCGGGCGTGTTCCGTCTCGTCCATCTCCATCGGCCGGCCGCCCTCGGTCACTTCGAGCGCCATGTTGTCGCGCCGGTACAGGCGTTCGTCGCTGCCGTTCGAGGCGCGGATCAGTTGCTCGAAGCGGTCGCCGTCGGCCATCGAGTCAACGTCGAAGCTCCCGGAGCGTGACGCCACGGTCAGCTTGACCCGGGACTGCTCGAAGAGTTCACCGCCGTGGAACTCGATCGCGCGGTCGACGATCTCGAGCCGCTCGGATGTGCCTTGCGGAGCGGTGGGCGGTGGTGTGGGACGGGGCTCCGGTTCGAGCTCGGGACCGGCGCAGGCCACGAGAGTCGAGATGGCGGCGACCGTGAGCACTGGGATTCGAAACATGGCTCTCTCCTTCCGCGGACGACCTGGTCTGCGCAGGGTGGCGTGCCGCCATGTTAGCGGTCGGCCCGGTTGCGCTACTCTTGGCCGCTCACCTCGAACAGCGGCTGGAGGCCAAGGCATGACCGAGTACGAACTGATCAAGTACGACGTGGACGATCCAATCGCCACGATCACCCTCAATCGCCCGGAGCAGTTGAACGCGATCACCGGCAGCATGATGGCCGAGATGAAGCATGCGATGGCGGCCGCCGAGCAGGACGAGCGCGTTGTCGGCATCGTGCTTACCGGCGCCGGTCGTGGCTTCTGCGCCGGGGCCGACATGCAGGGGCTTCAGGCCACGAGCCGCGGCGAGCGCGGCAGCGGCGCCGGCAACACGTTCGAGGACGCGCAGGCCGGCGCGATCGAGGAGATGGGTGCCGAGAACTTCGGCGTGACCTTCAACTACCTGATGGCGGTTCGCAAGCCGATCGTCGCCGCGGTCAACGGCCCCTGCGCCGGTCTCGGTTTCGCGATCGCGATGCTCTGCGACATCCGCATCGCGTCCGATCGCGCCGTCTTCACGTCGGCCTTCGTCAACCGCGGACTGATCGCCGAGCACGGGCTGAGCTGGATCCTCCCGCGTGTCGCCGGGCCGTCCAACGCGCTCGACATCCTGTGGACGGGGCGCAAGTTCTACGGCCCGGAAGCTGCCCAGATGGGCGTCGTCAACCGCTCCGTGCCCCACGATCAGGTCGTCCCCGAGGCCCGGAACTACGTCAAGGCCCTGGCCGAGCGCTCCGCGCCGATGTCGCTCAAGGTGATCAAGCAGCAGGTCTACCGGCACCTGATGATGGAAACCGGCGACGCCCTGCGCGAGTCGAACGAGTTGATGGCCGAGAGCCTGCAGCGAGATGACTTCAAGGAAGGCGTCGCCTCCTTCGTCGAGCGCCGGCCACCGAAGTTCCAGCGCATCACGAGCTAGGCTGAATCTAGCTCGCGGCGACTCTACCGTCTCGTCAGGGTGGAGGTGCGCTCGTGGCACTGGCAGTGTGTAGTAATCTGCGCCATTCGGAGGCGACACGGTTGCGGCTATCAGGAGCCCCAAGGAGACACTGAATGAGGATCACGTCAGGGCTGCTGGTCGTTGGAGCGAGTTTGGCCATGGTGGCAACCTCGCTACAGGCACAGCACGAGACGATCTCGTATGCGGTTACGTCACAGCCGGAAGATGCAGGCAACCTGATTCGGGTCGATGCGATGATCGCGGAGAAGGCCCTCATCGGCGAACTCCGGCGCGTGTCGGCGCGACTCGACCCAATCAGACGGGTTCACGAGTACTTCGAACAGAGCCACGACGGCGTGTCCGTCTACGGTGCTGGCTTCTCGAGGCAGCGAGACAACGGGAGGACCGTATCCGTGTTCGGAAGGGTCCACGAGGGCATCAACGTCGAGACGTTCCCTGGCCTTCCGGCCGCCGCGGCTCTGGCTCGCCTGGAAGAGGTCGCGGGCGCCAGGCCGGCAACAGATGCACTGCCGACCCTGGCTATCTTGCCGACACCGCTTGGAGAACTCGTCCTCACCTGGAGCGCCCCGATGCGGGACCATCGCACGCACTTCATTGACGCGCATAGCGGCGATCCGGTCCACCGGATGGACCACATCTACACGGAGGGGGCCGTGGGGTTCGGTGCGGGAATCACCGGCGAGCCGCAGAAGGTCAGTACCTGGCACACGGAGGGGAGCTACCAGTCATGGGATCGGCTGCGGCCGGCGGAACTCGTGACTCTGGACGGTGGCAACGATCTGTTCGGTGCCTTCCTCCTGACGTTTCCTGACCCCGCCTGGGTCGATTCGGTGGGGGAAGACGATGACAACGAGTGGTCCAATCGTGCCGTGGTCGCCGGTCACGCCAATCTCGGACTTACGTACGACTACCTGTTTCAGAGGCATGGATGGCGTGGCATGGATGGCGAGGACGGGCGCGTGTTCTCGATCGTCGCTGCCGGAGACTTCCTCAACGCCTTCTTCTTGTCGGCCCCCTTCGGGCCGCAGGGGACCGGCACTATCGCATTCGGCACTGCGCCGGACGACATCCCGTTCGTCCCACTGGATGTCGTGGGTCACGAGTTGATGCATGGCGTCACCTTCTCCTCCCTGGTTACGCGTACCGGTCTCCCCTTCCTCGGCACCCACACCTTCGTACTGGGTCCGTCGTCCTTCGCGGTGGCAGGTGAGGCCGTCCGTTGTGGTGACACCTACACCTTCGAGGATCCGTTCGGTGACGACGATCTGGTCGCACCGCTTCTCTGCTTCGACGAGGACGGAATGCCGACTCAGTCTCGCACTGGAAAGCTCGCCCTCTTCTGGAACGAAGGTGGCGCGATCAACGAGGCGTACTCGGACATCATCGGCACCAGCATCGAGTTCGCCTTCCATCCGCCGGGTGACGGCCTCCTGCGCGCGGACTATGCGAGTGGTGAAGACGCGGAGGTTTCGGGTCGACGGATGGACACTCCTCGTTCGGTCCGGATAGGCCCCTTCCCCTATCCGGAGGCCCGTGGTCAGGAGTTCCGCTTCGTCGTGGCACTCGTCGGTGAGCGGCTCATCGCCTACACCGGCTACGGCATGCGGGGCAGTACTCCGTTTCGGACGACCGGCTCCGGCTACTCCGGAGTTCACTGGAACTCCACGATCCTGAGCCACGCCTTCTACCTGGCCGTCGAAGGAGGCGAACACGTCCCAAGCGGGCAGACGATCCAGGGGGTGGGAGGCGCCAACCGAGCTCAGGTCGAGCAGGCCTTCTTCCGGGCCATGGTTGACCTGGTGCCTCCGTTCACGACCTTCGCGACCATGGGCGTCGCCATACGACAAGCGGCGGCAGACCTCTACGGTGC
The DNA here is from genome assembly GCA_021296535.1 of Acidobacteriota bacterium. Taxonomy (GTDB): domain Bacteria; phylum Acidobacteriota; class Thermoanaerobaculia; order Multivoradales; family Multivoraceae; genus Multivorans. The sequence goes on along the minus strand of JAGWAG010000032.1, from coordinate 19,495 downwards.
CGGAAGCGACGCCTTCAACTCCATCCACCAGGCACTGACGGCTGTAGGACTCTGAGCCAATGAGGAAGACCCACAGGCTTCTCCTTCCGCTCGTCGGCGCGCTCTCACTGCTCCTTGCGGCCACCTCGGCCCTTGCCCAGGATGACGACGCCAGGGACCGCTGGTACATAGGCCTAGGTGCCGGCATCCTCTCGACCAGCGACGCTCCTGCTGGCACGTTCAGCTTCGACAACAGCCTGTTCGGTTCCGAGCAGGGTGAGTTCGACGCCGACTACTCGGCAGACGACGACACCGCCTTTGAACTGTCCGCGGGTGTGCGCCTGGGCGACGGCCCGTTCGGTCTCGGCGTGACCTGGTCCCGAGCGTCGCTGTCCGCTTCGGCCGACATCGTCGGGCGCCTGCCGCATCCGTTCTTCTTCGACACACTGCGGACCGTCGAAGGCACACAGGGCAACCTCACTCGAGACGAGACGGCGATTCACCTCTCGTTCCGTTGGTCGGTCCGCGAGGGCCCAAAGGTCGAGCTGGCCGTGTTCGCCGGTCCTTCGCAGATCGAACTCGACCACGATCTGGTGACCGCCGTGCGCTTCGACCAGACGTACCCGTTCGACGAGGCGACCTATGCCGGGACCCACCGGCAGCTAGCGTCCGGCGACGCGATCGGCTACCACCTGGGCATCGACATCGTCCGCAAGTTCAGGAACACCGTCGGCGTCGGCGGTGTCATCCGTTACAGCCAGGCCGGAATCGACCTGGACGGTCCCGACGGCAGCAGCGTGTCCGTCGATGCTGGTGGTTTGACGGCGGCTGTCGACCTCCGGTTCCGGTTCTGAACCTGGACGCATCCGGTGAGGTTGCAGAGGTCAGTCGGCCTCCGCTTCCGCGAACGTCAATGCGGTTCCGGGGAGAGTCTCGTCCTCGACCCCGAGGCTCAGGCCTCGCGCCGCCTCGAGCGCGCGCTGACGTTGTCGCGCTGGCGTTCGGCGCGTCGTCGTCCGAGGCCCCGCCGAGGGCACCGTGAATCATCCGCTTCGTCCACTCCTGTTGGCGCTTGAGGTAGTCCTCGACGATCTCCCAGCCGGGGCACGGGTTCTGGCCGGCATCCGGGCGCTGCCGCGAAGCGCCGAGCGCGAGTCTCCGGTCTTGCCTAGCTCAGCAGCGCCCTGGCCGCCTTGTAGACCTCGGCGTGGGAAGGCTGGGGGTTACCTCGAAGTACCCGCGTCGCCGCTTCAAGGGCCCACTCGAGGACGGCGTTGGCGGCCTCAGGGGGAAGCTGGATCGAGATCAGTGGCCCCTCCTGAGTCGATCGAACGGTCACCCGGTCGACCGACAAGTCGGCTGAGGCGAGTAGCCGGTGCGCCTGGGTGAGCCAGGCGGCTTCCACCTCTTCGGCGGAATGATCGCCGGAGGGCCGGAGCAGCCGGTTGCTAGTCGACGCGGTCCCGCCTTTCCTTGAGCTCGCGGAAGGTGGTCAGGACCAAGCCTTCCTCATCGATCACCTGCTTGAGGCGTGGGTCGAGCATCGCCAGCATGTCGCCCTTGCGGCTGGGGCCCGAAGTGGAGATGTACTTGAAGGTCTCGCTCGGGTCGGTGGAGTGCATGATGATCATCGTGACTCCGGGGCGGAGATCGCGCAGGGCCTGGATGTAGCGCTCGACCTTGTACTCCGTCAGCTCCTCGTCGGTCGCGTCGGGGCCGCTCTCGGGGACCCAGCCGTAGCTCAGGTTGTGGAGGTCGTCGAGTACGGGCAGGCCGCCGTCCCAGATGCGCTGGCCGAGTTCCGTGGCGCGGCCGAGGCCGGGAGGCGTGTCCCGTCCCTGGGCTTCGTACTGCGCTTCGAGGATCGTGTTGTGGCCGCCCGGGAACATGAGGGGAAGGCCCTCGTCGAGGCCGACCGCGATGTAGCGCTCGAGGAAGTCCATCGTCGCGAAGAGTGTGCCCATGTGGGAGTCGAGATGGGTCGGTTCGAAGCCCATCGTGCGGGCGCGGTTGATCTGCTCGCGCACCTCGGCCTCCACTTCGTCGGGCGTCGCGTTGGCGACGACCTCGGCGACGCTTGACCACAGGGCGCCCTCGGGATCGACCAGGCCGGGCGCCGCTTCCCGGCCCACGAGGGGACCCCAGCGGTAGTCGTCCCACTCGGCGGTCAGGGTCAGGTGGAGGCCGGCGTCGATCCCCGGGTTCTCCTCCAGGCCCCGCACGAGTTCCGGCACCCACGGGCAGGGCATCATCACGCTCATCGAGTTCGCGACGCCGTCGAGGATGGAGCGGAGGGCGCCCACGTTCGAATCGTGCGACATGCCGGCGTCGTCGACGTGCAGGATGACGGCGCGCGTGCCGGCGGGGAAGCCGAGTTTCTCGGCGTAGGTCTGTGCTTCCGCCTGGCAGGCCGATAGGAAGGCCGCGGTCAGGCAGAGGGTGGCCGCGGCGGCGGTGCAGGATCGGCGTGGCGTTGGGGGGGCGGTGGTGTGGAGCATGGAGGTCGTCCTCATTCGGCCAGCCGGTCGACGCCGTTAAACCCCTCGAAGCCGGCGATGCTGTCAACGGGGAGGCCCAGGAGGGCGGCCAGGCTGGGTGCCAGGTCGATCGTGTTCGCACGTTCCTCGACGACGCGGCTGGCGCCGTCCTGCTGCCGGATGATGAGCGGAACGTGGGTGTCGTAGCGGTAGGGGGAGCCGTGGCTCGCGGTGACGACCGCGGCGGACACCTGCAGTACGTTCGGCTCCGGCACCGCGATCAGGTCCGGGCTGCGGCCGGGATATCGGCTGTTCAGGTAGAGCTCGTGCAGGGGATCGGAGGGGTCGAGGTCTGCCGGTCGCAGGACCTGGTGGAACAGCGGGCAGCTTCCCATCACGTCGATGATCTCGGCCTCGATCTCCGTCCGGTCGGCGCCGGCTGCCGCGATCTCCTCTTCGTCGAGATAGAAGGTGTCGCCGAGCCATTCGCCGTCGCCGAACCGCTCCGCGAGCCGCGCCTGGAGCTGTTGCAGGCAGAGGGTCTGCTCGGCGCCGAAGCGGCCTCCTTCGCCGCCGTCGCGCACGACGAGTTCGGGCACGCGGCCGACACCGTGATCAGCGGAGAGCGCGACGACCACGTTCTCCATGCCGATCCGCTCGTCGACGAAGTCGAGCAGTTCGCCGATCGTCCGGTCGAGCCGCAGGATGGTGTCCAGGGTCTCCGGTGCGTTCGGACCGAAGCTGTGGCCGACCGTGTCGAGGGCCGAGAAGCTGAGCGCCAGCAGGTCGGGGACCTCATCGGCGCCCAGGTCCTCGGCCTCGATCAGGGTCTCGGCCAGATCACCGAGGTGGCCGTCCAGAAAGGGCGACCTGTAGATGGAGGCGTAGAACGCCGACCGTTCCACCGTGTAGCCGCCCAGCGCGTGGGGGAACGTGTCGACCGACAGACCACGCTGGAGCGGTTCGATGTCGTAGGCCGCGGTGTGCTCGAGCGGCATCAGCGGCTCCCAGGCGGTGCCGAAGAGCACGTCGAGACGGCTCTCGGCATTGAAGTCGTCGAGCCACGCGGGCCCCGAGTCGCGGTCGCCGTAGTAGGTCGATGTGACCCAGCCGCCGGTCGGGCGGCTGTACCACCAGGCGCCGTCGGCGTGGTGCCCGCCCATCAGGATCGCCGCCCGGTCCTTGCCGCTGGCGGAGAAGACCTTGGACTGCGGCCAGACTGCCTTCATCAGGTCGCCGATGGCCGGCGCCAGCATGTTGCGCGGCGACACGCCGTGCTCGGGGTCGTCGCAGCAGTACGCGTCGTCGCCGGTCTCCCGGTCGAACCAGCCGTTGCCGATGATCCCGTGCCGGCTGGGAAACACGCCCGTCGCCAGGGTGGCGTGGCCGGGGGCGGTCTCGGTGGCGGCGTGGAAGTGGTGCGCGTCGGTGAAGACGACGCCCTCGCGGAGGAGCCTCTCAAGACCGCTCGTGAGCAGCGGGGCGAAGCGCTCCAGGTAGTCGGCGCGCATCTGATCGACGGCGAGCAGGAGGACGAGTCGGGGCGCGCCTTCGGGGACGGCCTGCGCTGCCGGTTCCTCCGCGGATGCCTCGCCTTCGGGAGCGTCGGCCGGGGCGCCGCAGGCCGTGGCCAGGGCCAGCAGAGCCAGCAGGGCAAATGAGGACTGGAGTTTCTTCATGTGTGGAGCGCCTTCAGCGGGTGGCGGCCATCTACGTGGCCCATGAATGGAGGATGGATGCCGTAGCCGATCAGCTCCTGGAGCCTGGGAGACAGGTCGGGAACTTCGTCCGCGGACACCCCGAGAATGAAGTTCTCCTGCTGCCGCGCCCACGGCGGGCAGTACTGGATGGTCAGGCCGAGACGCGTTCCGGTCGACCGGTTCGCGCCGCCGCCATGGTAGAGAGTGCCGAGAAAGATGAGGACCGAGCCGGCCGGCATGATGACCGGCTGCGCTGCTGATTCGTCCGTTTCTTCGCCGTTCCAATGGTGGCTGCCGGGCACGATGCGGGTGGCGCCGTTGTCCTCGGTGAAGTCGTCGAGTGCCCAGATCGTGCTCACGCCGAGCGCCTTTCTGGGCCTCGGCAGCGGATAGAACGAGTCGTCGTGGTGGAGGCTCTGCGCGACCTCGCCGGGGTGGATCAGGATGGCATGAGCCACCGAGAGCAGGAAGCCGGGTCCGAGCGTCGCTTCGCAGGCGTCCAATACGGCCGGGTGCTCGACCAGGCCATCGAACAGGCGGGACTTGGAGAGCAGTCCGTAGATCCGCTGCGTCTTGCGGCCCTCGAACGGGTTACGGCCGAAGAGGCGGCGGTCGAAGTGGGGCTCGAGCTCCCGGCGCAGCGCGTCGATACGGTGCCGTTTCAGGACGCCTTCCAGGATCACGTAGCCGTTCTGCTCAAGCTCTCCCGGATGGTCCATGGCGGATGAGACTATCCTCCGCTACTCGGATGAAGATCTTCGACGCCGCCAAGACGGCCGAACTGCTGCCCTGGGGCGCCGTGGTGGAGGCCCTGGAACAGGGCTTCCGCGATGGCTGCGAGATGCCGGTACGCCACCACCATGGAGTCGCGGCGCCGGCCGACGATCCCGAGGCGACGCTGCTTCTCATGCCGGCGTGGACGGCCGGCGGTTACCTGGGGGTCAAGGTGGCGACGGTCTTCCCCGGGAACGTCTCCCGCGGCCTCGGGGCCGTGCAGGCCAGCTACATCCTGACGTCGGCTGTGACGGGGGAGCCGCTGGCGCTCATCGACGGCCTGGAGCTGACCCTGCGGCGCACGGCGGCGGCGTCGGCCCTGGCGTCGAAGTTCCTCTCGCGCTCCGATGCCCGTCGCCTGCTGGTGGTCGGCACGGGCAACCTGGCGCCTCACCTGGCGGCCGCGCACGCGGCGGTGCGGCCCGGGATCGAGGTCGACTTCTGGGGGCGCCGGCCCGAGAAGGCGGCGGAGGCGTCCCGTTCACCGCTGGCGCGGGGGCTTCGGACCGGAACGGCTGCCGATCTGGAGGCGGCCGTGCGCGCGGCGGACATCGTGAGCACCGCTACCCTGGCAACCCGGCCCCTGGTCTTCGGTTCGTGGCTTGAGCCCGGCGTCCATGTGGACCTCGTCGGCGGCTTCACGCCTTCCATGCGCGAGGCGGACGACGAGGCGATGCGTCGCGCGACCGTGTTCGTCGACACTCGAGACGGTGCGCTCGTTGAGGCGGGCGACCTTACCCAGCCGATCGAGTCGGGTGCGCTGACTCCGGAAGACGTCGCCGCCGACCTCTACGATCTGTGCCGCGGTGAGCACGGGGGGCGCGGGACCGCGGATGAGATCACGCTGTTCAAGTCGGTCGGCGCCGCGCTGGAAGATCTGTTCGCCGCCATCCTGTTGTGGGAGCGGAGTTGATGGGGGCTACACTCTGGTACCCATGCGACAGCTACGAACGAGAGCGTTCCGAACCGGAATCCCCGCTGCCGGAGTCCTTCTCCTGGCGGCCCTCGCGGTGACATCCTGCGCCGCCCCCGCGGCGGCCCCGGGCGACCCGCCGCGGGCCGAGGCGCGTCCCCACGAACTCGAGACCCACGGCGACGTCCGGGTCGACGAGTACTACTGGCTCCGGGAACGCGAGAATCCGGAGGTGATCGCCTATCTCGAGGCGGAGAACGCATACGTCGACGCCGCGCTGGCGCACACCGAGGCGCTCCAGGAGAGCGTGTTCGCGGAGATCCGCAGCAGGGTCGTCGAGGACGACTCATCCGTTCCCTACCGCGACGGCGACTACTGGTACTACACGCGCTACGAGGAGGGGAAGCAGTACCCGATCCACGGCCGCCGGCCAGCCGACGGCGACGTCTTCGGCGGCGATCAGGCTCCCGAGGTCGAAGAAGTGCTGATCGACGTGAACGAGATCGCCGAAGGCAAGGAGTACACGGCGGTCCGTCCGTCCGTCAGTCCGGATCACCGGATCCTGGCGTACGGTGTCGACGACGTGGGGCGCCGCTTCTACACCGTTCGGTTCAAGGATCTTTCGACCGGCGAGATTCTCGCGGACGAGATCCCGGACGTGACGGCGAATCTCGTCTGGGCCGCCGACAGCGCGACCCTGTTCTACGTCCGCCAGGATCCGGACACGCTGCGCGCATACCAGGTGTACCGCCACCGCCTGGGCTCGACGGCCCCCGACGAACTGGTCTACGAGGAGCCGGACGAGACGTTCAGCGTGTTCCTGGGGCGGACGCAGTCACGGAAGTACCTGCTGGCAACTTCGAGTCACACTCTGCGCACGGAGGTGCGCATCCTGCGGGCCGACGACCCCGGCGGCGACTTCGCCGTCTTCGAGCCGCGCGGCGAGCGCCACGAGTACAGCGTCGATCACCTGGGTGACCGCTTCTGGGTACGCACGAACGATCGCGCGCCGAACTTCCGGCTCATGTCAACCGCCGAAGGCGACACGCGGCGCGCCGCCTGGCGCGAGGAGCTCCCGCACCGCGACGACGTGCTGTTCGCGGGTTTCGAACTGTTCGATCGTTTCCTGGTGCTGGCGGAGAGGCGCGAGGGTCTCGAGCAACTCCGCATCGAGCCGATGGGCGGAGGCGGCAGCGGGGACGGATCCGTCACGGGCCATGACCTCGATTTTGGCGAACCGACCTACTCGGCCGGTCTCGGCGTCAACCCGGATCCGTCGTCCGGCACCCTCCGCTACGTCTACCAGTCGCTGACCACGCCGCGGTCGGTGTTCGACTACGACCCGGCGACGCGTGAGAAGACGCTGCGCAAACAGGACCAGGTGCTCGGCGGTTTCGACTCCGCGAACTACCGGAGCGAACGGCTGTGGGCGACGGCCGGGGACGGTACGCAGGTGCCCGTATCGCTCGTCTACCGGCCCGATCTGCGGCCGGAAGAGGGTGGCAGCCCGCTGTTGCTCTACGGCTACGGTTCCTACGGCTCCAGCATGGACGCGTCGTTCAGCTCGCCGCTTCTGAGCCTGATCGACCGCGGCTTCGTCTACGCGATCGCCCACATCCGCGGCGGCGAGGAGATGGGCCGCTCCTGGTACGAGAACGGCAAGCTGCTCCACAAGAAGAACACGTTCACGGACTTCATCGCCGCGGCCGAGCATCTCGCGGCCGAGGGCTACGCGGACCCGGACCGCATCTACGCGATGGGCGGCAGCGCCGGCGGTCTGCTGGTCGGCGCGGTGTTCACGATGCGTCCCGACCTCTGGGACGGCGTCGTGGCGCGGGTGCCCTTCGTTGACGTCGTGACGACGATGCTCGACGCGAGCATTCCGCTGACCACGTTCGAGTGGGACGAGTGGGGGGATCCCAGAGAGCGCGAGTACTACGACTACATGCTCTCCTATTCGCCCTACGACAACGTCGAGGCGAGGGACTATCCCCACCTGCTCGTGACCACCGGCCTGCACGACTCGCAGGTTCAGTACTGGGAGCCGGCGAAGTGGGTGGCGCGGCTGCGGGCCAACAAGACGGACGACAACCTCCTGCTCCTCGAGACGAACATGGGCGCCGGCCACGGGGGCGCCTCCGGCCGCTACGACCGCTACCGCGAGACGGCCCTGGTTTACGCCTTCCTGCTCGACCTCGCGGGAGCCGGGGAGTCCTAGAGCCGCCGATGGCGATCGACTTCAGCGACCGGCGGAATCAACTCAAGCGGCAGCAGGCCGGCAGCATGCGCTTCGTGCGCGTCGTGGTGCGGGTCGCACTCCTGTTCGCCATCGGCGCGCTCGCGGTGCTCCAGGGATTCTCGCCGACTTCCTGGTTGTTGCTGGGCGTCCTCCTTGCCTGGGGTGCGTCTTTGCCGTACCTGCTGCGGACCATTGTGCGATGGGCGGGCAGACAGGAGCACCTCGAGCGCTGGCAGCGCCTGGCACTGGTGTGGACCGCGGCTCTGATTCTGATCGGCGGCTTCGCCGTCCTGGCTCGGTACGTGCTGTTGCCTGCCCCGGCGGGCTGAGGCAGAGCAGGACCGGAGCGGCGGAGCGGCGGTGCGGCGCGTGGGCGGAGGACGCACCCGCCCGTCTTGGGTCAGGAGGGGTCGGCTCCCAGGTGGCGTGAGCGCCTGAGAGGAGATGGGAGGGGATGACGCTCACTCCGCTTCGGTTGGTCGTCGGTGAGTGCGATGTCGTCGAGCGTCGCTCGTTCAGAGGCACCTGGGAGCCGACCCCTCCTGACCCGACCGGGCTGGTCGTCGGTGCCGCGAGCCAAGGCCGGGCACGGACATGCCTCACTGGGTGCGCGGACCTCCTGGTCCGCATCCGCCGAAGGCGGAATCCGGGTCAGGACCTGCAAGTCGGTGCCGAGACCTACGGCCGAGCACGGACCTGCCTCACTGGGGGGCTCGCAGAGTCGTTGTACCCTCTGCGCCTCCCATGGACTTCACTCTGAGTGGACAGCAGCGTACTCTGTGCGAAGGGATAGCGCGCACGTGCGCGGCGTTTGACGACGACTACTGGCTCGAGGTCGACAACGAGGTCCGGTTTCCGAACGAGTTCCACCGCGCCATGGCGGAGTGCGGCGCGCTCGGAATCGCCATGCCGGAGAAGTACGGTGGTTCGGGGTTGGGCGTAACCGAAGCTGCCCTGGTCATGCACGAAGTGGCCCGTGCGGGCGGCGGCATGAGCGCGGCATCGGCGATCCACATCAATATCTTCGGGCCGCACCCGATCGTCGTCTTCGGGACGGAGGAGCAGCGCCGCCGTTTCCTTCCCGAGCTGATCGAGGGTCGGGCGAAGACGTGCTTCGCGGTGACGGAGCCGGATGCCGGGCTGGAAACGACGGCGATCACGACGCGCGCCGAGCGGCAGCCGGACGGCGGCTACATCGTCCACGGCCGCAAGATCTGGACCACGACCGCTCAGGAGGCGGACCGGGTCATGCTGCTCGCCCGCACGACACCCAGAGCCGAAACGGGCAAGGCGACGAAGGGCCTGTCGCTGTTCTACACGACGCTCGACCGGTCCAGCGTCGAGGTCCGGCGTATTCCGAAGATGGGCCGGGCCGCGGTGGATTCGAACGAGCTGTTCATCGACGGACTCGAGATACCCGCCGAGGACCGTATCGGCGACGAGGGCCGCGGCTTCGAGTACATCCTGCACAGCCTGAACCCGGAGCGGATCCTGATCGGCATCGAGGCGGTCGGCGTTGGTCGCAACGCCCTGGAGCGCGCGACCGACTACGCTCGCAACCGGCGGGTCTTCGGCCGCCCGATTGGCCAGAACCAGTCGATCCAGCACCCCCTGGCGGAGTGCTGGATGGAACTGGAGGCGGCTTTTCTGATGGCCATGCAGGCGGCTTCTCTCTACGACCGCGAGGAACCGTGCGGCCACTACGCAAACGCCGCGAAGTACCTAGGCGCCGAGGCGGGTTTCAAGGCCTGCACGCAGGCGGTCATGACCCACGGCGGCATGGGCTATGCGAAGGGATGCGTGAGGTGATGATCCCGCGGCTGGCTCCGGTCAGCCCGCAACTCATCCTCTGCCACATCGCGGAGAAGGTGCTGAGCTTGCCGAAGAGCTACTAGCTGGCCCGCGGCGTGCTCAGGCCGCAAGTAGCCCGCGCAGCAGCTCGGCCACCGTCTTCCCCAGGCCGGGGTGCCAGGCGTTGGGGGCGATCTGGCAGAGCGGTTCGAGGACGAAGCGGCGGCGGTGCATGTGGGGGTGGGGCACGACCAGGCCGGGCGTCTCGATCACCAGGTCGCCGAACAGGAGGAGGTCGAGGTCGACCGTCCGGGGGCCGACGGGCGCCGTCGTCCGGTCCCGGCCGAGGCCGGCTTCGATCTGGAGCAGACCGTGGAGCAGGGTGTGGGCGTCGAGCCGGGTTTCGATCGCCGCCGCGGCATTGAGGAAGTCCGGGTCGGTGGCCAGAACACCGCTCTCGGGGACGGCCCGGGTGGCGTGAAACTCCGAGACCGCCGTCACCTCCCCGAGTTGTCTCAGGCGGTTGATCGCGGTGCGAAGATTCGCCTCTCGAGAGCCGAGGTTCGAACCGAGCGCGACAAAGGCGCGAGTCCGGGTCACGGCCGGTTCACGGTCGCCAGTCGACTTCGGCGCCGACTTCCGCGGCGCCGAGTTCGCGAGCGGCGCGGGGTTTCGTGACCCGTACGCGCAGCGATTCGATCCGGCGCCGCAGCGTTGAGCCGCCGGCCGCCTTAGAGGTCTCCCGACCGATGCTCGCCGCGATCCGCTCGGCCAGCGTTTCGACGAGTCGGACCTCGTGCGCGATGGCGGCGAGCTCCGCGTAGTCCACGGTCTCGGCCAGGTCGTCGCGGGTGCCGCGGGCTCCGGCTGTCAGGGTCACGTCGATGTCGACCAGGAGTTCCTGCGGTTCGGCCCGTTCTTCGCTCGTGACTCCGATCCGGCTCCGGCAGACGACGCCTCGTGCAAGAACGCGGCGGCGGGTCGTCCAGCGATCGCGGCGCAGTCTCAGGGCGCCGATGCTCTCGGCCAGCTGCCGGTGCGGCTCGACATCGTGGACCCGCAGGATGTCGGCGATTTCGAGAGCCGCCGCCCAGGCGTTGACAGCGAGCGTTCCGCTCAGCCGCTCCTCGACGGGTACGCCGCCGAGCAGCCGGTCCAGGAACGACTTGCGGGACACCCCGAGCACGACGGGCGCGCCGATCTGCTGAAGCTCGTCCAGGTTCGCGAGCAGGTCGAGGTTGTGCTCGAGCGTCTTGCCAAAGCCGATCCCCGGGTCGACCAGCACGTCGACTCCGTGGCGGCGTCCGGCCGCGACGCGCTCGGCGAGGTAGTTGCGGATCTCGGCCACCACGTCGTCGTAGCGCGGTTCTCGCTGCATCGTGCGCGGTTCGCCCTGCATGTGCATCGCGATCACCGGAGCGCCGTGGCGGGCCGCGACCTCGAGCATCGCCTCGCCGGCGCCGGAGATGTCGTTGATCATGTGGGCGCCCGCGGCGAGCGCGCGATCGGCTGCCTCGGGCTTCGCGGTGTCCACGCTCAGGGGCACCCCGAGGTCGAGGCGGCCGATGCCCTCGATCACCGGCAGCAACCGGGCAAGCTCCTCACTCAACACGACCGGCTCGGCCCCCGGCCTGGTGCTCTCCGCGCCGATGTCGATCAGGTCGGCCCCTTCGGCGGCCATGCGCCGCGCGTGCTGGACGGCGGCCTCGGGAGCGTGGAAGCTGCCGCCGTCCGAGAAGCTGTCCGGCGTCACATTGAGCACGCCCATGACCAGGGAGGGTGTGCGGGCCGCAGACCAGTTCCATGGGCGCAGTCTACGGGCTGCTGCTACCGTCACCGGATGAGTTTGCGAAGGGGCACCGGTGCCGGGTGCTTCGCCGCTCTGTTCACCCTCCTGGGGCTGGTCGCCGTCCGGCCCGGCATCGGCGTCGCTGCCGTTGGCGAGGAGTGCGGATTCACCTTCACGGAGGTGGCGGTGGAGTCCGGCGTGCGATTCGTCCACGCCTCAGGCGCCAGCGGCGGCCTGCACCTGCCGGAAACGATGGGCGCCGGCGCGGGCTGGATCGACTACGACGGAGATGGTTGGCTCGATCTCTACCTGGTCCAGTCGGGGCCGTTCCCACCTCAGGGCGGCCGCGAGTCGGCGGATCGGCTGTTCCGGAACCTGGGACCCGACGCCGCAGGGAGGATCCGATTCGAGCCGGTCGATGCCGGCAGCTTCGCGAGCGGCTACGGCCAGGGTGTCGTGGCGGCCGATGTGGATGGCGACCGCGATGTCGATCTGCTGGTGTCGCACTACGGCCCAACGGTGCTCCTGCGCAACCGTGGAGACGGAGCCTTCGCGCCCGCCGAACCGCTGTCCGCAGCCACGCCGGAGGGGGGGACGGACGATTTCCCCTGGGGTTCCTCGATGGCCCTCGCGGACGCGGACGGAGACGGCGACCTCGACCTCTACGTCTCGCGGTATCTCGACTACGACCCGGACCACGGCCTGGTCTGCCGTCGGGACGGTCCGGACTCCGAGCCGGAGGTGTGCGACCCGTCGCTGTTCCTGGGCCAGCACGACCGCTACTACGTGAACCTGGGGGGCGGTACCTTCGAGGACGCGACCGCCCGGGCCGGCCTCGACGGTGCCGACGGCAAGGGGCTTGGGGTTGTCTTTGCCGACCTCGACGGGGACGGATGGCCCGATCTCTATGTGGCCAACGACCTGACCCTGAACCTGCTCTTCCGCAATCGCGGCGATGGCACGTTCGAGGATCAGTCCCTCCTCTCGGGCGCCGCCGTCAACCGGAACGGACGCCCGGAGGCGGGCATGGGGTTGGCGGCGGCCGACTTCGATTCCGACGGCGACGTCGATCTCATGGTCACCAACTTCGACGTCGAGACGAACACCCTGTATCGCAATGCGACTTCCGGGACCGACCTTCTGTTCGAGGACGTGTCGGCCACCACCGGTTTCGGCCAACCCTCCTTCAACCTGCTGGGCTTCGGGATCGTGACCGGGGACTTCGACCGCGACGGCGCGCTCGACGTGTACCTCGCGAACGGACACATCTTCGCGTCGCCGCGGCGCGACAACACGGACCACCGGCAGCGGAACCTGCTGCTTCGGGGCGGCGATGGCGACGGGCAGGGGAGCTTCACGGAAATGCGCTGCGACTGGACGGACCAGGGTCCCCTGGTGAGCCGCGGGGCCGCCGTCGCGGATTTCGACAACGACGGCGATGGCGACCTCCTTGTGACAGCCAACGACGGGCCGGCGCGGCTCTGGAGGAACGACACCGGGGGGACGGACTGGCTGGGTGTCGAGCTGCGCGGCGGGTCGCCGAACACCCAGGCCGTCGGTGCGGTCCTGACGTTCTCGAGCGAGTCTGGGAAGCAACCCGCCCGGCGATGGATCCTGCGTGGCGGCAGCTACCAGTCGTCGAGCGGGCACCGGCTGCGCTGGGCTGTCCCTGCGTCCGACAACGGAACACCGGTCGGCGACTCCGGCTGGCTCGACGTGCGTTGGCCCGGAGGCGCCCGGACCCGGATCGTCGATCCGCCTGCAGGCGTCTACGTGGTCGTCGGGGAACGCCGTTGAGGGTCGCGGCGGGGCTGGCCGCGCTGCTGCTGTCGGCAATGGCGCCTGTCGCGCCGGCTGCGCTGCCGGCCGAACTCCGGCCTACCGACTTCAGACTGGACAACGGCATGACCTTCCTGATCGTCGAGCGGCCCGGGAGGCCCCTGGTTGCCGCAGTGTGGGCGGTCCGCGGCGGCTCGGCGTCGGATCCACCGGGGCAGCGGGGTTTGGCTCACGTGGTGGAGCACCTGCTGTACGCCGGTAGCCGCACGATCGGCACCGCGGACTGGGAAGCGGAGTCCCGGTTGCTACGGCAGTGGGAGCGGCTCTACGCGGACTCCGTTCGGCGTCGCCGGGCGTCGCCGGGTCTTGCCCGGCTCGAAGGTCGGCTCGCGGCGCTACAGCGACCGGGCGAGTACTCATCGATCTACACTCGCGCCGGCGCCTTCGGCCTCGACGCGGAGACGCGTCACGACTCGACCGCCTTCCAGGTGCTGGTGCCCGCGGAGAAGATCGAACTCTGGTTCTGGATGGAGTCCAACCGGTTGCTCGAGCCCGTGTTCCGGGGCTTCGAGCGCGAGTTGCGGGTGGTTGAGCAGGAACGTCGCCAGCGCATCGATTCGAGTCCGGCGGGGTCCTGGTTCGAACTCTTCGACGCCGCCTTCTGGGGCGCCGGCCACCCGTACGCGCATACGCCAGGAGGGGAGCGGCTGGAAGTCGCGGGTCTGCTGCCGGCCGACGCACGGGCGCACTTCGGGGCGGCTTACGGCCCTGAACGGCTGGTCGCGGTGCTGGTCGGCGACGTGTCTCCGGACCGCGTTCGGGAGATGGCCGAGCGCTACTTCGGCCGTCTCAAGCGGGGTGGTGGGCTGGCCGTGTCGGTCCGAGTCAACGACCGGTCGGAACCGCCGGCCGAGCCAGCCGTGGGATCTCTCGACGGACTCTGCACCTGCAGCAGCCAGATCGAGATCCGCTATCCGACCGTGGCTTTCGAGACCTCCGGCGACGCGGTGGCGCTCGATGTCCTGGCGGGTGTGCTGAACAGCCGCTCGGGTCGGCTCCATCGACGGCTCGTACTTGCCGATGACGCGGTAGCGACCTCGGCTTCGGCCCAGCACGTGTCGCGGATGCGCGGTGGCTACTTCGCTGTGCGCATCGAGGCTGCCGGCGACACCGGGGTGGCGGAACTGCTACCGGCCTGGAACAGCCTGCTGGAGCAGATTCGGGCAGACGGGGTCGCCAGCGCGGAACTGGAGCGAGTGCGCCGCCAGTTGGCCACCGACTCCTTCCGGCAGATCGAGACCGACATCGGACTCGCCCGTCGCCTCGCGGCGGCCGAGGTGCTCGGCGGCTGGCGGCAACTCGATGAGTGGTTCGAGGCGGCCGCGGCCGTTCGCCCGGAGGACCTGGAACGGGTGATCGAGGTCTTTCTAGTGGCCGGGAAACGGGCGGTCCTGTCGCTCGAACGGACGGGGGAGGGCTGAGGTGCGGGCCGTCGTTCTGTTCGTAGCGCTCGGGCTTGGCGCTGCGGCCGCGGCGTCGCCGCAGATCCCGCCGCACCCGGACGATCTGCGTTTCCCGGCGTCGCCCTTCGCGCCGCCCGATCCTGCGGGGATGCGCTTCGAACTGGCGAACGGGATGCCGGTCTACGTCGTGCCGGATCGCGGTTTGCCCCTGGTCGATGTTGTGCTGGCGTTGCCGGTCGGCGATCTGCACGAGCAACCGGGAGAGGCGGGAATGGCCTCGATGACCGTGGCGATGCTGCGGCGCGGGGGCGCCGGCGAGCTGGCTCCGGACCGCCTGGACGACGAGGTCGACGCCCTGGGCGCCCGGATCCGGACCGTGGGCGCCTCAGGTCGGAGCGTGATCGCCTTGGACTGCGGCTCGGAGGCCTTGGGGCGCGGCCTCGAGTTGCTCGCTTCCATCGTGCGCGAACCCCGCTTCGATGCGGAGCGTCTGGCGCAGGCGAAGGGCAACCTCGGGGTCAGCCTCGCTACCCAGGACGACGACCCGCTGGGGCTCCTCGAACGGGAGTGGCTGCGTCTGGTGCACGGAGACAGTGCGCCCCGGGGACGGCAGTTGACGCCCGACGCCGTCGCTGCCTTCACGCCCGAGGCGCTGGCCGACTTCCATCACCGTCACTATGGTCCACAGGGCGCGGTGTTTGCCGTTTCGGGCGATGTGGATGCGGAAGCCGTCGTGGCGCGCCTGGACGAGCTGTTCGGCGATTGGGCGCCGTCCGACCAGGGCGAGCGAAGAGCGAGTGGGAGCGGCGGCGAATTGGCAACGGACGAAGTGGATGGGAGTCAAGAGGAGGAACCGGCAGCCGCGGCTGCGAGGCCCGGTTGGTGGTATCTGGATCGTCCTGGCGTCCAGGCCGCAATCGCCGTCGGCCACCGGGGGGCGGTCCTCGGATCCTGGGACGACGACGACCATTGGGCGCTGCTGCTGCTGACGGAGGTCCTGGACGGTCCCGGCGCCGTGTCGCGTCTGCGGTCCAGGTTGCAGCTTGGCGAGGGTCTCACCTATCGGGTCCTGACGTACTTCGACCTCGATCCCGTGCGGAGTGGTTGGGGAGCCGAACGGGCGGGCGAGTTCCGCGTGTTCCTGGAGACTGCCCCCGAGTCGGCCGCGGAGGCGGCGGGCGCGGTGCTGCAGGAACTGCGCCGCCTGCAGCGCGATCCGGTGCCGGCCACGGAACTCGAGACGGCGAAGCGGTCCCTACTGGCCAGGTTTCCGCTGCTCTTCGAGCGTGCCGAGGCGGTTGCCGGCCGCTATGCCGAGGACGAACTGCTGGACCGGCCTCACGAGTACTGGGCCGACTACCGGCAGCGCCTGCGTGGCGTGACCGGGACCGATGTCCGCCGGGCGGCCCAGCGCTTTCTGGATCCGGGCGGTGTCGCTCTGCTGGTGGTCGGGGACTGGAATGCCGTGCGGGGCGGCCGAGGTTTCCAGGAACTGCGGCGGGCGGTTGGGCAGCCGCGGGTTCTCGAGGAACGGTAGATCGGCCCGAGTCGCAATGGATGTGGACGCTACGTTGGCCTTGACATTGCATCTGGCTCACTTTGGTGAGATCGTTCAACGTGGGAGGAGGAGAGATCTTGAGGGGTAAAGGCGTTCGTGACGCGACGCTCGGTGGAGCCGCGTGCGGGAGGTGCGGTGCGCTGGCGTGTTCGCTGGTCCTGCTCGCGGCGACAGCGGCGGAGGCGCAGCGGTTTGTCAGTCTGGAGACCAGGGACGACAATCGGAGTGTGTCGGCGCGCGCCGCCGGGCGGACGATCGTCGTCGATCGGGACCTCGTGCGTTCGGGGCCGCAGCGCCTCGAGTTGGAGACGCCCGACAGTCGGGTACTGGCGGCCGAACGGAGCGTGTTCGAGGACCGCGGTGACGGCAACGTGATGTGGTCGGGCAGTTTCCCGGGGGCAGGCTTCGATAGCGTCGTGCTGACCGTGCAGGACGGGCATCTTCAGGGCATGTTCGGCGAGCCGGGCAGGGCTGCTTATTGGATTCGCGCCGGGCTCGACGGCATGGGCCTGATGGAGCAACCGGTGGCCGGTCGACTCGCCGGCGGAGTGGAGTTCTGCGCGGGCGGTGTTGTGCCGGACCTGTCGGGCGTCGCCGCCGGTCGTTCGAAGCTAGTCGAGCCGCCAACGGTCGTGCGAAGCGAGTCTAACCACGATCGGATCGACATGGTGGTCCTGTACACCGTCGAGGCAGCGGAGGCTTGGGAGAGCTTCGGCTACGGCACTCCGAGAGCGTCCATACAAGCCTCGATCGACTTTCTGAACCTGGTGCTTCGGAACAACTCGATGCCGGCAGCCGCCCATCTCGTTCACATGGCCGAGGCGCCGGCTGCGCTTGACGGCCAAACGTCAGTTCTCGGCCGCTTGTCCGACCTCCGCGAAGCCGCCGAACTGCGGGCCGCGCACCAGGCCGACATGGTTCATCTGTTCGTCGGCGAACAGCCGCGGGATCTCGGCTACTGCGGCATTGCCTACATCCTCACCCGCGCCGGCGAGCGAAACGACTGGGCGAACGCCTACGGCGTCAGCGCCGCCACCTGCAGTTTCCCTGCCCAGGAGGGCGCCTATCCGTACTTCGGCCAGGTGTTCGCCCACGAGGTCGGCCACAACCTGGGCGCCAATCACGATCCCGCCAACACCGGGATCAGCCGGGACGTCGCGGTGAGGCCGTGGGCGTTCGGGCACTTCGATATCAGCACCGCGCCGACGGTCGAGACGATCATGAGCTACCGGAGCTACGTGCCACGTCAGTGGGTGCCGTTCTTTTCCTCGGCGCGGATCAAGCCGAACGGCTGGACGATCGGCAAGGAGGACGAGAGGGAGAACGAGCGGGCTCTCTACGACACTGTCCCTCTCGGCGTCCAGTACAGCGACCACATGCCGGATCCGGCAGAGTTCGACGACTTCCCGAGTTGGGTGCCGGAGGCCCCGGCGAACTTGACGGTCGAGCCGACGAGCAGCACCAGCGCTCGGCTTGAATGGGAAGACCGGTCGGACGATGAGCTCGGATTCCGGATCCATGCCAGAGCCGCCGGGGACAGGTGGAGGATCGTCGACGCGGCGGCTGTTGACAGCGAGTCGATCGAGGTCACCGGCCTGAAACGGGAAGGCCGCTACACGTTCCGGGTGCGCGCGTACCACAACCTGGGCGGGGCCGACAGCGACCTGGTCACCGTCACGCTCCGTGCCGGCGGTGCCGGCCCCGATCCCGACCCCGGCCCCGGCCCGGGAGGGATCAACGTGCCGGACGACCTGACCGCGGCGGCGTTCGGTTCGACCTCCATCGAGTTGACCTGGGCGGGCGTCACGAAGGGGACGGTGGAGATCGAGGCGCGGACCTGGACGGCGGGCTGGGCGCAGGTGATGACCGCCGATGCTACGGCCGGCCAGGCCACCGTGGGCAACCTCGAGGCCGAGGCGCCCTACACGTTCCGGCTGCGGACCCGTAGCGATGGCAAGGTCTCCGCCTGGTCCGGGGAAGTGAGCGCGACCACCGGCGCCGTATCCGGCGCCTGCCGCACCGGCGAGCAGTACCTCTGCCTGGCGGAGGGGCGCTTCGAGGTCCAGGCGCACTGGAAGAACCACCTCCAGGAGGGCGACTTCGGCATCGCGACGTCAGTGCCGATCGAGGTGTCGGACGAGTCGGGGATGTTCTGGTTCTTCAACAGCTCGAACATCGAACTGGTCGTGAAGACCCTGGACGGTCGAGGGATCAACGGCCACTACTGGGTGTTCTTCGGTGCGCTCTCCAACGTGGAGTACTGGGTCACCGTGCGTGACACGGAGGGCGGCGGCCGCCGGACGTACCACAACCCGCCCGCGGAGAACTGCGGCCAGTCGGACACGATGGCCTTCGTTCCGGCCGCTGCGTCGTCCGCTTCGGCCGCGGGCAACAGAGTTCCTGATCCGGGCTTCGACCTGATGCCCTTGTCCTTGACCTCCCTTGTCTTGCCGGGCGTCGCCTCTGCCCAGGAGGGCGGGGGGAACTGCGAAGCGGGCGAGACCCGTCTCTGTTTGCGGAACGGCCGGTTCTCGGTGGAGGTGGAGCTCGTCGATCCGGCGGACATGCAGCGCAAGGCCGGCAAGGTCGTGAGCTCGGTGGGGACGAACGAAACCGGGTTCTTCTGGTTCTTCAGCCCGACGAACGTGGAGTTGGCGACCAAGCTGCTGGACGGCCGCTCCCAGAACGGAAAGTACTGGTTCCTTTACGGCGGACTGTCCGATGTCGAATACACGGTCACATTGACCGACACGGTAACCGGGGAGTCGAGGCCCTACCACAACAAGGCGGGCAGCCTGTGCGGCGGCATCGACATCAACGCTCTACCAAAATAGCGAGGTCTATACTGATTCATCATGACTACTCTTCTGCATCGCGGAGGCCGAACCTCCGGTAGATCAACTTCCAGGCCCGCTGCCGATTCGCTGCAGCGATTCCTGCCCTTCTGCCTGCTCCCCCTGCTGCTTGTGGTCAGTGGCACAGGGGCTTTCGGGCAACGGTTCCTGAACGTCGTCCCGTTGGGCGATGACCCGA
>JAGWAG010000162.1 GCA_021296535.1 Acidobacteriota bacterium | reverse complement strand
GCCACCCAATCCCGCCCGCTTCATCGTTCCGGGTCCAACCGTCTGATCGGCGGCGTCTGCGGAGGCATCGCCGCCTGGCTCGGCTGGAACCCGACCGCGGTGCGCCTGCTCTACGTCCTGGTTTCCATCCTCTCGGTCGCGTTCCCCGGGATCATCGTCTACATCCTGCTCTGGATCGTCATGCCGCTGGGCGAGTAGTTCACAGGTGGCGCGGAACGCGCCACCTGGGTTGGTAGGCTGAGTCGGTAGATGGCCCCAGTCGACGCAGCGAGCTTCCACGACGCCCTCATCCAGCGCCTGGGGTCGGAGCGTGTCCTTACCGGTGCGGCCCCGATGGCCGCCTACGAGTCGGACGCGTTGACCGCGTTCCGGGCGCGCCCCCGGGCAGTCGTCCTGGTCGAGTCGGCGGAGGAGGTCGTCGACGTCGTCCGCCTCTGCGCGGCGGCGGAAGTGCCGTTCCTGGCCCGCGGTAGCGGCACGAGCCTCTCCGGCGGCTCGCTGCCCGTCGACGACGGCGTCGTCATCGCGATGAACCGGCTCAACCGCATTCTCGAGGTCGACCCGGTGCGGCGGATCGCGGTGGTCGAGCCGGGCGTCGTCAACCTCACCGTGTCCGACGCGGCGGCGCCCTACGGCCTGTACTACTCACCGGATCCTTCGAGCCAGTCCGTGTGCACGATCGGCGGCAACCTGGCCACTGCCTGAAGTACGGCATGACGAGCAACCACGTGCTCGGTCTCGAAGTCGTGCTGCCGGACGGCGAGGTGGTCGAACTTGGCGGCGACAGCTTGGAAGGCGTCGGGCCCGATCTGGTCGGGCTGTTCGTCGGCTCGGAGGGACTGTTCGGGATCGCGACGAAGATCACGCTCCGCCTGCTGCCCAAGCCGGAGACCTTCTTCACTCTGCTGGCCGCCTACGACTCGCTGGCGGCGGCGGGCGAGGCGGTGGCCGCGGTCGTCGCTTCGGGCCTCCTGCCCGGAGCGATGGAGATCATGGACAACCTGGCGATCGAGGCGGCCGAAGCGGCAGTCGGCGCCGGCTACCCGCTGGACGCCGAGGGGCTCCTGAGAGGGCGAGAAGCAGCAGGTGGCGGCCGAGAGCGAACTGCTCCTGGAAGTCGTCAGGGGATCGAAGCCCTACCTCGAGCACATCGCCAGCGACCCGGACGACCGGATGCGGATCTGGAAGGGTCGCAAGAGCGCCTTCTCGGCGGTGGGGAGGCTGAGCCCGGACTACATCGTGCAGGACGGCGTCGTACCCCGCTCCCGCCTGGGCGAGGCCCTGACCGAGATCCAGCGGCTCGGCGAGCGGCACGGGATTCGGGTCGCGAACGTCTTCCACGCCGGCGACGGCAACCTGCATCCGCTCATCCTGTTCGATGGCCGGGTCGAGGGCGAACTGGAGCGCGCCGAGGAGCTCGCGGGAGAGATTCTCCGTCTGTGCATCGACCTCGGGGGCTCGATCACCGGCGAGCACGGCGTCGGAATGGAGAAGCGCCAGTACCTGGGCGAGATGTTCGACGATGTCGACCTGGATGCGATGCGGCGCATCCGCACCGCGATCGACCCGGGCGAACTGGCGAACCGCGGCAAGATGTTCCCGGACGCGGAGGCGCCGGCGCTGCTCAGCCACGGTCCGCACCCTCTGGAAGTGGCGGGAGTCATCTCGCGCGAATGAGGCGCGGCGGCAAGGGTCAACGACGGAAAGCCACGAGACTTGTGATCGGCACTACCCATCGGCCGGCTTCAGCGGCCGAGGTTGCCAAAGCCGTAGGCGGCGCGGAACGGATCGTGCCACGCGGCGGCGGCACGAAACCGGCGCTGTGCGCGGCGGAAGGCGCCGACCTGCTCGACCTGTCGGCGCTCAGCGGCATCACCGAGTATCTGCCCAGCGAGTACACGGTGACCGCCCTCGCCGGGACGCCGCTAGCCGATGTCGAGGCGCGGCTCGCGGCGGAAGGCCAGTACCTTCCCTTCGACCCGCTGCTCGTCGACGCCGGCAGCACCGTCGGCGGCGCCGTGGCTGCGGGCGCCAACGGTCCCGGCCGCCTGCGCTACGGCGGCCTGCGGGACTTCCTGCTCGCGGTGGCCTTCGTCGACGGCCGGGGCGAGATCGTCCGCGGCGGCGCCAAGGTGGTCAAGAACGCCGCCGGATTCGATCTGCCGAAGCTCATGGTCGGCAGCCTGGGACGCCTGGGCGTCCTCACCGAATGCACCTTCAAGGTCTTCCCGCATCCCGAGACCTGCGCCACCGTGCGCGTCGCCGGCATGGCCTTCGACGAGGCCCTTGCGGCCGCCGGCCGCGTCGGCGCGGGAGCAGTCGAACTCGAATGTCTCGACCTGGTACACGA
Organism: Acidobacteriota bacterium; assembly: GCA_021296535.1. Classification (GTDB taxonomy): domain Bacteria; phylum Acidobacteriota; class Thermoanaerobaculia; order Multivoradales; family Multivoraceae; genus Multivorans. The sequence continues at coordinate 4,633 of JAGWAG010000162.1, read as the reverse complement.
CCTGGCGGGCTGGGACCTGGAGATCCGCGTCGGCGGCCGCAGCTACGCGCTCGATGCGCGGCTGAAGCGGGCGTCGGACGTGCTCGACAGCGACGTGTCAACCCGTAGAGGCGACGCCGACACGCAGCACTGGCGAGCCCGCCGCGAACTCCACTGGGCTCCGTCCGACGCCTCCGTGCTCAAGCTCCCCGTGACGCCGGCCACGGCGGGTGTCCTGGAACAGGTCCTTGCCGATCTGGACGCCGCGCACATCGCCAGGATCTACGGCGCCGGCATCCAGCAGGCCTTCCTCGCCTGGCCCGCCGAACGGGGCTCCGATCTGCCCGCCCTCGACCGTGCCCTCACCGAGTCGAAACTGACCGCCCTGGCCCTGCGCGCTCCAGCCGAAGCAGTCGCGAAACCGATCCTGGGCTACCGTTCAGGCGGCGAACTGCTACGCCGCGTCGAGCAGGCCCTCGACCCGGCCGGCCGCTTCGGTCGGCTGAGGTGAACACTGGGTCGGCCCTTCGCCTAGAGTTCCGGGCGTCAGTGTAGAGAGCACGAGGCTGTAACGAAGGCGTGGTCGCATCCTCCAATGCCTTGACGCCAGACTGAGGCACCAGCATGGACAAGTACTTGCGACCCACGGCGACAATGGACTACGACCATGCCGAAGTCCGGAGCGTGGCCCGTGCCCTGGCCGATGGTGTGCCGGACCCGACGACGTTCGCGAAGAGGTGTTTCGAGTGGGTGCGCGACGAGATCCGCCACAGCGGCGACTTCCAGGTGGATCAGCCGACGTGTGCCGCGTCTGAAGTGCTGCAACACGGAGCGGGGTGGTGCTTCGCGAAGAGCCACCTGCTGGCCGCGCTGTTGAGGGCGAACGGCATCCCGGCCGGTCTGTGTTACCAGCGGCTCCTGCTGGACGGAGCGGCCGGCCGCTTCGCGCTGCATGGCCTGAACGCCGTTCTGTTGCCTGAGTTGGGGTGGTACAGAATCGATCCGAGGGGCAACAGGAACGGCGTGGATGCCCAGTTCGATCCCCCGAACGAGAAACTCGCCTGGCCGGTGACCGCGGAGGGAGAAGGGCATCTTCAAGAGATATGGGCGGACCCCCTCCCCTCGGTCGTCGATGTGTTGACGGGGTATGACACCTGGGAGGGCGTACAAAGCCACCTGCCGGACATTCCGTCCGGGCAGGCGAAGCTCATCGCGGCCCGGGCACGCACACGGCCTGACCAGTAACGCCTTGACGCGGTCGCCGACGCTGACGTACGGTCGCAAGCTGCCCCGCTTGCTGAATGGAGAAGCGAGCGTTTGATCGTCCAACAGTCTGACACCTCGGCCGCCGTCCGGGAACAGCACCGGCTGCCGTTCTGACCTGGAAGCCGGAACGGGCAACGGCACGGGAAGGGGAACGGAAGATGGACGTCAAGGAAGCAGTGCGAACCGTCAGGCCACACCTGGACGCGCTTGACGTGGAGGACTTTCCGGGTTGCGTAGCGGTGCCGATGAGAGGAGTACGAAGGGCGCCTGGAGTACTGGGCCGCGGACACCCAGACGGCGATGGTCGTCGCGGAACCGACGACGACATATCACGAGATTCCCTCTCACCGGGTGACGGGGCTCGTTCGCGAGATCGGCCTGGCTCGCGGATCGGAGATTCTCGCGCTCGGCTCGGTCGACCTCGTGCAGTTCACGGACGAGGGCGGGCGCAACGTTCTGCTGCAGGCGGATGCGGTCTTCTTCCTCAATCGACCGTGGCCGAAGGAGAAGGCGGTTGACGTCGACGCCGGTCCGGCGCCGGACGTGTTGCTGGAGGTGGACCACACGACGGACGTGCGTCGGGGAAAGCTCTCGGTGTACGCGTCGTTGGGGCTTCCCGAGGTGTGGGTGGAGGTGCCGCAGCCGGAGTGGCTGGCGCCGCGCGAGTCAGGCTGGCCGCGGTTGACGATCTACCTTCTCGAAGGTGGCCGGTACGTCGAGTCGGCGCGCAGCCGGGCGTTCGCGGGCTGGACGGCTGCGGAGATTCACCGGGCCCTCAACGAGGAGGTGCGTTCGCTGGAGACGGTAGCGGCCCTGCGTCGCGTCGGCCGCCGGTTGGGCCGGGCGATGGGAACGGGCCCGGACGACGATCTCTTTCTCGCGGCGGAGCGGGAGGAGAGCCGGGAACAGGGTCGTCAGGAAGGCCGCGAGGAGGGGCGGCAACTCGGACGCCTCGACGCGACACGGCTCATGGTCCGCCAGACCCTCGCAGCGCGCGCCATTCCGGTGTCCGAGGAGATCGATGCCTGGCTTGCCGGACTCTCGGCCGATACGGACACGGCGTCCCTTGTGGAAGCTGCTGTCGAGTGCCGTGACGCGGAGGACTTCCTGTGCCGAGTTCAGAAGTCTGGGCACTGAGTCAAGTGGGACCCTTCCCCGACCCCTGGGTGGGCGGGTGCAAGCCCGTCGCGGCCGTACCGCCGCCTTCAGCTCGCCTTCGGCAACGCGCCCATCACGGCCTTGACCTCCAGGAACTCCTCGAAGCCGAAGTCTCCCCACTCGCGGCCGTTGCCGGACTGCTTGTAGCCGCCGAAAGGGGCGCCGAAGTCGGCGGGGGCGCCGTTGATGTGGACGTTGCCGGCGCGGATGCGGGAGGCGACGCTACGGGCGTGGTCGAGGTCGCCGGACTGGACGTAGCTCGACAGGCCGTAGGGTGTGTCGTTGGCGATGCGGATCGCTTCTTCCTCCGTCTCGTAGGGGAGGATCGCCAGCACCGGGCCGAAGATCTCCTCCTGGGCGATCGTCATGTCGTTGCTCACGCCGCCGAAGACGGTCGGGCGGACGTAGTAGCCGCTGTCCATGCCTTCGGGCCGGCCCGTGCCGCCGACAACAAGCTCGGCGCCTTCTTCGATGCCCTTGGCGATCAGGGCCTGGATCTTGTCGTACTGGACCTTGCTGACGACGGGGCCGATGTTGACGCCTTCCTGTGCCGGCGTACCGACGACGGTCGCCTCGGCGGCGGCCTTGGCGACTTCCAGGGCGCGAGCGTGCGACGCGGCGGGGACCAGCATGCGCGTCGGCGCGTTGCAGGACTGGCCGCTGTTCAGGAAGCACTGCCGCGTGCCGGCCTTGACCGCCCGGTCGAGATCGGCGTCCTCGAGGACGACGTTCGGCGACTTGCCGCCGAGTTCCTGGGCGACGCGCTTGATCGAGTCCGCGGCGGCCTTGGCGACCGCGCGGCCGGCGCGGGTCGAGCCGGTGAAGGACATCATGTCGATCCCGGGATGGGCCGACAGCGCGGCGCCGACTTCGGGGCCTTCGCCGTTGATCAGGTTGAAGACGCCCGGCGGCACGCCGGCGTCACGAAGGATCTCGGCGAGCAGGATCGCGTTGAGCGGCGCGACCTCGCTCGGCTTGAGAACCATCGTGCAGCCGGCGGCGAGGGCCGGGGCGACCTTGCAGGCGATCTGGTTGATCGGCCAGTTCCACGGCGTGATCAGTCCGCAGACGCCGACCGGTTCCTTGACGATGTTCGTCGTGCCACGGGTTTCGACGAAGTCGTAGTCCTTGAGCACGCCGAGGGCGCCGGCGAAGTGGCCCATGCCGGACGGCGCCTGCGCCGCGTTGGCGAGCCAGGCCGGCGCGCCCATCTCGGCGGAGATCGTCTCGGCCATCTCGCCGAGGCGCGCCTTGTAGCCCGCGACGATCCGGCCGAGCAGCTCGACCCGCTCTTCGCGGCTCGTCTGGGAGAATGACTCGAAAGCAGCCTGCGCCGCGGCCACCGCGCGGTCCACGTCGGCCGCGCTGCCGAGGCTGATCCGGCCGATCGCCTCTTCCGTCCATCGTCTTCGGGGTCACAGGGTCGACCCATTCACCGTTGATGTAGAACTGCAGCGCTTCCTTCATGGGACTGTCTCCGGATGTGTTGAGCTGGTGGGACGGGAGAGTGTAGCCCGGTTTGGCGGCGCTGGCGCACCCGGTTGCTGCCGTATGTACTCCTGGCTGAGCAGCAGCCGGGCGGCCCGTTCTCCGCACTCGGCGCCGACCGCGACCGCGCGGCTCAGGCCGACGCCGTGGAGCACGTTGCCGGCCAGGTAGAGGCCCTCGATCGGGTCCAGGGCCGCTTCGATCCTGGCCACCCGTTGCGGGTGGCCGGGGGCGTACTGGGGGATCGCGTGCGGCCAGCGGGCGATGCTGGTGTAGGTCGGTTCGGCGTCGATGCCGACTGTCCGGCGCAGTTCGCCGAGGGTCAGCGCGACGAGTTGGGCATCGCCGAGGTCGGCGGCTTCCGGGTCGACGGAGCCGCCGTACATGGAACGGGCCAGGAACCGGTCTTCCGGACTGCGGCCAGAGAAGGTCGCCGTTTCGTACTGGCAGCCGAGCATGCGGATGCCTTCGCCGCGGGCGGCGAGGAAACCGTAGGCCGGCTCGATGTGGGCCGCGGCAGAAGCGTCGAAAGCGGTATGCACGACGGCCATGGGAGGTGAGTCGATCTGCCGCAGTTCGCCGGCGGCCGCGGCCGAAACACCTGCCATGAGATCGGCGGCAGCGGGCAGATCGGCGGCGACGATCACGGCATCCGCGGCAAGCGGGCCGCCGGCCGAAGTAACCGTGAAGCCGCCGTCCGCGCCGCGCTCGACGGACGTCACCGGGCGATTGCAGCGGACCT
>JAGWAG010000031.1 GCA_021296535.1 Acidobacteriota bacterium | reverse complement strand
AGTGCAAACGCGATCAACTCATCAGGAATCCGGCGGTTGCGGGCGCCGCCGGCGGCGATGACGATGTACTGCCGGCCTTCGTGCATGTAAGTCATTGGCGGACCGTGCAGCCAGAGGTCGGTTTCCACTTCGGCCAGCACCTCTCCGGTCGCCTTGTCATAGGCACGCAGGAAGCTGCCGCTGCTGGTGCGAGGATCGTCCGCGTCGGGCAAGGCAAAGAAGCCGATCAGCAGGGTACGGGTGACCAGCAGGCCGCCATCCGCCGGCATGCCGAAGTAGATCGTGCCCATGTCGTCGAGGTTCAGGTGCGCGATCGCCGGATGGTTCTTGGGGCCGGGTCCGACAGGGACACGCCAGAGGTGTTCACCGCGATTCAAGTCGATCGCGGTGATCGTCCGGTAGGGCGGCTTCGTCAGCGGCAGGCCCCGCGGGCCGGCCGTGTCGACGTAGCCGATCACATAGCGCCAGTCCGGACCGCGGGCCCGGTCCGGCTCGATCAGCGACATCCCGGTGGGGCGGTTCTGAGACTCGACGAAGAGCACACCGGTCGTCGGGTCGACGGACGCTCCGGGGTGGTTCGCTCCGCCGGCGGCCCCCGGTACGACCATCACGCCCTCCTTGCCGCCCTCGCCCTGAACGATCAGGGGCGGGAACATCGGCGCCAGCACGAGCTTCTCGGCGATCTTGAGAGCCTCCTCGCGCAGTTCGGGCGTCCAGTCGATCAGGTCGTCCTCGCTGACGCCCTGACGTTCGAAGGCCGGCGGCTTGGTCGGGAAGGGCTGGGTCTCCGCCAGCTTCTCGCCCGGAACGGTCGACTTGTGGTTCACCGGCCGGTCCTCGATCGGCCAGACGGGCTCACCCGTGGCGCGGTCGAAGACGTAGGTGAAACCGGTCTTCGAGACCTGGGCCACGGCCTTGATCAACTTGCCGTCGACCACGATGTCGAGCAGGTTCGGGGCCGAGGCGATGTCGTAGTCCCAGATGCCGTGGCGGACGGTCTGGAAGTGCCAGACGCGCTCGCCCGTCTCCGCGTCGACGCAGACCAGGCTCTCGGCGAACAGGTTGTCGCCCGGCCGGTCGGCCCCGTAGTAGTCGTTCGACGGCGTGCTGGTCGGCAGGTAGACGTATCCCAGTTCGTGGTCCGCGCTCATCGACGCCCACACGTTCGCGTTGCCGGCCGTGCGCCAGGACTCGTTCTCCCAGGTCTCGACGCCATACTCGTCGTCCCGCGGGATCGTGTTGAAACGCCACTTGAACTCGCCCGTGTGGACGTCGTAGGCGCGCACGTGGCCGGGCGGCGCGTCGCTCCTGATCGAGTAGTCGAAGATCTTCGAGCCGACAATCACGCTGTTGCCCACCACGATCGGCGGTGCCGAGTACTCGCCCGGACCGAGGTCGAGCGCCAGGTCGACGACTCCGTCCTCGCCGAAGGCCCGGTCGGCCTCGCCGGTGGCGGCGTCTACGGAGACGAGCTGGCGGCCGATCGTCGCGACGAACAGGCGCTCCTTCTCACCGTCGGTCCAGTACTCGATGCCACGGGCGCCGACCGGCCGCATCGTCGTGCCGCCGCGCTCCCAGGTCTTCGGGTTGTAGACCCACTTCTGCTCGCCGGTCGAAGGATCCAGCAGCGCAACCTGGCCGAGGCTGGTCGGTGCGAACAGGCGGCCGCCGACCATCAGAGGCACGGAGCGGAAGAACCCCGTGTCGTATCCCGGCAAGACATCCAGCGGCACTTCGTGGTCCGCCGTGCGCCAACGCCAGGCGATCTCGAGCCGGCCGAAGTTCGAGCCGTCGATCTGAGTCAGCGGCGAGTAGCGGCTGGAGCTGTGGTCGCCGCCGTGGTGCTGCCACTCACCGTAGGTGGACTTGCCGTGCTCGCGCGTCTCCGCCCCGACCGGCGCGGCGACGAGCCCGATCGACCAGGCGATACCCAGTCCAACGATGCGTAGCAGGTTCATCGGATGCGCTAACCTAACGCACAAAGGAACCTGACAGAAAGGCAATCCGATATGCCCAAGCAAGAGATGACCCGCCGAAACGTCCTCGGCGCCGCAGCCGCCGGTGCGGGCTGGATGATCGTTCCTCGCCACGTCCTTGGCCGCGGCATGCCGGCCCCCAGCGACAAGCTGAACATCGCCGCCATCGGCGCCGGCGGCAAGGGCCGGAGCGACATCGAAGGCGTCTCGAGCGAGAACATCGTCGCCCTCTGCGACATCGACTGGAAGCGCGCCGAGCAGGCGATGACCGCCCACCCCGACGCACCGCGCTACCACGACTACCGCGAACTGCTCGACAAGCACGCCGACGAACTCGATGCGGTGATGGTGTCGACCGCCGACCACACCCATGCCGTGATGTCGGTCGCCGCGCTCGAACGCGGTCTCCACGTCTTCACCCAGAAGCCCCTGACACGGACGATCTGGGAGGCCCGAATGGTCGGCGAGGCCGCGCGCAAGGCCGGCACGGCGACCCAGATGGGCAACCAGGGTCACGCGGGCGAGGGCTCGCGCCTGATTCGCGAGTGGATCGAGGCGGGCGTGATCGGCGAGGTAAACCACGTCGAGTACTGGACGAACCGGCCGATCTGGCCGCAGGCGATCAAGCGTCCCGAGGAAGTCCACGAGGTGCCGGAGCACGTCGCCTGGGATCTGTGGCTTGGCCCTGCGCCGGAACGCCCCTACCATCCCGATTACTACCACCCCTTCGCCTGGCGCGGATGGTGGGACTTCGGCACCGGCGCGATCGGCGACATCGCCTGCCACGCGATGGACGCCGCGTTCTGGGTCTTCGACCTGCGCGACCCCTCGTCCGTCTACGCCGAATCGACGCCGCTGTTCAAGGAGACCGCCCCGGCCTCCACCCGGATCACGTTCGAGTACCCGGCCCGCGGCAACCGTCCGAAGATGACCGTGGTCTGGCGCGACGGCAACCTGACGCCGCCGAAGCCGAAGGCCTTCGAGGGCAGGTGGCCGCCGGGAAGAAGCGGCCAGTTGTTCATCGGCACCGAGGGCATCATTACGGCCGACATCTACGCCGCCAACCCGACGATCTACCCGACGAAGCTGCACGAGAAGATCGCGAAGAAACCGGTGGCCCAGTCATATGAACGGACCGAAGGCCACTACAAGCAGTGGATCGACGCGATCAAGGCGGGGACCACGAACCCCGACGGGTCCAACTTCCCCGATCACGCCGGTCCGATGACCGAGACCGCGCTGCTCGGCAACCTGGCGGTCCGCACGCAGCAGGAAATCGTCTGGAACCCGAAGAAGATGAAGGTGACGAACGGCGTCGACGTGCCCCGCGAGTACATTCAGCCGACCTATCGGGACGGCTGGGAGTTGTAGCCAGGCGGTGGCAGGAGCACCGCCAGCCAGTTAGCGCCGACTGCCCCGGACCCATACGTGCGTCAGGGGTCAGAGAAGAACACGAGGACGCCGAGGCCCTGGGCGAAGCCGGCGGGCGGCCTGATCCTGGCGGGGCTGTTGGCAGCCTCGATCGTCCCAGCGGCCACCATCAAGGACGCCCGGTCCAGGATGGGGTCCGACTTCGAGATCACGGCTGTCCACGCGCAGGAAGCGGCGGCCCGCTCCGCCATCGATGCGGCCTGGGCCGAAATCGATCGGATCGAGGCGATGATCTCAAGCTGGCGCGAGGACTCGGAGACCTCGGAGGTCAACCGCAACGCGGGAATCCGTCCGGTACAGGTCTCGCCGGAACTCTTCCGGCTGATCCGCCGCGCGATCAAGGTCTCGGAACTGACGCATGGCGCCTTCGACATCACCTTCGCGGCAGCCGGAGACCTGTGGGACTTTCGCGCCGACGACCCGGAAGTCCCGAGCGAGGAAGCGATCGAGACCGTGCTCCGCTCGGTCGGCTACCGGAAGATCCATCTCGACGACGAGGGGCAGACGGTTTTCCTCGAGAACCGAGGCGCCCGCATCGGGTTCGGGGCGATCGGCAAGGGCTATGCCGCGAATCGGGCCGTGTTCGTGCTCAAGGAGCACGGCGTTCGTGGCGGGTTGGTGAGTGCCGGCGGCGACCTGGTCGCCTTCGGCCGGCGCGAGGATGGCGAACCGTGGAGCATCGCCATCGCCCATCCCAGGGACCGGAAGCGGGTGCTGGCGCGGATACCGCTGACGGAACAGGCCGTCGTGACGTCGGGTGACTACGAGCAGTACTTCATCCACGAGGGCCGGCGCTACGCGCACATCATCGATCCGCGCACCGGCTGGCCGGCCTCGGGACTGCAGGCGGTCACCGTGATCTGCCCGGACGCCGAACTCGCCGACGCGCTGGCCACGGCGGCATTCGTCCTCGGCCCCGAGGAGGGACTCGCGCTGGTCGAGCGCATGGAGGGCGTGGAAGCCCTGTTCGTGACCGAAACAGGGGAAGTGCGCTCAACGTCCAATATACGCAGGCATCTGAACCAGGAGGATCGAGGATGAAGAGAGGAGCCGGAGCGCTCGCTGTCGTGGTTTTCCTGGCCGCCCTGACGATGGGCGGCTGCGCCTCATCGCTCGAGCCCTGGGAGCGGGGCGACCTGGCAGCCACTCCAATGGCCGTCGGCGACGCCGAGTCCCAACGGCCGGAGCGCAGCATCGAGGTCTACCGCGAGGGCGCGGTGGGCGCGAACGGAGGCAAGTCCGGCGGAGGCTGTGGCTGCACCTGAGCATTCGGCTTCCGGCCGCAGGGCATCGTCTCTGCTCGCCGCGCTGGTTTTGGCGGGTGCCGGGGCCGGGGCGCAGCAGGCGCCTCAAGCGCCACGGGAGGCCGCGGGCGACGGCGACGGCCTCGCCGTCACCTTCCTCTTCAACTACTACGACCAGGACGGCGACCGCTCGCCGGTGACCGGCGGCATCGGCACGGAGGACCTCCAGGTCGCCGCGCCCACCGTGCTGATCAACTGGCCGGTCAGCGAGAACTGGCGGCTTAACTTCGAGGTCGGAGCCGACAGCATCACCTCGGCGTCGACCAACAACATGGACGTCGACGGGCTTCAGAGCCCGGTTCTGCGGCGCGCCGCCGACGACGATGATGATGATGACGACGAGTACGACGAACTCGACGGAACCTCCAGCGCTTCCCTGGTCGATGCCCGCGGCTACCTGAACGCGACGGCCACGCGGTCCTTCGAACGTTCCTCGGTTTCGCTCTTCACCGGCTTCTCGGCCGAATGGGACTACCGCTCCGTCGCGTTCGGCGGCGCCTGGACCTATGACGTGGAGGAGGGTCTGCGCAGCTTCACCGTCGGCCTGAGGCACTTCTTCGACATCGTTGACCTGTATGAGATCGACGGCGTGCAGCGCGGTCAGTCCGACCGGGATACGACGGATCTCTCGCTGTCGTTCACCAGCGTCCTCAGCCGGCGGGCGGTCGGCATGGTGGAGGTGTCGGCGATTGAGCAGTCGGGCTTCCTGTCGACGCCGTTTCACGAGGTCGTCTTCGCGCCCAGCGTTCCCTTCCCGCGGGGGGAAGTCGTCGCGGAGCGGCTGCCCGACAGCCGCCGCCGCTACTCCGTCGGCCTTGGGCTCAACCACATGATCTCCCGCGGCGTGGTGCAGCGGCCTCGGCTCCGCTGGTACGAGGACGACTGGAACCTGGAGGCACAGTCCTTCGACTACGAGATCCACTTCCGGCTGCCGACCGAGCGCGAGATGTGGGCGTTCCCGATCTTCCGCTACCACACCCAGAGCGGGACCGACTACTACGGCCGGCCCGGCGACTTCTCAAGGATTCACGACTTCTACACCGCCGACCCCGACCTGAGCGAGTTCGACCTGCTGAAGTACGGCTTCGGTATCCGCTTCCAGTTGCCCAGCGTCGTCGGCAAGCGCTTCGAGGACCTGGAAGTGCGACTCAACCGCTACGACCGCGACGACGGCTTCGAGGCGGTCACGATCTCCTTCGCCGTCGGCACCCGGTTCTGGGGAGGCCAATGAAGCTGTTCGCGGTCCTGGCGGCGCTGGCTCTGGCCTCTCCGCTGCCGGCCGGCGCGGCCGACGACGCGCTCGATCTGCTGGCCGCGCCGTCCGACACGTACACCGTGCTCGACTTCGCGGCGTCCTGGTGTACCCCGTGCTATCGCGCCCTGCCCCGGCTACAGGCGCTGGCGCGGGAACTGCCGGACCTGCGCGTCGTCGTCGTCAGCGTCGACGAGACCGAGCGCGGCCGCGACCGCCTGGTGCGCGAACTCGACCTGGAGCTGGAGGTCGTCTGGGACGGCGATCACGCCCTGATCTCGAAGCTCGCCCCGGAGGCCTTCCCCGCAACCTACGTCCTGGACCCGAGCGGGGAGGTCGTCTATTCCCACCTGGGCTACGACCCGAAGGTCTTCGACGAGTTCGCGGAGGTCGTTCGCGGCCTGCAGCGCTCCCTTCAGTCGCCCTGAACCGCAGCCACCGCGGCGTCGCGGTCCGCCACGATGTTCACGATCAGGCTGAAGCCGCTGACTTCGAACAGTTCCTTCACCTCGTCGTTCAGACCGCACACCGCGAAGCGTCCGTCCTTCGCCTGCAGGTCCCTCGCCACGACCAGCACCACCCGGAGGCCGGCGCTGCTCATGTAGCGGGTCCGGCTCAGATCGAGGACCACTTCCTGCGCGCCCTTTCCGATGGAGGACATCATCGCCTGCTCCAGGTTCGGCGCGGCGGCGGCGTCGATCCGCCCCTCCGGGGCCCAGACGACCACGTCGCCTATTTTCGTGCTATCGATCACGCCATGTACTCTCCTGGTCTCAATAGAAGGGGTGGTGAGCCGTCGCCGTCGCGGCGGCAATGTCCTGAACGGATTTCTGGATCGCCCGGCTCATCGCCTGACCGATCAGATCGAAGCCGCGGACCAACTCGATCCGTGCCGCCGCGTGCCGCAGTTCCTGCGGACTGAGAATGACCTGGAAGGCGTTCGAGGCGTCGGCCAGACAGATCAGCGCGACGTCTCTCGGCGCCGGAATCCGGTCGCTCAACAGGACGTCCAGGATCCGGAGCTTGACTTCCCGCTCCTCCCGGTCGTCGACCATCGGGTAGCGGCGGCTGCCGAACACCCACAGGAAGTTCCGATCTTCGACCCGGAGAATCCCGCGCTCCACGAGGCGCTTGAGCGCCGCTTCCTGGATCTCCTTGCTCCGGGCCGAGAGCCGGACCACCCAGGTACGGGGGTCGGCCTCGTCCTCGGCGCCGGCGATCTCCGCCAGCGGGCCGTCCAGGATCTCCTCGCCAACCGGCGTCGTGTCGACGACGACCATCTTCTGCAGGTCGCAGTCCAGCCGCCCTCGCAGCGCGAGGTCCATCAGGATGGCGCCCGCGATGAGCAGTTCCATCACGTTCGGCGCGACCCGCTTCATCGCGCCGGTGTCGTCGTCCAGGAGGAGGAGCAGGATCTCCTCGACGAATGTCAGGTGGGGGCCTTCGTTCACTTCGATCGGGGCTTTCGACGTGGTTTGGTCAGCGCGAAACCGCTTGTGTGCATCCTACAATGCCAACGAGCGCCGTCAGATTCCGGCCGTGTCGACCTGCCCGCTCGCTTCCTTGGCGTCGCTGCTCACCGTGACGGTGAGCACGTCCGTCTCGTGGTACTGCTGGTGCTGCACCGAGGACGCGAAGTGACGTAGCAGGCGCAACGAAAGTTCGTTCTCGATCGGAGCCGGCGCTTCGGGAGCCATCAGAACCAGACGATCCTCGATGTTCCTGCTGCCCGGAGCCGCGACGAACTCGAGTTCGGCCGTTTGGCGGCCGACACGCGCTAGAAGGAGCAGCCGTCGCTTCGCGCCACCCTCCCCTTCCTCGTCACTGCCCAGCAGACTGAGCAGGGCTTCTTCGCCTGCCGAACACAGGCGCTCCGCGGCCTCGCTGCTCCAGCGCGCCCGCGTGGCCTGGGTGCCCAGGAAGCGGCCGATCCCGGCAGCGGATGCGGAGTTCACCTCGGTTTCCAAACGGCGGCGGCGCGGCTTGGTCCATTCGAGGAACGCGGTCAGACAGATCGCGGTGAGCCCTCCCGCCGTCATGCCGTTGCCGAGGATCGACGCCGCCCAACCAGTGAGCTGATCGGCGAAGATCAGGTCGTTCTCGAAGCCGACGCCGATCCAGAACGACACGCCGATCACCAGGGCCTTGCGGTAGTCGATCCCCCCGTGACCGGCGATGCGGGCGCCGAGCACGAACAGGATGGCGATCAGCACCAGCAGGTAGGCACCGGCGACCGGGCCGGGAATCGCCAGCACCAGCGCCAGCGCCTTGGGCAGGAAGGCGAGGCCAATGAAGATGATCCCGATCCACACCCCGACCCGGCGCGAGGCCACGCCGGTGAGCTCGGTGACCGAGATACTGCTCGAGTACGTCGTGTTCGGCACGGTGCCTGCGAGGCCCGAAAGCAGGTTGCCGAGCCCGTCGGCAGCGACGGCGCCCTGCACTGCCCGATAGTCCGGCGCCCGCGGCGTCCGCCAGGAGACACGCTGGATGCCGACCGCGTCGCCGATCGTCTCGACGGCCCCGATCAGCGTCACGATGACGAAGCCCGGCAGCAACGCCCAGAAAGCCGGGCCGAAGGACAGGTCGAACCCGGGCCAGCCGCCGGCGGGAGCACCGATCCAGGCGGCCCCGGCGACTTGACCGAAGTCGTAGAGCCCGAGCGGCGCGGCAACGATCGAGCCGGACACGACGCCCGCGACCGGCGCCCACAACCTCCAGATGCCGCTGGCCCAGAGGCCAAAGCCGGCCATCACCACGACGGCCACGGTGAACGTGATCGGCCCGGCCGCTGAGGAAGCGCCCTCGGGAACCAGGGTCAACTGATCGAAGACGATCGGCATGACGCTGACCGAGATCAGCATGATCACCGTGCCGGTGACAGTCGTCGTGAACAGCCTCCGCAGCAGCAACAGGCGCGCCGAGAGAAGGAACTGGAACAACGAGGAGACGATGACCAGTTTCGCGAGCAGAACCGGACCGCCCGCGCTCAGGGCCGCGATGCTGACGGCGATGAAGGCGCCCGAGGTCCCCATGAGCAGGATGTAGCCGGCCCCTATGCGCCATAGCCGCCGCGCCTGCAGGATCGTCGTGATGCCGCTGACGAAGATCGCCCCGAACACGGCCCATGCCAGGTACTCGTCGCTGCCGCCGGCGGCGCGGACGATGATGGCCGGGGTCAGCACGATGCCGGCGACGCACAGCGTCGCGTACTGCAGACCCATCGTCGCAGCGAGGACCGCCGGCGTCTTCTCGTCCGCCTCGTAGCGGATGGACGAGGAAGGGCCCGTCGAGGACGCAGTCACTACTGGTACAACGCTGCGTCGGGCCGCCACGGAGAGCGCTGCCCAGCATAGACCGGCGATCCCTTGCGGAAGTGGGAGGCCTCCTCGAGCGTCTCGACGAAGGGCATCTGCCGCGGATAGAGATCGTCCTCGCCGCGCGGCCGCGGCCCGGCCTTGGACACATGGCCCCAGAGCGGATGGCCGACGACCTCCTCCGCGATCCAGGCCGCCTCGATCAGCTTGTCGAGCTTGTAGCCGGTCTCGATCCCGAGTTCATGGCAGAAGTCGACGAAGTCCTCCGTCGGAACGTGACCGGCGGCCCGGCCGTTGCCGCAGTAGGGGCATCCCCCCATGCCGCCAATCGACGTGTCGAACTCCCGCACGCCAAGTTTCAGCGCCTCGTAGTAGCTGGCCACCGAGGCGCCGCGGGTGTTGTGCAGGTGGCAGTGGAAATCGGTGATCTCCGGCCAACGCTCCCGGATCGCGACGATCGTCTCCCGCACGGTATGCGGCATGTTCCAGCCCATCGCCTCGATGATCGAGCAGCGGGTGACCGGTAGACCTGCCTGATGCCATCGGTCGATCATCAGCGCCAGCAGGTCGAGTCGCTGCTCGAGCGTGAACGGACCTTCGAAGTTCGAACCGAAGGGATTGCCGATCGCCACCGCGCCCGACTCTGCCCCTCCCGCGCGCGCCCGTTCGATCGCGGCCGGAATGCGCTCGATCTGCTGGGCCTGCGTCGCGTTGTAGTTGCGGCGGGCGAAGGTGTCGCACAACTCGACGTGGGTCCCGATCCGGCGCTGCCGCACATCGAGCTTCGGATACCAGCGGTCCGCGCGCTCGAACCCGATCTGGTTGAAGATCGCCGCGGTGTAGCGCACGCCCGGCTTGGGTACGAAGCGCTCGGCGATCTCGTCGATGCAGGCCATTTGGGGGGTCCACTTCGGGTGTGCATAGGACCCGATCGAGATGACCTTGGCGCCCGTTTCTCCGAGGGCGTCGAGCAGCCTCAGCTTCTCCGACACCGGGATGTCGGCGCTCTCGATCTGCAGCCCTTCCCTCATCGTGTCGTCCGTGATCGTCACGGACTTCGGCAGTTGGCCCATCGGCAGATACCTCCGCCTGCCCTCAGGAGCAGGCTTCTTGTGGAACGGGTAACGGCCTACCCTATCGTCGGCAACGGCAGTTCGGAAGGCGGTTCGACCCGGTCAGCGGAACTCGGCCGCCGTGTGTCAGGATCCGGCCGTGCGCGGTCGCCTGCTCCCGTATCTGGTGCTCTGCGCAATCGCGCTGGCCGTTCTGCTGCCCGGAATCGGCAGCCGCGACCTCTGGAACCCCGACGAGCCGCGCTACGCGGAGGTCGCGCGGGAGATGCTCGAGCCGCCGCTGGCCCCCGAGCACTTCTTCGTGCCGCGCCTGAACGGCGAGACCTACGCACACAAGCCGCCGCTCCACTTCTGGAACATCGCGCTCTTCGGCGCGCTGCGCGGCGGCGTCGACGAGGTGGCCGCGCGGTTGCCGTCCCTCTTCGCCGGCGTCGGTTCCGTTCTCGTCGTCTTCGCGCTCGCGGGCCGACTGTTCGGCCGGGCGGCCGCCTGGCTCGCGGCGCCGGTTTTCCTGACCTCGGCCCTGGTCATGTGGAACGCCCGTGTCGGGCAGATCGACATGACGCTCACGTTCCTCGAACTGCTCGCGATCCTGTTCTGGGCCCGGGAGTACTTCGCAACCAGCGACAGGCCGGCCCGGAGCCGGCGCGCCTGGTCGAGCCTCGCGTTCTTCGCCTGCGCCGGCCTGGCCACGCTGGCCAAGGGTCCGGTGGGGCTGATCGTGCCGCTGCTCGCGGTCACCCTGTTCCTCGCCTTCGAGCGCGACCGCGCGGGCTTCGCCAACCTGCGGGTCGGCCGCGGACTGCTGCTGTGGGCCGCCATCGTTCTGACCTGGTTCGGTCCCGCGGTGTGGATGGCCGGCCGGTCGTACTTCGATGCCCTGCTGCTCGACCAGACCCTGTCCCGCTACGCCGCCGGCGTGTATCACCCGAAGCCCTGGCACTACTACTTCCAGACCCTGCCCGGGACGTTCGCTCCCTGGACGCTGCTGGCCCCGGTCGCGGTCTATGCCGCCTTCCGGCGCTCCCGCGAGGAGCCCCAAAACCGCCATGCACAGGCGGTCCGGTTCCTCCTGATCTGGATCGCCAGCACCTTCGTGTTCTTCAGCCTTTCCGGCGGCAAGCGCACCGTCTACCTGCTGGCGCTCGCGGCTCCCCTGGCGATGCTCACCGCCCACGGCGTGCTGCTCATCCGGGATCGCTGGCCGCGCTACCGGGCGGCCTTCCTGGTTTCCGCGGCGTCGGTTCCCGTGCTGTTCGGAATCGTCGTCGCGGCGGTTCCGGTGGCGGCCCGCGACCTGCCGGAAGGCGCGCTCCCGGACGGCACGATCGTCGGACTCCAGGTCCTCGCCGCGCTACCCCTGATCGCCGGCCTGGCGGGCCTCTGGCTGGCGGCGCGGCGACGCCCGGATCTGCTGATAGCCTGCCTCGCAACCGGCCTCGGACTCGCCATGTCGGCCACCGCCGTGCGGTACCTGCCGTTGGGCGACGCCTTCAAGTCGGCGCGTGACCTTTCGCGCGATCTCGTCCAGTGGGCTGAAGCCGACGAGCCGTACGCGATCTACCCTGTTCCCGATGCCGCGTTCCTGTTCTACACCCGGCGCTTCGCGGTTGACCTTCACGGCGGCACCCAGGCGCACGATCAGGGGGACGAGGAGGCGCTGCGCCGGTTCGCGGCGCGCACCGACAAACCGATCTGGCTGCTCATCGAACGAGACAACCTCGACGCTCTGGACCCTCCGATCGAGCTGATCGAAGTGAGCCGGGATCACGATCCGCGTCAGGGCCACGTCCTGCTGACCACGCCGGAAGCAGCCGCCCGGGTATCGCGGCTGCGGAGTAGTCGACATCAACCACGGCTAGAGCGAGTGCCGCGGCCGCGCCTCGCGGCCTTCTCAGAACCGGAACGATGAACGACAGCGACAGCCTGAGTCTGGCCCCCGAGCTGGCAACCGACGCCGCGGTTCCGCGACTGGTCCCGGAGGGCGCCGCCGAAGCGACCGCGACCGCTCCGCCGCGGACCGAGTCGCGGCGGAGCTTCGGACCCCTCAGTCGCCGGCTGGCGGACCAGGGCCTGTTCCTGTTCAGGCACCGGGGCCTCTTCGTCGTCTTCCTGCTGCCCGCGGCCGCCCTCGCGATCCTGGAACGCCGGTCTGCGGCGCTGCCGGCGGATCCCGGCCTCGGTTGGTTGGCCGTATGCCTCACGGTGTCCCTGCTCGGCATGGCGGTGCGGGCGATCGCGGTCGGATCGGCCCCGCCCGGCGCGTCGACCCGTAGCGTCAGAGGTCCGAGCGCCAGCCGTTTGAACACGACCGGCATGTACTCGCTGAGCCGCCATCCGATCTACCTTGGCAACCTGTTCGTCCTCCTCGGCTTCGCGCTGGCGGTCAGATCCTGGTGGTTCGTCGTGACGGCGGTGTTGATCTACTGGCTGCTCTACGAACGAGTGATCGCCGCCGAGGAGCGCTTCCTCGACGAGCGCTTCGGCGTCCGTCATCGGCGCTGGACGGAACGCACACCGACCTTCTGGCCACGGCCCGGCCTTTGGACCTCACCCGAAACCCGCTTCAGTTGGCGCGCCGTCATCCTGCGGGAATACAACTCGCCCCTGCTTATCGCGGCGACCTTCCTGTTCCTGCGCTTCGTTGACCAGGTCATCGTCGGTCGCTTGAGTGCCGGCGCCTGGCTGAGGCAGGATGTGACCCTGACCGGCTCGGTCCTCGGGCTGGCGGTGATCGTCTCCGTCCTGCGCCGCGTGCGCAAGCGGGGACGTTCAGGACACTGACGCCCAGGCAACCCGGCTCAACCCCAGGGAAGCAATCACGGTCCAGACCCGTTGAAGCGAATGACCGGTAAGCCGATGACTGCGCGCCACACGATTGCCATAGCAGCAGCCGCGTGGCTGCTCGCCTTAACCGGCAGCCCCCTCTCGGGAGTTGAGACCGATGCGGACGCACAGCCGAAGCCGCTCGACACCCGCTTCGTTCGCTGGCTCGAACGCGTCGGGCCGCTGATCAGCGAAGAGGAACGGGCGTTCTTCGTCAACCTCCCTGAGAACTACCGGCGCGAGGCGTTCATCCAGGCCTTCTGGAAGGCTCGCGATCCGGATCCAAGGACGCCCCTGAACGAACTCCAGGTGCTCTGGGAGGACCGCGTGGACGCCGTGCTCAGCCAGTGGGGGACGCTCGAGGATGCCCGCGCGGTCTTCTACCTCCTGAACGGCCCCCCCGGTCGGTTCACGTTGCCCGACGGTCGAACCGGCTCGGCCTGCCTGTCGCGGAACCGCGAACTGGAGATCTGGTTCTACGGAGGCAGCGACCGCACGCCGCGCCACTTCGTCGTCATCTTTCTGGCGGTCACTCGCAACCGCCCCTACCGGTTCTGGCACGAAAGCGCCGCGCGGCGTCCGGCGTCACGACGCGGCCTGCCGACGACGAACATCGCCTTCCTGTGCGCCGAAGAATGGCTGCCGTGGGCCGCCCGCACGTTGCAGAACGACCTTGCCGGCGCATCGGTCCTCGAACAGGTCTCCACGCCGCCGGAGCCGCCGGAAGAGTGGCTCGCCACCTTCGCCTCCTTCACCACCGAGGTTCCGGACACGGCGCCCCGCTTCGACGTCGAGACGCGGTGGGAGTTCCCGGGGCGCAACCAGACCCGCACCGTGACCCATGGTCTGGTCCTCGTCCCGACCGCGACCGCCGGCCGGAGGAGCTTCCAGGACCGGGAGTACCACAGCTTCCAGATGACCGGCGAGGTAATCCGCGACGACCACCTGTTCGAGAGCTTCCGCTATCGGTTCGAACTACCCGCCGACGGCGGCGAAGAAGCGGACAGCATCCCGCTCGTCTTCACCCGCTACCTGCGACCCGGCGATGTCCAGGTCCGGCTCAAGATCGAGGACGTCTTCGGCGAGCGGTTCGCCATCGTCGACGAGACGATCCCGGTGCCCAACCTGCAAGACGGGGAGTCGTTGCGCAAGAGCATTCTCGAGACCTTCCCGGCCCTGGCCGAGGCAAACGCGGCAGCGTCCCGCGGCGAGCGGCTGCTGCGCCTCGTGCCTCCGCGGGACGAACGGGTGCGGGTAGGCATGGTCCGCTTCTCGACTCACGCGATCGGCGACTTCGACGCGGTCGCCTTCTCGCTCGACGGCCGGGAGATCCTGCGCAAGCGCCGTCCCCCGTTCGACGTCGAACTGAACCTCGGCTCCCATCCGACCGAACACCGGGTGCGCGTCGAGGGACTGAAGGACGGCGAGGTCGTCGCCTCGGACGAGATGTCCGTCAACCGCGGCGGCCAGCGCTTCCGCGCCCGATTCATCGAGCCGCGCTCCGGCGAACAGTTCCTCGAGAGCACGCGGGCCGTGCTCGAGATCGCCACTCCCGATGGCGATGAGGTCGAACGCCTGGAACTCTTCCTCGGCGAAGAACGGATCGCCACCCTCTACCAACCGCCCTGGGTGCAGCCGGTCGTCCTCGACGGACCCGCCCTGACCTACCTGCGCGCCGCCGCCTTCCTCGCCGACGGCAGCAGCACCGAGGACGTCGTCTTCATCAACAGCCCGAATCCGATCGAACGGATCAACGTCCAGTACGTCGAACTGTTCGCCAGCGTGGTGGACGTTTCGGGACGGCCGGTCCCCGATCTTTCGCAGGACCGCTTCCAGATCACCGAAGACGGTGCCGCGCAGACCATCCGGCGCTTCGAGTGGGTCGACGACACTCCGTTCCACGCCGGTCTCCTGATCGACACGTCGGCTTCGATGGAGGATTCGATCGAGCAGGTCCAGACCGCGGCGCAGCGGTTCGTGGACAAGGCGCTCCAGCCCCAGGATCGGCTGGCCGTGCTTACCTTCGCCAATCGTCCACAGGTCGAGAGCAGGTTCACGAAGGACACCGGCATGCTCGCGCGGGCGCTGGCGGGTCTCGAAGCGACGGGCACGACGGCCCTCTACGACAGCCTCGTCTACTCGCTGAGCTACTTCGACGGCATCAGCGGCCAGAAGGCGCTCCTGCTCCTGTCCGACGGCAAGGACGAGAACAGCACCTTCTCGTTCGAGAGCGCGCTCGAAACCGCGCAGCGCTCGGGCGTGACGATCTACGCCATCGGCCTCAAGCGCGCGGCCAGGGACCGCAACACGCGGCGCGTCCTCGAGCGCATTGCCGAAGAGACCGGCGGGCAGGCCTTCCTGATCGAAGACGTGGATGAACTCGATGCCGTCTACGGCCAGATCGAACGGGAACTCCGCAACCGCTACCTGCTGACATACCAGTCGACGAGTACGAAACCGGATAGCGACTTCCGGGTGATCCGGGTGGAAGTGGACCGCCGGGGCGCCGAAGTGCGAACGATGTCGGGCTACTACCCCTAAGGCGCTGGCGGCGGCCAACCGGCAGTCACGCCGCCACTGCCTCCTCGCCGAACCGCTCCACCGCTTCCAGCGTCTCCCGCACGTCGTTCCAACTCGTCGAGTGGTTGATGATGCAGAGGCGAAGCGAGAAGGTCCCGTGGAGCGAGGTAGACGAAACGAACGCCAGGTCATCCCAGAACAGACGGGCCAGGACCTCCCGGTTGATCTCCTCGAGCGTCTCGTCCTTCAGGCCGGCGCCTGCGGGGTTCACCCGCATGCAGACGATCCCAAGTGACGCCGGCGTCAGCAGTTCCAGGGTCCGACTCTCCTGAACGTAGGCCTCGGCTCGCTTCGAGAGTTCCATCCCCTTGGACACGGCCCGCCTGAACGCGGACATGCCGAACGTCTGAATCGACATCCAGATCTTCAAGGCCCGGAACGAGCGGCTCAACTGAAGACCGCGATCGTTGATGTTCGGGTGGTTCGCGCCCCAGATCGTGTCCTGGAGCACCGTCGTGCCGAAGGCGAAGACATCTTCGAGCTTGCTGGCATCCTTGACCAGCAGGCAGCCCACCTCGTACGGCTGGAAGAGCCACTTGTGCGGGTCCAGGCCGATCGAGTCGGCGCGCTCGATTCCGGCGAGGAGCCGGGCGCCGTCCCGGGTGAGCGCGGCGAAACCACCGTAGGCGGCGTCGACATGCAACCAGATGTCCTCCGCCTCGCAGAAATCCGCCATCTCCTGGAGCGGGTCGATCGCTCCGGTGCTCGACGCCCCGGCGTTGGCGCAGATCGCCATGGGCTGGAACCCCGCGGCGCGATCCTCGGCGACCGCGCGCGCCAGAGCCTTCATGTCCAGACAGTACTCCCCGTCGGTCGCGACCATGCGGATGCCCTCCCGCCGGATGCCGACGATCACCGCGGCACGCGCCTGCGCACTGTGGCTCTGGTCGCTCATGTAGACGGACGGGCGCTCCGGATTGCCGGCCGCTTCCCGGGCAGCGACGAAGGCGTCCACGCTGGCGGCGGAGCCGCCGCTGGTCAGCAAACCCCCGGCACTCTCCGGGTAACCGAGCCAGCGCCGGAACCAGTCCAGGACGACGAGCTCGACCTGGCTCGGACCGCTCGCGACCAGCCAGGTGCAGGCAGGCCAGGAAATCCGCGACGACCCCAGGCCAGGTCGGCTCCGAAGGAACGAACCCGAAACAGCGGGGATGGTCCAGGCGGGTCGTCATCGGGAGGATGTCGTCTACGGCCCGCCGCAGGACCTCCTCGGCCGGGCGGCCATCTTCTGGCGGCTTCTCGAGTAACAGGCGCTCGAGCCCCTCCTTGAATTCTCCGTCCCAGGCGTTTTCACGAGGCAGTCCGCCGCCTTGCCGGCCAGAGCCAGCATGGCTTCAGACGACATCTGCAGGTCGGAACGGCCTGCGGCCTCATCGGCGGCCCGGGGGTCCTCTCCTCCCCTGCCGCCCTCTTTAGACTGGTCCATGCTGTTCGACCTCACCGCGTCAGCACAATCATTCACGGAATCAGTCAGCGGCAGTCACACAGCGGAAGGCCGGCGCGACTTCCTCGATGAAGCGGTCGAGAACGTCCTTCTGCCGGTCCTTTTCACCCAGATTGAACGCCGGG
The DNA here is from genome assembly GCA_021296535.1 of Acidobacteriota bacterium. Taxonomy (GTDB): domain Bacteria; phylum Acidobacteriota; class Thermoanaerobaculia; order Multivoradales; family Multivoraceae; genus Multivorans. The sequence goes on along the minus strand of JAGWAG010000031.1, from coordinate 1,082 downwards.
ACGATGAACTCGTCGACCCCGGTGTCGCGGTAGGCGCCGACAGCATCGACGATCTCGGACACGCCGCCGATGTTCGAGGGCATCGCCGTGCCGCGCGCCCGCACCTTGGCCAGAAACGCCGCGTCGTCGCTCAGGAACAGCAGCGCCACCGCCGAGCGTTCGATCTCGGCCGGGTCGCGTCCGACGTTCTCGCAGTGGGCCTCGAGCACCGCCATCTTGTGCTTGAGGATGTCCGCGGTGCCCCACACGTTCCACTCGTCTGCATGCTGGGCCGTGATCCGCAGGGTCACCTTCTCGCCGCCGCCTCCGACCATCAACGGCAGAGGGTCCTGCACCGGCTTCGGCTCCAGCGGCGCGCCGACCAACTGGTAGGCATCGCCAACGAAGTTCGCACTCGGCCGGCCATAGAGCGCCTTGATCACCCGGCAGGCTTCGTCGAGCCGGCGGAGCCGCTCGCCCAGCGTGTAGAACGGGATGCCGTAAGCCAGGTGCTCGTTCTCCTGCCAGCCGGCGCCGAGGCCCAGCACGACGCGACCACCCGAGATGTGATCGATCGTCGCCGCCATCTTCGCCAGCACCGCCGGATGCCGGTACGTGTTGCCGGTGACCAGCGGACCGAGACGCACCCGCGGGACGGCCGCCGCCAAGGCAGCGATCGTGGCCCAGCACTCCGCCCACGGCGCCGACGTGTCCTCACCGTTCGGCATGAAGTGGTCGGCATACCAGATGCCGTCCCAGCCGGTCGCCTCCACGTACCGTGACATTTCCAGCAGGTCGGGCCAGGGCATCGTCGGGGCGGGCCAGTAGCTGAATCGCATTCGCAGTCTCCAGTGCCTTCGCGCGCCGGGCGCCGCGCCTCGTGCCGCGCACCGCGCCGGCGGACAGTAGCACCAGCGGGCCGGCCTGTCGGTGCGCGGACTTCAGGCTCGTCGCGGCCCCCGAGTCGAAGAAACAGCCCCGAACTCCGTCCTGGTCTTCAGAAGCCGAGGATTGCCCGCCGGTTTCGGCGGACGACCCAAAGCCCGAGCGAACGGAGGAGAATCGAGTGACGGCAGAGAACGCGGAAGTACACTACCGGCATG
>JAGWAG010000030.1:44354-45387 GCA_021296535.1 Acidobacteriota bacterium | reverse complement strand
GACGTCTTCGGCGAGGATGTTCCGGACGACCTGGGTCCTCGGCCCAACGGGCGAGTGCGGGTAGGTCCCGACCCCGACCTGGTCCGCGAAGCGGCGGCGATGCTGGCTGCAGCGGAGCGGCCGGTGATCTACGCCGGGCAGGGCGTCCACTACGCCGAGGCCTGGGACGAGCTCAGGCAACTGGCCGAACTGCTCAACGCGCCGGTGACGACCAGCCTGGGCGGCAAGAGTTCGTTCAACGAGGACCATCCTCTGGCGCTCGGTTGCGGCGGCCGCGCGGTGCCGAAGACGGTGCACGAGTTCCTGGGCGCGGCGGACGTGATCTTCGGCATCGGCTGCAGCTTCACGACGACAGGCTTCGGTCTTTACTTCGGCAAGTACCCGCAGGCGAAGTACGTGCACGCAACGCTCGATCCGGTCGACCTGAACAAGAACGTCGCTTCCGACTGCGTCGTGGCGGGCGACGCGAAGCTCACTCTCGCCGCCCTGATCGGGGAGCTGGAAGGGCAGTCTCTGCCGCATGCCGCGGCGCGGGCCGACTCCGTGCCGGCCGAGATCGAGAGGATCCGCTCCGGCTGGCTCGACGAGTGGATGCCCAAGCTGACCTCCGACTCGGCGCCCCTGTCGCCCTACCGCGTGCTCTGGGACCTGATGCACACCGTCGACCGCGACAACGTGATCATCACGCATGACGCCGGCTCGCCGCGTGACCAGATCTCGCCCTTCTGGCGCAGCACGACGCCGCTCTCGTACATCGGCTGGGGCAAGACGACCCAGCTCGGCTACGGCCTCGGCCTCGCGATGGGCGCGAAGCTCGCGCAGCCGGACAAGCTCTGCATCAACGTCTGGGGTGACGCCGCCATCGGCTTCACCGGCATGGACTTCGAGACCGCGGTGCGGGAGCGCCTGCCGATCCTCTCGATCCTGCTGAACAACTTCTCGATGGCCATCGAGCTGCCGATCATGCAGGTGGCGACCGAGAAGTACCGCAGCACGGACATCTCCGGCCACTACGCCGACATGGCGAAGGCCT
>JAGWAG010000030.1:38544-44318 GCA_021296535.1 Acidobacteriota bacterium | reverse complement strand
GCGGCATCGAGGCGACGGAGGCGGGCACGCCGGCGTTGTTGGAGTTCATCACGGAGAAGGAGATCTCGATCTCCAGCTATTGATGGCGCGCGCCAGCATGAAACTGACAGTGAGTCGATTGGTATCGTAATGGTAGCTTCTCGCGTCAAGACTTCCTGAACAGGCAACGCGCTCTAGCGTCCATGCCGGGGCTTCGATTCGTGACATCTTTCGCGCCGCACACCAGTTGTTTCCGCCGAATGTCCTTTGGAGGGTTCGCTCTGGTTGTCACGGCGTTCGCCGTGTGCCTGGCGTTCGCCACGGCCGTTTATCCTCAGACTGCGGCTACGGGTCGACTGGAGCCGTCTGACGCTGCGCGACTGCGGGACTTGGCGGAGAACGGCCATGCCGCGTCCGCGCTTCAGCTCGGGGTCACATACATGGAGGTCGACCCCGCCGAAGCCGTGAAGTGGATTCGGTTAGCTGCTGAACAGGAACATCCCGAGGCCCAGGCCATTCTCGGACGGCTGTACTACGCCGGGAACGGCGTGCCACGGGACTACTCGGAAACGCTGAAGTGGTATCGGCGAGCCGTCGAGCAGGACAATCCAACGGCGCAGTTCTACCTAGGGTTGATGTACTACAACGGGCACGGCGTGCCCAAGGACCATTCCGAGGCCGCGAAGTGGATTCGCCGTGCCGCCGACCAGGGCGACGCCGAGGCCCAGTTTGAGTTGGGCGGCATGTACAGCGCCGGAGCGGGTGTTCCTCAAGACTACGCCGAGTCCGCTCAGTGGTATCGGCGCGCTGGTGAACAGGGCTATGCCGACGCGCAGTTCGTGCTCTGGTTGCCCTACCACGAGGGCCGGGGTGTAGCAAAAGACCCTGTCGAAGCTGCACGCTGGCTCCGATTGGCAGCGGAACAAGGCCATGCGGACGCGCAGTTCAAGCTCGGCACTCTGTACCTTCAGGGAGATGGTGTCCCTCAAGACGGAGTCGAGGCCGTACGGTGGCTCCGTCGTGCAGCCCAACAGGGCCATGCCCAGACACTTGAGATGTTCGGGGACACGCTCGATGAACTCGCCGAGCTGGGTGCGACGCTAGGAGGCGGGTCTGAAGCACCGGGCGACACCCGATTCGATGAACTCCTGGGCGCTGCGGAGGGTGGTGATGCTGATGCACAGTACGACCTCGCGACCGCATACGCGCGTGGTGATGTAGGTGACGACGAGGGGAAGGAGTTGGCTCTGTCCTGGCTACTCCGAGCGGCCCATCAGGGGCACACCGGAGCGATGGCCGAACTCGGCGGAATCTACCTGGGAACCGACGGTATGCAGGCGCTCCGGTGGTTCCGCGCGGCTGCCGAACAAGGCAACGGACAAGCCCAAACGAACCTCGGGCACATGTACGCCGAAGGACTGGGCGTTCCCCAAGACCACGCCGAAGCCGCACGCTGGACGCAACTGGCAGCCGCGCAGGGAATCGCGCAGGCCCAGTACAACCTCGGGTTGATGTACGCCGCCGGGTGGGGCGTGTCTGAAGACACGGATGAGGCCATCCGTTTACTTCGCTTGGCCGCTGAGCAAGGCCATCCCGATGCACTGGAAGCCCTCCGGCGAACCGAGCCAAGGCACACGCTGCCGAGCTCCTCCGGGTCTGACGAACCGAGCGACGCCGAGGCGCAGTACAGTCTCGGCCGCAGGTACGGCGTGGAGGGGGACAACGCCGAGGCTGTGCGGTGGTACCGGTTGGCAGCAGAGCAGGGCCATGCTGGGGCGCAGGTTGCGCTAGGACTCCAGTACGATTTGGGACATGGCGTGGAGGAGGACGACGCCGAGTCTGTGCGGTGGTACCGGTTGGCAGCAGAGCAGGGCCATGCTGCGGCGCAGCTTCTCCTCGGCTTTCAGTATGAGACTGGTAACGGCGTGGAGCGGGACTTCAGCCAGGCAGTGCGTTGGTACCGCCTCGCTGCGGAGAACGGAGATGATGATGCGGTGGAGCGGATTGAATCGTTGGAGACGTGGCGCTGCTTCGACATGACGGATTTCAACCGCACGAACGTATTACTCACTCTGACTCACTTGGAGCACACCGGTGAGGTGTCGGTTGCCGGCACGACGTACTGGACGGCTTTTGAGGTTCGAGGGCTAGACCGACGCTGGGATTTCGGTGTCGGTGATGATGGCACGTTCGACTACATGTTCCGCATCGAGCCTGACGGCACTGGCCTTTACTACGATTTCTCGCGCTCTACGGATGGGACGGTTAGCCCCAGGCAGACGTTCAAGTGTGAGCAACTGCGCGAGAGCACGCGGAGCGAGAGTCGCGCAACGCTCAGGCAAAGGTCGGTTCAGGAGGCGGGAGTCGGAGAGACCGAAGAGGCGAACCCGGAGGAGCGACCTGTCCTCGGCCGTCCGGGGTGTGACACCGAGAGCCGGGTCGATGGTGAGTTCGAGGGGTGGGAAGGGGATACGCTCGTTAAGTTGATGAATGGTCAGATCTGGGAGCAATCGGAGTGGCACTATGAGTATTCGTATGCCTACATGCCTCGCGTCACGATCTTCCGTGCAGGAGGGCAATGCAAGATGTGGGTGGAGGGCATCGATGAGCCGGTGGGAGTCACGCGAGTGAAATGACCTGTGACTGGGTCATCGGTCTTGAAAGAAGAGACGAGACCGTGCTTCGGCGCGGAGTCAGCCGCGGGGGGAGGCGCTGAAATCGCGCAGTCGGGTGTGGTCGACCAAGTCCGAAATGTTCTGCAGCGTGAACACCTTCCCCCGGGCGGCGATGATGAGCTTCTTCATGTCCTCGCGGCGAATACCGAACCCGCGGCCCGCGATGCATGCGACGACCTGAAACTTGGGGCTGTCCGGAGGTCGCCCAGATGCTGGACTCTGGTGATCTTGTCTCGCGCAGTTCCATCGTCTTCGCTGAGCTTGGCCTCGATGACGATCTGAGGATTCAGCTCGCTGGGGACGATGAAGTCCGGTGCCTGGTCGAAGTCGGGGATTCTCTCTGCCCGCTTCGTCTTACGGAAGCTGATCTCTGCCCGCTCCAGCTCATGCTCGATGGCGTTCTCGACCAGATTCCCGACGATTTCGCTGACGGAGTCTCGGTGTCCGGCGAATGGGCGGCCCAGAAACCGCTCGTACAGGAGCACGGAGTAAGGGGCGCCGAGCGTCGCGATCGTTCGAAGGCTTGGTAGCCCGTCAGCCGTGTCGGCCTTGTCGAGCCGATGAAGTCGGTCAGCGGACACGGTTGGAGCGCCTCTAGCCAAGTGTTCGCACGCGACCATGACAAGCGCCCTCACTCTTTGTTCGGTCACGCCCCCGTTCCGTGGAAGCGGCCGTGCGGGATCGGTCCGGATTCCGCGGTCCAGTGTCCGCGCTGCGCCCTGGGGTACGTCGATGCCGGTGTACCGGGTGGCGAGGTAGGCCCATTCCGGCGGAGTGAAGCCCAGCATGCAGCGAAGAACGATCAGTGAGATCGGTTGGTCGAGGACGGCCTCCGCTACGTGCTCCGGCGTGACCTCCCAGCCGCTCGTAGCCGGCCTCGAACGTGGGGAAGTCGACGAAGCCGTCGCCTCGCGGCATGACGAGAAACTCGGATTCGAGAGCCCCGAACACGGCGTCCACGAAGCGATCGAGGTTCGACGCGACCTCGTCGAAGGGGACCTCAAAAGGGAATGGCAACCTGCTCTACCTCAGGGGCAGCCTCTCTGGGAGACCGGGTCGCGGGCTGTTCCGGCAACGGCGCTTCCGCGAAGCGTCGAGCAAGTTCGTCCGGGCTTCCGAACCGCCTCAGCGCTTCTTCGACGAGCCGGAGCCGTTGCTCCGTAGGCAGGGACTTGTTCCACCGGACGTGAAGTTCATTGACGGCGAGGCGGGTCAGGTGGCCGAGGAGCATGCACCGGATGTCGCCGTAGGTGGCCTTCCAGCCGGCCGCTCGCAACTGGGACCGCTCCTTGGCGATCTGCGTCGAGAGGTCTTCCTCGGAGTTGGGGAACTCATGCGGCAACGCTGTGCCCGCGGGTCTGCAAACGAACACGCTGTCCACGATCGATGAGGTGGTGCCGTGAATGTGAATCGAGCCGCTCATCTCCGCTGGGCACGGAAGCGCTGCGGTGCAGACGAAGCCGGGGTCGAGGATCGCGACGCCTACGGCACTGTAGGCCTCTACTCGATTGTGATGGAACGTGAAAGCCAGAGGTGCGCCTGGCTTCAGCGCATCGGCTGCTCGAGTCCAGGCGGCAGACAGACCTTCCGCGAAGTGGGACAGCCCCCTGGCCTCGGTCGCATTGCCCGTCAGCTCTCGGCTCGAGCGTGTGGAGTTGCGGTTGAAGCCCTCGTCGTCAGTGGCGGCAAGGCGTTGCAGCCAGGCGAAGCAGTAGTCCATGAGCTCTGCGTACTGAACGTTGCCGAAGTAGGGCGGGTCCGTCAGCACCGCGTCCAGAGTGCCGGGCTTGAAGTCGGTGGAGGTAGCGTCCGCGCGGCGCAGTCGCACGGCCCGGATGCGGCCGTTGGCTTCCGCACCGATGCGCTCGCCCGGAATCGGAACGCGGCGCCGGCGCGACCCAACCTGTCTCACCTCGAACGGCGCATCGCAGAATCGCTTCGCCTCCAGGTACTTGCTGGTGATGTTCGACCAGCCCCCGGAGCCCACGTTTCCGCCGTTCGATCTCGGAATCCCGAGCAGGTTGGGCTCGCACTGCACCAGCCCCACCGGGAATCCATGGACCGAAAAGACGTCCAAGGCCTTCAGGCTCTTGGAGTCGTAGCGACAGAGCATGTTCTGGTAGCGCAGGAGGTCGGACAGGTTGGTTGCGAGGGCTTGCCGGATGCGAGCATCCGATTCAGCCGCAATCAGCCGGCAGCTCAACTCCAGACCCAGCAGTTGCCGCGGATTGGACATGTCGCGGTAGCGGCCGTAGCCCCAGCGGCGTAGCCGGTCGCTTTCGTCGCCAGCGGGAACCTCGGTGTCTGGCACGAAGCGCGGCGCCAGACCGCGCCACTCTTCGGACGCAGCCCGAACACGCTCCAGGTCTTCGGCGTCAGGTTTCTTGAAGAACCGCCCCTTGTGGTGGGGCCGGCGCTTCGGGTTGTGGTACTCGATCGCGAACGGCCGGTGAGCGGGCGGACGGGACGGCGTGTCTGGATAGGTGTTCGAGTGGCCACACTTCGGGCAATCGCAGCGGCCACGGCCTGCCGGTCCGGCGGCACGCAGTTCCGCGGAGCAGGACGTACAGTCGCCGGGCCTTGCCAGGTCGGCGGCATCGTTGAGGTCGCCGCACTCGGGACAGATCAGAACGTTGGTCGGGTGACGGCTGTCCCTGGCCAGGACGAAGCCGGGAAACAGGTCGATCGAGTGGTCGCAGCCTCGACACATCAGCGTCTTCACCCAGAGGAAGCTCTTGACCGAGACTTCCGAGTCTCCGTACAGAGGGCAGGCAGTCCGGTAGTAGTGACCTACGTGGGCATCGAGGGCGCTCCTCAGAGCGCTGGCCGCCTCCCGATAGGCCGTGAGATCGATCGAGGCGATCTCCTCCCGGACAATCCACGCCGCCATTGCATTGATGTCAAGTCCCTCGATGTCGCAGCCGATCCGGTTGGCTTCGATGAGCGGGATGCCGCCGCCCATGAACGGGTCTGCGACACGGACTCCAGGGAAATCGTGGGAACGGTAGAAGGACTCGTGCAGAGGCTCGTCAGCGAACTCGGATAGCAGGAGGCCCCGGAACAGGGTTCCGGGCCGGCGAGCGAACCACTTGTGGACGGCAATGATCGGCCGATACACCT
>JAGWAG010000030.1:8192-38481 GCA_021296535.1 Acidobacteriota bacterium | reverse complement strand
TCCCGCTCCGGCGGCCCCAGCAATGACGGCGCAGGCCCCTTGCGGGCGATCGCGCTGTCGATCGCCTTCGGCAGCACGGTGACGATCTTCTCGATCTCCTCCTCGCCGAGGATGAAGGGCGGGCCCAGGCAGACGACGTCGCGGGCCGGGTCGTTGCCTCCGGGATAGAAGAAGACGTCCATCGACAGTCCGGCCGCGACGACCGCGTTGACCAACGCAAGGTCGGCGGGGAACGGTTCGAGCGTTTCGCGGTCCTGGACGATCTCGATGCCGTAGAGCAGGCCACGTGGGGATGATCGGCGAAGGTCTCCCGCAGGCGCTCGCCGAGCTCCGCGCCGACGGTCGCGGCGCGTTCGACGAGTTCCTCGTCTTCGAGGATGCGCAGCACCTCGCTGGCCGCGGCGCAGGCGGGCGAGTGGGCGCCGTAGGTGAAGAACATGACCGAGTCGCCCGCGTCCCTGATCGGCTCCGTGACCTCGTCGCGGGCGCAGATCGCGACCAGGGGCGCGTAGCCGCCGGTCAGTCCCTTGCCGCCGACCAGGATGTCGGGGACGATGTCCCAGTGATCGACGCCGAACTTGCGGCCGGTCCGGCCGTAGCCGGTCATCACCTCGTCGGCGATCAGGAGAACGCCGTGCCGCCGGCAGATCCGGGCGACCCGTTCGAGGTAGTCGCCGGGGGGTACGAGCGCGCCGGCGTTCGAACCGACGATCGGTTCGACGACGAAGGCCGCGATCTCCTCGGGGCCGATCTCCTCGAACACCCGCTCGACCTCGTCGGCGCAGGCGATGTCGCACGAAGGAAACGTCTTCCCCATCGGGCAGCGCATGCAGTAGTGAGCGGGCGGTCGTGGCTGATCGGTCTGCTCGTCGACCAGCCAGTGCTCGAAGCCGGCCCGGCGGCCCTTGTGTCCGCCGACGGCCAACGTTGCCATCGTGGCGCCGTGGTAGGAGAGATCGCGCCCGAACACCCGCCAGCGCTCGGGGCGTCCCGCCGACAGGTGGTGCTGGCGGGCGAACCGGATCGCGAGATCCATCGCTTCGGAACCGCCGCTCGCGAACAGGACCCGGGCAGCCAGCGGGTCCGCATGCGGTGGACCAGCTCCGTTCGCGCCGGGGTCGCGAAGGGAGGCACGATGTAGTCGGTCTGCGCCGCGGCCCGTCCGTAGGCCTCCGCCACTTCCCGCCGTCCGTGTCCGATGTTCGAGACGATGGCGCCTCCGGCGGCGTCGAGGATCCGGCGACCGGTGGGCGTGATCATGTAGCAGCCCTCGGCGGCCGCCACGTCGAGCGGCGCCCTGCCCTGGCCCAGGAACGGGTAATCGTCGGCGTGCGCCAGACGGGTGGCCGCGCGCGGCCGGGAATCGGCGGTGTCCATCACCTGAGAATAGCCCCTAGTAGACTCGCGCCCGCCTCAGGAGCATGAACGGAATCCACGACATGGGCGGCATGCATGGCTTCGGGGCCGTGGATCGCCGTCTGGACGAGGCCTTGTTCCCCGAGGCCTGGCAGGGACGCGTTTGCGCCCTCGCCGGGTATGCGATGGGCGCCGGGCTGGCGAACATCGACGCGTTCCGCCACGCGATCGAGCGGATGCCGCCGGACCGCTACCTCTCCGACGGCTACTACGGCCGCTGGCTCTACGCCCTGGAGACGCTGGCGCGGGAGCGTCTGGACGGCGACACCCTGCCGGAGCGGCCCGAAACCGGTTCGGTGACCCGCGAGGTCGACCGCGCCCCACGGTTCGCCGTCGGTGACGAAGTGCGTACCTGGAACCGCCACCCCAGGGGACACACGCGGCTGCCCGGCTACGCGCGCGGTCGACGGGGCGTGATCGCCGAGGTTCACCCGGCCTGTGTCTATCCCGACACGAACGCCGCCGGCCGGGGCGAGTCGCCGGAGTATCTCTACACCGTCGGTTTCGAGAGCCCGGTGCTCTGGGGCGACGAAGCCGAAGCCGGGACCACGGTCTACATCGATCTGTTCGAGCCCTACCTGGAGGCGCTGGAGTGACTGTTGATCCGCACGGAAGCGAATCACCCGAGATCCGGACCGAGGCGATCGAGACGCTGCTGGTAAAGAAGGGGCTGGTCCAGTCCGCCGCCGTCGACGCCCTGGTCGAACGCTACGAGCAGGACATCGGCCCGTTGCGTGGGGCGCGGGTCGTGGCCGAGGCCTGGACCGATCCGGAGTTCAGGGCGCGGCTGCTCGAGGACGGCATGCCCGCGATCCGGGAGCTGGGCTTCGGCGACAACACGGACTCCCACGTCGCCCGCCTGGTGGTCAAGGAGAACACGGACGCGGTCCACAACCTGGTCGTGTGCACACTCTGCTCGTGCTATCCGTGGGCGGTGCTCGGGCTGCCGCCGGCCTGGTACAAGTCGCCCGCCTACCGGTCGCGCGCCGTAAGGGAACCGCGGCGGCTGCTTGCGGAACTGGGACTCGACCTGTCGCCGGACGTCGAAGTGCGGGTCTGGGACTCGAGCGCCGAAGTCCGCTACATGGTCCTGCCGCAGCGGCCGCAGGGCACGGACGAACTGGGCGTCGAGGAACTGACCGCCCTTGTCAGCCGCGACTCGATGATCGGCGTCGAGCGGCCGTGAACCCCGGGAACGCGGGCGGCTTGCACGTATCCGGCGTGGACCGCCTGCGTAGCTGGCGCGGAGCGAGACCTTCATGAGCCTGCCTGTCCGGCTGGACGAAGACGGTGCCGCCGCGCCGCCGCGTGAGAACGGGGAGCTGGCCTTCAGCGCGCCCTGGGAGAGCCGGTTGTTCGGACTGACGATGACCTTGGTCGAGGCCGGGCGTCTGGACTGGGAAGCGTTCAGGCAGCGTCTGATCGCGCGGATAGCCGCCTGGGAGGAGCGGGCAGATTGGCCGCCTGCGGCGGATGCCGGCAGAGACGCCGGCGCACCCAGTGCGGGGGAGTCCTGGGACTACTGGCAGCGTTGGCGGGAGGCCTTCGAGGACTCGCTTGAAGCGGCGGGACTCGTCGCAGTCCCGGAAATCGACGGCCTGACCCGCCAGCTCGCGGCGCGGCCCCACGGTCACGATCATCACCACGACCACCATCACCACGATCACTCGCACGAACACGGGCGCCCCGGGGACTGACCGCCCGCCGCCACGGAGATCCACGAATGACAGCTCAATTGCTCGCAGGCCAACCGGTCGCCGAGGCGGTACTCGCCGAAGTCGGGGAGCGGGTCGAAGAACTTCGCGCGGCCGGCACACGCCCCGGCCTGGGCACGATCCTGGTCGGCGACGACGCGGCCTCTGCCGGCTACGTCCGCAAGAAGCACGAGACCTGCGAGGAGGTGGGGATCGCCTCGTTCAACGCCGAGATTCCGGCGGACGCCGGCCAGGCGGAACTTCTTGCCGCCGTCGACCGCTTCAACGCGGACCCGGAAGTCGACGCCTACATCATCCAGCACCCGGTGCCTGCCGGCTTCGACTTCAACGAGGCTCTGGCGCGCATGGATCCGAAGAAGGACGCGGACGGCCTGCACCCGACCAACCTGGGCAAGCTGGTGCTGCAGGAGCGCGGGCCGGTGCCCTGCACGCCCGCGGGAATCCAGGCGATGCTCGTTCACTACGGAATCGACGTCGGCGGCCGCGAGGTCGTCGTCCTGGGTCGCGGTCCGACTCTCGGGCGGCCCCTGTCGCTGCTGCTGACCCTGAAGCAGCCGGGCGCGAACGCCGTTGTCACGATCGTTCACACGGGCGCCCGCGACGTGACGCCGTTCACGCGCCGCGCCGACATCGTCGTCGCGGCGCTGGGCGTGCCGCGATTCGTCCAGCCGGAGATGATCAAGCCCGGCGCGGTCGTCGTCAGCGGCGGCATCAGTTGGGAGGGCCGGAAGCTCTTGCCCGACGTCGACGAGTCGGTCGGCGAGGTGGCGAGCTGGATCACCCCGCGTCTTGGCGGCGTGGGACCGACCACGGTGGCGATGCTGCTGCGGAACACGGTGCTGGCGGCCGCGGATCGGGGGGCTTGAGATGGCGAGGCTGCTAGCACGACAGAGAGTCCAGAACCCGGCGCTTCGCGCCGGATGCCGGCGGGGACGCCGGCGCACCCAGTGTCCGCGGCGCAGGCTGCTAGCCGAGGCTTTGCCCCTCCTGACGGTGGTGCTGTTTACTGCGCCGGCGTTCCCCCAGGACCTGATCGGCTTCCATCCGGACCGGGTCGCTGCCCAGCGGGACATGGAGGAGCGGGCAGATGCCTGGATCGCGTCCGAGGAACTCCTGGAGTGGAACCGCGGGATGACGCCGCGGCCGCACCATGCCGGTTCGCCCCAGGCCGAGGCGAACGCGCGCTGGATGGTGGAGCGGTTCAGGGAGTGGGGTTTCGAGGCCGAGATCGAGACGTACCACGTCCTGTTCCCGACACCCCGTCGCCGTTCGCTGACCCTGCTCGAGCCGACCCGGTTCGAGGCGTCCCTGATCGAGGAGCCGGCGGCGGGGGACGACACGGCGGAGACCGCGGTCGCTGAGGGACTGCCTCCGTTCAACGCCTTCTCGGCGGATGGCGACGTGACGGGCGAACTCGTCTACGTGAATCGGGGCATCCCCGCGGACTACGACGTGCTCGAACGGCTCGGAATCGATGTGCGCGGCAAGATCGTGATCGCCCGCTACGGCGGTTCCTGGCGCGGCATCAAGCCGAAGGTCGCCTTCGAACGCGGCGCGGTCGGTTGCCTGATCTTCAACGATCCCGGCGACGACGGCTACAGCCAGGGCGCGGGGTATCCGGACGGCTCGTTCAAGCACCCGAGCGCGGTGCAGCGGGGCTCGGTGCTCGACCTGCCGCTTCGCCCCGGCGATCCGCTGACACCGATGCGAGGCGCCACGGAGGACGCGACCCGGCTCGAGCGCGGCGACGCCGAGACCCTGATGCAGATCCCCGTGCTGCCGATCTCCTGGCTGGACGCGCAGCCGCTGCTCGAGGCGCTGGGCGGCGTGACGGCGCCGGCCGATTGGCGAGGCGGTCTTCCGATCACCTACCGGATCGGCCCCGGCCCTGCTCGTGTGCGGCTGCAGCTCGAGTTCGACTGGAGCCTCGCGCCGGCGCACAACGTGATCGCCCGGCTGCCGGGAAGCGAACGACCGGACCAGTGGATCCTGCGGGGAAACCACCACGATGCCTGGGTCATCGGCGCCCGGGATCCGATCAGCGGCCTGATCGGTCTGCTGGCCGAGGCGCAAGCGGTCGGCCGGTTGGCGAGGGAGGGGCACCGGCCCCGTCGCACGATCGTGTACGCCGCCTGGGATGCGGAAGAGCCGGGCCTGCTCGGCTCTACCGAGTGGGCGGAGCACCACGCCGACGAGCTTCGCGAGCATGCGGCGGTCTACATCAACTCGGACTCGAACAGCCGCGGCTTTCTGCGCGCCGGCGGGTCGCACGCCCTGGAGACCCTGGTCAACCAGGTCGCCAACGACGTCGAGGACCCGCAGACCGGGGTCAGCGTCGGTGAGCGGCTGCGCGCCTCCCGCCGCGCCCGCGGCAGTTCGGCCGAGTACCAGCGGCTTCGGGCCTCGGACCGGCTGCGGATCTCCGCCCTGGGGTCCGGCTCCGACTACTCGCCGTTTCTCCAGCACCTCGGCGTGTCGTCGCTCAACGTCGGCTACGGCGGCGAATCGTCGGGCGGCGAGTACCACACGGCCTTCGACACCTTTGACTTCTACCGCCGTTTCGTCGACCCGGGCGCGGTCTACGGCGCGGCTCTGGCCCGCACCGGCCTTCGCCTCACGTTGCGGCTGGCCAACGCCGACGTGTTGCCGTTCGAGTTCGGCACGACAGCGGCGACCGTAGGCCGCTACGTCGACGAGGTCGTCGAGCTTGCGGCGAGCGAGCGGGACCGGCTGGAGCGGGAGAGTGAACTGGTGCGAAGCGGCGATTTCCGGTTGGCGGCCGATCCGACGCGGCCGTTCGTGGAACCGGAAGCGCGGGAGCCCGCTCCGTATCTGAACTTCGCGCCGCTCAGAAACGCGCACGACCGGCTGGTGCGGGCCGCGAAGTCGGCCGACGAGTCCCTGGCTTCAGCGGCTCGGTCGGGCGACGATGCCGTCCAGGAGCAGCTCGACCAACTCGTCGTGGGCAGCGAACGGCTGCTGACGCGGGATGACGGCCTGCCGGGTCGCCCCTGGTTCCGGCACCACCTCTATTCGCCCGGTCTCTACACCGGCTACGGCGTCAAGACGCTGCCGGGGGTCCGGGAGGCGATCGAGCAGGGCGAGTGGGACAGGGCGCAGGCGCAGATCGACATCGCCGCCGCGGTGCTCGACGAGTTCGCTGAACAGCTAAAGCGGATGGCGCGGGCTACGGAGTCCAGGGAACCGTAGCCCGCGGCCATCCGGACGGTGGCCGCTGGTCGACTTTAGGCGGCCGCCGTACGAACTGATGCGCGCAGGAGGTTGTAGCCGCTTGCGTCCACTCGGCCGCGACGTGCGATGTCGCGTTCGATGTCCTGCGCCCAGTCGGCGTCCTTGGCGCGTGGGCCTGCGATCAGTGAGAGGATCTCCGAGCCGAAGCCGGAGCCGTAGGAGAAGGCTGCCACCTGTTCACCCGGCTTCAGGCCCTGCAGTGCGTTCGCCACCGCGATCCAGAGCGAAGCTGTGTACGAGTTGCCGGAGAGCCTGTTCCAGAGCATGGACGGTTCGACCTTCTCGTTGTAGAGCTGTTGGATTCTCTCTGCCGACCAGCCGGCAACGTCACCGACGAGGTGGAACGCCTTTCTGACCATCTTCGGGAACGGGACGTGGAAGCAGATCGCGGAGAACCGCTCCATCACCTCAGCGGGATTGCGCTCCTCGGACAGAGCGTTGAAGCACTCCACCGCCGCCTTCTTGTAGCACTCCAGGCTCAGCTTGCCGTCGACCCGCGGGTAGGACTCGCCAACCGGACGGTAGAAGTCGAAGGCCGGCTCGCTCCAGGTGTGCGAGTCGAGGCCGACGGTTGCGATCTCGGGGCGGTCGACCACGAAGGCGACGGCGCCGGCGCCCTGCGTCGGTTCGCCGGGGTCGCCCTGCTCGTAGAGCGCGATGTCGGCGGCGACGACGAGGGCCGCCTTGTCCCGGGCCGCGCCGGACATCCGCCACTCGCAGGCCTGGCGCAACGCCAGGGTGCCGCCGTAGCAGGCGTGCTTCACCTCGTAGGAACGGATGTGGCCCACCAGACCAAGCTCTTCCGCCACGAAGGCGGAGAGGGGCCGGCTCATGTCGACCGCGGTCTCGGTGCCGACGGCGATCATGCCGATGTCCTCGAGTTCGCCGTCCCAGCGGGACAGGGCGCGTCGGGCGGCCTCGGAAGCGAGGTCGACGATGCCGAACTCGGGCGGGCAGAGTGAGATCTCCGAGCAGCCCAGGCCGATGAGGTACTTGTCGGGATCCACGCCCCGCAGGGCGGCGAGTTCCTCGACGGGCATGGCGAGAGGCGGCAGGTGCAGACCGATCGAGGCTATGCCTGTTTCGACGTTGGTCATCGGTTCTTCCTCCTGAAACTCCGGCGCCCCATGGGGCGCCGCGGTCGGTGGAATCGCGGCGAACGGGTCTTGAGTCGTCCGCTACGAAAAGAATGAGCCCGGACAAGGTAGCACGAATTTACGTGCCGTCAAGGGTTTTTCTTTTCGAACCGATACTGAACTATTGGAAGTTTCATGACTTTCTGAAACTTCGTTGAAGAGGGCGCGCCGCGCAGCAGGCGCACCCAGTTTTTCTAGCGCAGGCTTTGGGCGCAGCGGAAGCCGGTGTTGTCGAGGCCGGAGTCGGGGGCCGAGTGGTTGCGGTTCGCGTTCCGGTAGCCCTCGCAGTAGCTCGCGGCGCAGAGCCAGGAGCCGCCCTTGAGGACTTTCTCGCCGCCCGCCCCGCCGGGCCGGTACCAGTCGTCGACCCACTCCCAGACGTTGCCGCCCAGGTCGAAGACACCGAGCGCGTTCGGGGGATAGGAACCGACCGGCGCCAGGTAGGCGTGCCCATCGGTCACCTCATCCCGAGCCGGGAATTGGTCACCCTGCCAGACGTTGGCGACCCAGCGCCCGTCGGGAGCGGGCTCGTCGCCCCAGGGGTATTGCGCCTGCCCAGCGCCGTCGTTGCCGGTGGCCGCGGCGAGGTCCCACTCGGCTTCGGTCGGCAACCGCTTTCCGCTCCATTCGCAGAAAGCGACGGCGTCTCCCCAACTGACGTGGACGACGGGGAGATCGGGCTCGGCCTCGGATCCTGGCCCCTTGGGATGTCGCCAGTCGGCATCGTTGACGCCCAGCCACCATGGCGTTCCCGCGACCCGCTGTTCCTCGTCGGGGTTGTTGGTGGCTTCAGGGTGGAAGACGAGGGACCAGCCCCAACGCTCGGCTTCGGTCACGAATCCGGTCGCGTCGACGAAGGCTGTGAAGTCCCGGTTCGTCACCTCGTGGATGTCCAGGTCGAACTCGAGTTCTGCTCCCGAGCGGGAGACGGCGCCCCCGGGTATGCGGACCATCCCTTCGGGCGGAGGCTCCGGCGGGGCACCGCAGCCGACGACGGTCGCCATTCCGACGGCAGCCAGGAGCGCCGGCAGGCATTGGCCGCGTCGCACCGTCATGGCGACCACCCGTAACGGTCCAGGTCGATGCGGCCGCGCCGGTCGAACACGATGCCCTCCTCTTCGAGCAGGAAGCGCTGCTGAACAGACCCCGTTCGCTGACCTCACCGCGGGCGTTGACCACCCGGTGCCAGGGCAGGCTGTCGTCGCCCGCCCGCGAAAGGGTGTGGCCCACCTGCCGGGCATTGCGGGGAAGCTCCGCGAGAGCCGCGACCTGGCCGTAGGTGGCGACACGCCCCTCCGGGATGCACCGCACGATGCGGTGGAAGGTCTCGTGAACGCCGTTCGGCCTCTGGTGGTCAGCCTCGGTCACGCGTGGAACCTTACTAGCAGGCCGCCTTTCCTCCCCGTTCTGCTACCTTCGTTCCAGCAGCCCGTGCCGAAAGTCGCGCTGCATTCGACCTGCGATGCATCACGTCCAACATCGTTGCTCCTCGGTCGAATAGGCCCCGATATGCTCCCTCGTCGCGCCTTGTTGGACGCGCGCCTCACCGGTCTCGGTGCGACGCGGACTTCCACCACGGGCTGCTAGCCAGCATGTCCTCCGACGATCGAGGTCACAGCCGCCTCGACCGGCGGCGCAACTACGCCGCCCTGCTCGCCCATGGCCTGCTCGGCATGACGGGGTTTCGGCTCCTCCAGGCGCCGACCTTCCTGCCCACCTACATCCACCTGTTGACGGGTTCAAGTCTGGCCGTGGGCGCGGCTTCGGCCTGCCAGAGCCTGGGGATGTTCGTGTCGCCGCTGCTCAGCGCCGCACTGGCGGAGCACCGCAGCCATGTGAAGTGGGCCACCGTGCTGTTCGGCGGTCTGATGCGGCTGCAGGTCCTCATCCTTGCTCTGATGGCGTTGTTCGCGCCGGTCGAGGTGGCGATCTTCCTGGTCTGGCCGGTGCTGGTCATGTGGGGCCTGTCGAGCGGCATGCAGATGGTCGTGTTCAACCTGCTGTTCGCGAAGTCGGTGCCGGTCCGGCGTCGTGGACGGTTGCAGGGGACGCGCAACCTGAGCGCCGGCGTTTCGGTGATCCTGTTGTCGGTAGTCGCCGGATGGGTCCTGGAGCACCACGGATTTCCCCGGGGCTACGGTCTGACCTTCCTGGGCGCCGCGATCCTGGCGTCGGTCGGGCTTTCCTTCATGGCGCTCATTCGGGAGCCCGCCGCCGTCGACGTCCATGCGGCTGGACTCGATCTGCGTGCGCGGCTGCGCAAGCTGCCGGATCTCCTCCGTTCCGACCGCGACTTTGCGGGCTTTCTGGAGGCGCGACTGCTGACCAGTGCCGCTCGCGGTGCGTTGCCTTTCTACATCGTGCTGGTCAGCGAGCGGTTCGGTGTCACCGGTACGCGTCTCGCGGCATTGACCGTCGCCTTCGTGGCGGCGCAGTCGGTCTGCGCGTTGATGTGGGGGCTGCTGGGCGATCGGTCGGGTTTCCGCGCCGTCTTCGTGCTGGCGCTCGGCACGTGGATTCTCGGCAGCCTGATCGTCCTCTGGGCGCCTGTCTTCCCGGTCGCGTACGCGGTCTTCCTGCTCGTTGGAGCGGGTCTGAGCGGTGTGCTGCTCGCCTCGCAGAACCTCGTCCTCGAGTTCGGACGCGAGCGCGATCGTCCGATGCGGATCGCGGCCACCCACTCGCTCTCCGAGGCGGCGGGTGTGGCGGGATTCCTGGGTGCGGGGTTGATCAGCCTGGTGGCTCCGATCGAGAGCGTGTTCCTCGTCTCCACCGTCCTCCATTTGTTGGCGCTGCGAAAGCTGATCCGCACCGTCGACCCGCGTCGCACGGCCCAGGAGGCCGCTACGGACCAGGCCTCCTAGAACAGGCCTGGCACGAGAGTTGCTTGTTCCCTGTGTGTCGGGACTGCAAGCGTCGTCCCGAGAGATGTGGAACACACCCGGAGGAGGTCCCTCTCCAACTCTCCTGCCTAGTAACCAGAGAGCCGATCGGCGGCGCGGCCGCGTGTTCACGACGCTTGTTCGAGCCGCTTGCCAGCGCCACTCTTGCCGTTTCAGCTTTCCTGCTCGGATCTTCCTACTCGCGTTTACTTTGCGAGCCTTCCAGGGACCTTCCAACGGACCTCCTCCGCTCTGCTTCCACGACTCTGAGGGCTTCCACTGGCCTGAAGCCGCTGCGCGGCACACGACAGCGTGGACCGGCAGCGGCTTCTGACCGTGCCAGGATGGCGCGGTTCAGGGCCGATCGTGCAGGTAGCGTGACACGGCGTCGAGGGCGATTCGCTCCTGCGAGCCGGTGTCGCGGTCGCGGACGGTGACCGTCTGGTCCTCGAGAGTCTGGCCGTCGACGGTGAAGCAACTGGGAGTGCCGGCCTCGTCCATTCGCGCGTAGCGCTTGCCGATCGACTGCTTCGCGTCGTATTGGATCCGGTAGTAGCGGCGGAGTTCGAGGTAGAGCGACTCGGCGACCTCGGGCATTCCACCCTTGTTGACCAGGGGGAAGACGCCTGCGTGAATCGGCGCCAGCCGCTTCGGGAAGCGCATGAGTTCGGATGACGGCCGACTCTCGTCGACGCTGTAGGCCTCGCACAGCAACGCCAGCACGCCGCGGGTCAAACCGGCGGCGGGTTCGATCACGTGCGGCACGAAGCGCTCACGCGTCTGCTGATCGAATGTCTCCAGCTTGACACCGCTCCACTGCTGGTGCTGCTCCAGATCGAAGCTGCCGCGGTGGGCGACCCCTTCGAGTTCCCCGAAACCCGGTTCGGTGAACGGATACTGGTACTCGACGTCGAAGGTGCCCTCGCCGGTTTGGGCGTAGTGGGCGAGCTCCGACGCTTCGTGCCGGCGCAAGCGCAGCCGGTCGCCGGCCAGACCGAGGCCGCTCCACCAGTCCATCCGTGACTGGGTCCAGTACTCGAACCAGACCTTCGCCTCGGAGGGGTGGCAGAAGAACTCCATCTCCATCTGCTCGAACTCGCGGGTGCGGAAGATGTAGTTCCGCGGCGTGACCTCGTTGCGGAAGGCCTTGCCGATCTGCGCGATGCCGAATGGCAATCGCACTCTCGAGGTGTCCAGCACGCCCTTGTAGTTCAGGAAGATGCCCTGGGCCGTTTCGGGCCGCAGGTAGGCCGTGTTCTCCTCACCGGAGGCGGCGCCGACGAAGGTCTTGAACATCAGGTTGAAGTCGCGCGCTTCGGTCAGCGTTCCCGGCTCCGAGGCGCCCGGGGCCCAGACGTGGTCGCGCTCGGCCGCGTCCAGCTCGTCGAGCGGCGTCGACTCGAAGTCGTCCAGGGTAGGGCGGCCGCGCATCGCCTTGCGGGCGGTTTTGAGCGCCGGCTCCGGCTCGCCCTCGAGGTAGGCGAAGAAGGCCGGCGGGTCGAGGTCGCGCTTCGGCCGCAGGACGTGCAGGTGGTCCGCCCGGAAGCGGGCCTTCGTCTCCCGGCAGTCGACCATCGGGTCGGAAAAGCCGCCGACGTGGCCGCTCGCTTCCCAGGCCCGCGGGTTCTGGATGATCGACGAGTCGATGCCGACGATCGAGAGCGGCGACCCGTCCGGACCGATCGGCGGGCTCTCGACCATGTCGTGCCACCAGGCGTCGCGCAGGTTGTTCTTGAGCTGGACGCCGAGCGGGCCGTAGTCCCAGAAGCCATTGATGCCGCCGTAGATGTCGGACGCCGGAAACACGAATCCGCGGCGCTTGGCCAGCGCAACGATGCGCTCCATCCGTTCGCTGCCTGTGGGTTGGGACATCCGCTTCTCCTTCCGCCGTTCCGGCGCGACCCGGGTGGCGCCTTGGCGCCACGCGTGAACCGTACTCCCGCGCCTTCAGAGGCGCAGAGTAGGGCACCGTAGCAGCTTGCTACGATGCCTTCTTCCCTCTTCTCAGTCAGGAGCAAGATCGATGGCAACCGCACCCGCAACCGTGCCAGAAACGCAGCCGCTGTCTCGCCCTCTCCGCCCCGAAGGTGACTGGCGGCACGTCTTCTCATACCACCCGATGGACGTGGAGATCGAGCGGGCCGAAGGTGTGTTCATCTACGACCGGGACGGCAACCGCTACTTCGACGTTTCGGGTGGGCCGATGGCGGTCAACCTGCCGCACAACCATCCGAGGATGAAGCGGGCGATCACGGCGCAACTCGAAGACTACGCCTACACCCATCCCTCCTTCGCCAGTCCGAAGCGGGCCGAGTTCTGCCGGCTGCTCGCGGAGATCACGCCGGCCGACCTCGATCACACCTACCTGGTCTCAGGTGGGTCCGAAGCGGTCGAGACCGCGATCAAGCTGGCCCGCCAGGCACAGATAGCCCTCGGCAACCCGACGAAGTACAAGATCGTCAGCCACCGTGACTCGTACCACGGCATGACGCTCGCGACCCTCGGCGTGTCGCACAACCCCGCCACGCAGTCACGCTTCGAGCCGATGTTGCCGAAGTGGCCGGGCATCCGGCAGTACTCGGACTTCGACCGGCCCGAGGGGATGAGCCGCGAGGAGTGGGGCGTCGAGTGCGCCGGGGCGCTGGAGACCGCGATCCACTACGCCGGCGCCAAGACGGTCGCGGCGTTCCTGGCCACGCCGCACGGGTGCGGCGCGGACTACGCCTGCGTACCGCCGGACAGCTACTGGCGCACGATCCGGGAGATCTGCGACCGCCACGAGGTGCTGATCATCGCCGACGAGGTCGTCACCGGATTCGGCCGCACGGGCAAGTGGTTCGCCATGGATCACTTCAGCGTCGATCCCGACATCATGGCAATGGCCAAGGGCATCTCGAGCTGCTACGTGCCCTTCGGCGCGGTGTCGGTGTCTCGCAGGATCAACGCGCCCTTCGAGAAGGGCTACTCCTTCGTCCACGGTTTCACCTTCGGAGGCCACCCGCTCGGCTGCGCGGCGGCCTGCGAGGCGATCAACATCATCCGGGACGAGAAGCTGATCGAGAACTGCAACGAACAGAGCCCTCGGCTCTTCTCCTATCGCGACGAACTGCTCTCCCATCCGACGGTCGCCGACGTCCGGGGCTGGGGCCTGATGATGGCGATCGAACTCGTTGCCGACAAGGAGACGATGGCGTTCTTCGACAAGAGCGTCGACGCGCAGACGCTCTTCCAGTCCCTCGCTCTCAAGAACGGCCTGGCGATGTACAGCTCGCTCTACGGCGCCGCCCGCCACCCCGCGATGGCCCGGGGCCTGCCGATCTGGGTCGCGCCGCCCCTCTCCATCGACGCCGGCGAGGTGGACGAGATGATGGGCAGGCTGCTGACCATGCTCTCCGAATGGGAGAGCGCGGTCCTGTAGAGGGCGGTGCAGGAGGCGGAAGGGCGGAGACGGCACGGAGCCGGAAGGGCGGAGGTGGCACCCGCCGGCTTTCGGGCTCCGAGGGGGCTGGCCCCCCAGGTGCCGCTCGCGCTCTCTGAGTGACGGGGAGGTTGGCGCTCGCTCCACTCCACTCGCTCCGGTTGGGTCTGGGCCACTGGGGAGTCCTGGGGAGTCGCTCGTTCCGAGTCACCTGGGGGGCCAGCCCCCTCGGAGCCCTTCGCCGGCTGGAGGGCGTCGGGCTTCGAGACTCCTTCCATAGCAGGCTTGAGGGACTCTGGCGATGATGGTTGAGGTTCCGCCCACTGGGTGCGCCGGCCTGTCATCCGTGCGCCCGACGGACGGGCGCACGGACTGATTCGCGTGTGGCCCGTCCCGCGCCACCCGGGTCCTGGCCGGCATCTGCTCCGGCCTGCACGCTCGTCGGTCTGAGGCGAAGCCTCGCTAGTTCTCGTCGTTGTCGAGCCGGCCCTCCAGCTCGGCCAGCCGCTTCTTCAGGGCTTCCAGGCGGTCCTCGAGGGCCTGCATGTCGGGGCGCCGCTCGTGGAGGAAGCGCTGTACGTGTTCGTGGCGCTCTTTCCATTCGTCGCCGTTGAAGTACTCCTGGATCTTCGTGTGGACGTCCTCGGGGGCCACGAACACGTCGATTTCGCCGTCGCCGTCGAGGTCTTCCTTGCCACGGAAGGAGAAGGAGTAGGAACCCGCCTTGAGGTCAGGGCGTGGCCGTTCATCGAGGGTCGTGCTGACTGTCTCCACCTTGCCGTCGCGCCAGATCTCGAGATCGGCAGGATCTCCGGCCTCTGCGCGGCGGACCATCGTGGTCAGCTTCCTGGAACTCGTGACGTCTTCGCCGTCGAAACGGGTGACGATGTCGCCAACCTGAACGCCGGCGCGGGCGGCAGGGCTGTCGTCGACGACGTTGGAGACCAGAACGCCACTGCCTTCGGGGACTCCGAAGTGGGCTCGGAGCGGCTCGTTCAGATTGACGAGTTCGACTCCCAGGTAGGCGCCGCCCCAATGGAGGGCGAGTGTGGGCCGAACTCGATTGGTCATTTCCCGGGCCTTTTCCTGGGCCGAAGCGGCGAGCTTGACCGCCCACACGCGGGCCTCCTCCGCATCCTCCAGGACCTCGACCTGCCCGTCTCCGAGCACCATGACGCGGACGGTGCGCTCTTCGTCTTCTGATTCCTGCGCGAAGGCCGCGGGGCCGAAGCTCAGGGCCAGAGCCGCAACCAGGACGGTCACGAGGGTGCGCGGGGAGCTTGTGCCTGAGAGGAGGCGATGAACGACGAAATGGGTCGTGGTCATGACGGGGATCTCCTATTGGATTCGCCGGCTGGAAGCAGCGGCATAGCGAACGGGAAGGGGTTCGATGTCCCGCAGGTCGAAGAGGACCTCGGTCTGGGGATCGATGGACACCGGGACGAAGGGCTGAGTGTCTTCGCCAAGGCGGAGCAGGGACTCCAGTTCCTGGATGAGTTCCTGATGCTCGAACTTCAGTTGTTCGATGCTCTCGGCGGTGATCGGCGCTGGTTCGGGCGCGGACTGCCGGGCCCACCAGGCGCCGGCGGCGGTTGAGACGACGACGACCGCGACGGCGGCCACGGCCAGTCTCCAGCGCGGCGCCGGCCGGTGCGGCTGGTCGGTGCGGATGCGCCGCAGGACCTCGGCCGTGAAGCCGTGGGAGGCATCGACGCGGGGCAGGCGTTTCAGATCGAGTTGATCTCTCATCAGTCTCCTCCGTTCCAGTAGGCGCTCAGATCCTCGCGAAGCAGGTTCTTGCCGCGGTGGACTCTGGACTTGACCGTACCTTCGCGGCAGCCGAGCGTCCTGGCGATGCGGGCGTAGGGCCAGCCTTCAATCTCTCTCAGCACGACCGGTGCGCGGTAGTGAAGGGGCAGACGGCTCAGTGCCTTGGTGACGGCGTCCACGGCTTCCGAACCCAAGGCGGTTCGTTGCGGCGAGGGGACCGGTGCCCGGCGCTGGTGTTCCGCGGTCAGGGAAGGCAGCAGTCCCCGCCAGCGCGCGGCCTTGCGTGCCTCGGTGCGAAGCTGGTTCGTAGCGATGCGGAACAGGAAGGCCTGGAACTGGCCTCGCTCCCGGTAGCGGCCGGCGGAACGGTAGACGCGCACGAACGCGTCCTGGGCCAGGTCCTCGGCACGCTCGCGGTTGCGGGTCATTTGCGTCAGGTAGTTCACGAGGGGGTTCTTGTAACGCTCCACCAGGTCGGCGAAGGCCTGCTCGTCGCCCGCCTGGACGCGGGCCATGAGCCGTCCGTCCTCCGCAGCGCGGTTCTCCCTTGCCGCGCCGGAAAGGGCGGTCGTCGGCGCTGGGGTGCTTCGAGGCTTCGAGGGCACCGCCAGCGGGTCGGGCCTGAGCGCGGCCACCGGCATCTCACTGTTACAACGCGCGAGCGCGCAAAGTGTTCCGATCCGTGCGCCTGAAGGCGCACGGATCGGTTCACGGATAGGGGGTGTGCAGCAGAGAGTCTCGATTTGGGCAGAGCCGTGCTCTGGGTGCGCGGGTCTTCTGACCCGCTGCCGCCGCAGGCGGCCTGAAGAACGTGCCGGCCGCAGGCCGGCATCCGCTTCAACGGGCTAGACTCCGTGCCTTCCCTCGAGAACAAGAACAGGAGAAGCGCGCATGACCGTAGCCGAGATGAAGAGCACACCCGAACCGGAACTGCGGGTCGACGTCCAGGATCGCGTCGCCCTGCTGACGTTCAACCGACCCAAGAAGCTGAACGCCCTTTCCGGCGAGATCACCGCCGGTCTCCACGAGGAACTGCCGCGACTGGCGGCCGACCCTGATGTCGGCGCCATCGTCCTGACGGGCGAGGGCCGCGCCTTCTGCGCCGGAGGCGACGTGTCCGGCATGGCCAAGTCGGGCGCCGGCGGTGCCCCGGCGACGCTCGAGCAGCGGATCGACGGTCTGCGGCACGGTCAGGAAGCGGCCTGGCTGGTTCACTCCGTTCCCAAGGTCACGATCGCTCTGGTCAACGGCTTTGCCATGGGCGCCGGCCTGGGTCTGGCGGCGAGCTGCGACCTGCGGCTGGCGTCGAGCATGGCGAAGTTCGGCACCGCGTACTCGAAGGTGGGCTTCGGCGGCGACTGGGGGACGACCTGGCAGTTGACCCGGCTGGTCGGCCCGGCGGTGGCCAAGGAACTGTTCTTCACCGCCGACATCATCGATGCCGAAGAGGCGCGGCGAATCGGCCTGGTGAACCGGATCTACGACGCGGAGAGCTTCCACGCGGAAGGGATGGAGTTCGCGTCGCGACTCGCCCACGGGCCGCTGGTGAGCTATCGCTGGATGAAGGAGAACGTGAACCTGGCGGTCACGCAGGACTTCCGGTCCATCCTCGACCGGGAGGCGATCTCGCACATCCGCTGCGGCGAGACCGACGATCACAAGGAGGGCGTTACGGCCTTCATGGAGAAGCGGGCGCCGCAGTTCACGGGGCGTTGACGCGAGAACGCCCGAGGCTCTTTCGAGCCTCGGGCGTCAGGTGTAGCCGGACTGACGCCCGGCACACCCATTCCTTCTAGAACGAGAAGCCGATGCCGGCCAGGAAGTCGACCGGCTGTTCCGGCAGGGCGTCGCTGTCGAGGGCGTCGACGTAGCTGACAGACGCTGACCACGCGGCGCCGGAAAGGCCGAAGGTGAGGTTGCCGTCGTACATGCCACCGGAGAGGCCGTTGTAGGCGGCGGCGAAGTCGTCGCCCGCGTAGCCGGCCGAGACGTCGACACTCCAGGCGAGGCCGTCGCTCACGTCGCCTCCGAACGAGACGCCGACGTTCGCGTAGAAGTCCTTGACCTCGTCGATGTCGTAGTAGAGCGCCACGCTCGGGGCTGCGGTGACGTCCCAGCCGACGGTCAGGTAGAGCTCGCGGGTGCCGGCGAAGGGCGTGTTGGGAAACAGGTACTCGATGAAGCCGACCTCGGCCGAGACGGCGTCCGAGCCGAACCCGTAGGAGGCCGTGAGATCGATCTCGTTGAACTCGGCGCTCATATCGTTCGCGTCGTCAATGTCGAGGTTGCCCCAGACGTTGATCGCGAAGCCGCTGTCGTTCGAGGCGGTGACGGAGGGCTGCCACACGGCGCCGTCGGTGAAGGTGATGCCGCGCCAGACGTAGGCCGACGCGAAGTCGAGGGCGTATTCAGCATCGACCGCTGCCGGGGCGGCGGCGAGGCTGAGCAAGGCGAGTAGAACGAAGATTGCTGATTTCCGGATCATTGGTGACCTCCTTAGGGCATAGTTGCCGGTTGGACGTGGAGGTAGCAACACAGGTGCCAACCGCGGCTGGTGACGCCAAATCCGGTGTCAAACTGTTGCGGGTCAAGGCCTTCGACTTCGCGGCGTTGCGGGCGATCTTGCTCGCGCACTACGCCTCGTTCATACAATTTTGTTGCAACCCGCATAGTGGGCTGACAAACGTGGGCTAGGAGCCTACGCGGCAGAAACTGGGTGCGCCGGTGTGCCATCCGTGCGCCCGATGACGGGCACACGGACTGGTTCGCGGGTTGCGCGGGTCGCGCAACCCGGGTTCCCGCCGGCCTCCCGTGGCCGAGCAGGCTGCTACCCGGCGTAGCGGTTCGGCTCGATGCCGTACTTCTTGATCTTGTAGCCGGTGATCCGCGGCGTGGTGCGCAGCTTGCGTGACGCTTCGGCGATGTTCCCGCGGGCGCTCTTCAGGGCGTCGCGCAGCAGGTCGCGCTCGTAGTTCTCGACCAGGTAGCGGAAGCTCCCGGGCGGTTCGGTGCCGGAGCTTTCCGCGGTCTGAAGGGTCGGCGGCAGGTGGTGGGGATGGACCACGTCGTTTCTCGCCACGAGGACCGCGCGTTCGATGCAGCTCTCGAGTTCGCGGACGTTGCCGGGCCAGTGATAGCTCATCAACATGTCGATCACGGCGCTCGAGAGGCGGCGCACGTTGGCGCCGTTGGCCCGCGCGTAGCGTTCCAGGAAGAAGTCGGCCAACTGGACGATGTCCGACTTGCGCTTGCGCAGCGGCGGAACGTGGATGGGGAACACGTTCAGGCGGTAGAACAGGTCCTCCCTGAAGCCGCCGCGTGCGGTCATGTCCGACAGGTCCTTGTTGGTCGCGGCGATGATCCTCACGTCCGTCTTCAGGGTGCGGCTGCCGCCGACCCGTTCGAACTCCCGCTCCTGCAGCACCCGCAGCATCTTGATTTGGATCAGCAGGGGCACGTCGCCGACTTCGTCCAGGAAGATCGTGCCGGTGTGGGCGAGTTCGAAGCGGCCCTTGCGTTGATGGATCGCACCGGTAAAGGCGCCGCGCTCGTGTCCGAACAGCTCGCTCTCGATCACGCTCTCGGGCAGCGCGGCGCAGTGAACCTTGACGAACGGCTTCGTGGCGCGAGCGCTGTTGTAGTGGATCGCCTGCGCCACGAGTTCCTTGCCGGTGCCGGTCTCGCCGGTGATCAGGACGCTCGTGTTGCTGCCGGAAACGGTGGCGATCTGGTCGTACACCTCCTGCATCTCGTGCGAGTTGCCGACGATGTTGTTGGGCCGGAAACGGTCGCGGAGCTGGGCGCGCAGGCGCTCGTTCTCCTCCTCGAGCTGCTCCTTCTCCTCCTCGGCGGTGCGGCGCAGCTTGACCGCCTGGGCGATCAGGGAGCCGGCGATCAGGAGCACGCGGACGTCGCCGTTAAGGTCGTGGTCCGGGTCGTAGGCCCGGTCGACGCTGAGCGCGCCATAGGTCTCGTTGCCCGTGCGAATCGGTACGCACAGGAAGGACACCTCCGCGCTCTTGCCGCGCTGGGTTCGGTCGAGGAACGTCTCGGACTCGATCGTCTTCGGGATCACTTCCGGTTCGCCGGTTTCGATCACCTTGCCGGTAACGCCCTCGCCGAGGCGGTATCGGACCTGGGAGGTCTGCTGGCCGGTCAATCCGTGGGCGACCTCGATATGGATGTCGCCGGTCTTCCGGTTGAGCAGCGTGATCGTGCCGTGCTTCAGATTCAGGTGCTCTGCAAGGGTCGAGAGCGCGGGCTGGGTCACGTCACGCAGTTCGAGGCTCTCGCCGAGCGTCTGGCTCAGGCGGTAGAGGAGCTCCAGTTCCGTGGGTTCGCGCGAGTTCACAGCTAGCCAGCCCATCGTCGCTGCAGTCGGGACGCGGCTCGCCCGTGCCGGCACCCGGATCCGAGGTGGTACGGAGCCAACCTCGGAATCGCGGCCGACCTCTCCCTCCTTTGGCGGCGAAACGTTCGTTGCCTTCTGTGCGGATCCTGTCACAGGCTGAGCTGGGTCGGGCATGGACGCTTGATTGAGCAAGCGCCGCCAAACCTGTCGCAAGCTCCATGTTTGGCCCCAGCCCCCACCTGACCGACAGTTCGCGTCGTAGACCTTGCTTCGCTGCGTTCTACGGCGCGAGCTGCCGGAGCGCGCCGAGACGGGCGTCGTGCACCACTCCCTGCCGCGATAGCTTCGTCCACGACTTGATGAGGGATCGATCTTCCAAATCTTCGGGCGGCGCGCGGCGACCGGCCGAATTCGCCGACGGCCAGGGGCTGGAACCGCTCGAGGCGCTCGATCTGGGCTCCGTCGAGTCCTTCTCTGATCTCCTCGCGGCGATGAAATCGACCTCGTTCGGGGGCCGTCAGCTTGGCGAGGCGGCGGACGTGCTCCATGACATGGCTGCGGATCCGGACTGCCTGGTGGTCGGCACGTTCACCGGCGCGATGACCGCGGCCAAGCAGGGGCTCGTCCTCTGCGACATGATCGACCACGGGCTGCTCGACGCGATCGTCTGCACCGGCGCCCTGATGGTCCACGGCTTCGTCGAGTCCGCCGGGATGGTCCACTTCAAGGTTCCGGCGGGCGATGGCGGGCTGGACGACCGCTCCGCGTACTACGCCGGTTTCGACCGCATCTACGACACGCTGGAGCTGGAAAGCAACCTGGACCGGGTGGAGCTCATCGTCCACTCCATCCTGGAGCAGTGGCCCGAGGGCGAGGTCGCGTGTTCGCGGACCCTGAACGAGGCGTTCGGGCGGTGGCTTAGCGAAGGCAAGGGTTCACAGGCAGAGGCGGACCCGGGCCAGAACCGGCCGGTGCGTGGAGTGCTTTCCTCGGCTTGGTGCCGCGGCGTGCCGGTCTACGTGCCGGCGTTCACCGACTCGGAGATCGGGCTCGACTTCGCGCTCTTCAACCGGGCGCGCCGCCGGCGCGGGCGGGCGCCGGTGCGCTTCGATCCGTTCCTCGACCTGGAGCACTACACGGAGCTTGTCGGCGGCGCGAAACGGCTCGGGATCTTCACGATCGGCGGAGGGGTGCCGCGGAACTGGGCGCAGCAGGTGGCGCCGTACCTCGAGGCGGCGGCGCGCCGCGACGGCGAAGAAGCCGATCCGCAGCGGTTCCGCTACGGCGTCCGCATCTGCCCGGAACCGGAGCACTGGGGCGGCCTGTCGGGCTGCGGCTACAGCGAGGGCGTGTCCTGGGGCAAGTTCGTGCCCGCCTCGGAAGGCGGGCGCTTCGCGGAAGTGCCCGCCGATGCCACTCTGGTGTGGCCGCTGCTCGTCGCCGGCGTGTTGGAGCGGATGGGCCTGCGCAACGAGCCGCGACGCGGCGAGTGATGCGGCGGACGGTCGTCGGACGCATCCGCCTGCCTGGTCGGGGTCGGAGGGGAGGGTCCCAGCGGACGCGAGCGCTTTCTGAGTGAATGAAGGGTCGGCGCTCGCTGCGGTCGGCTGCGCTCCGGTTGGTCGTCGGTCGATGAGAGGTCGTCGGCCGTCGCTTGCCGACAGCCTCGCAGGGACCCTCCGCTCCGACCCCTGGGCAGGCTGGACGGCGTCGGGCTTCCGCTGGATGCCCCGGCCTCCGGCTGGCCGCCCGGAGCGGAGCGGTTCTGTTGTCGGCACCGCGGTTCAACGCGGCACGGCCCCGTCGCTGGGTGCGCCGGCGTCCCCGCCGGCATCCGGCGCGGAGCGCCGGTCCGGATCTAGTCCAGCTTGACCGCCGTCCCCACGGCCAGCAGTTCCGCGGCGCCGCTGGTGATCACTGACGTCGTGAAGCGCACCGCGACGACGGCGTCGGCGCCGAGACTCTCCGCCTCCGCGACCATGCGGTCAAGCGCCTGCTCGCGGCTTTCGGCGACCATCTTCGTGTACTCGGTGACTTCGCCGCCCACGAGATTGCGAAGCGCCGCGGTGATGTCCCTGCCGACGTGGCGGGCGCGGATCGTGTTGCCGCGCACGAGCCCCAGCGTCTTCGTGATGTTCCGGCCGGCGACTGTTTCGGTGGTTGCAATCAGCATGTCGGGGCCCTCACCGCTGTATGTCTTTGTACTTGTCCGTCTTGCGGGCGATCAACTGCTGGCGGAGTACCGAAAGCAGCAACAGAGCCAGGCCGCCGTACAGCGCTCCGACACCCAGCTTGATGTAGAGAGGCGCTTCGTCGTCGATGACGAGGGCGTAGATCGCGAGGCCGCCCAGCGCGAGCACACCGGCGAGGAAGAGCAGCCAGCCGAGACCGCGAGTGATGCCGACCGTGGTATCCGCCATTGCTGTGCCTCCTGTGTGTGGCGTTCAGACCGCCTGCTTGACGGCGACCTCAAGCCCGGTGGGACAGGTCACGCCGGTGCCGCCGAGGCCGCAGTAGCCGGCTGGGTTCTTCGCCAGGTATTGCTGGTGGTAGTCCTCGGCGAAGTAGAACTCGGGGGCTTCGAGGATCTCGGTCGTGATCCGGCCGAAGCCCGCGGCGGAGAGCCGCTGCTGGTACGCACCGAGGGATGCTTCGGCCGTTCGCCGCTGGTCGCCGGAGTAGGCGTAGATGCCGGAGCGGTACTGGGTGCCGATGTCGTTGCCCTGACGCATGCCCTGGGTGGGGTCGTGGCTCTCCCAGAAGATGCGGAGCAGCTCCTCGTACGAGATCCGTTCGGGGTCGAACACCACGCGGACGACCTCGTTGTGGCCGGTCATGCCGCTACAGACTTCGCGGTAGGTGGGGTTTGGCGTCGCGCCCGCTGCGTAGCCGACCGCGGTCGTGATCACGCCGGGGGCCTCCCAGAACTTGCGTTCGGCGCCCCAAAAGCAGCCGAGCCCGAACATCGCCAACTCGCTGCCTTCCGGGTACGGCGGCGGCAGCGGCGCGTCGAGCACCCAGTGGCGCGGAGGGACGGGCACACTCTCGGCGCGGCCCGGAAGCGCCTGGCCCGGCTTCGGAATGCGGGTCTTGTCGAAGAACCAACTCATGCCGGGATTCTAGCCGGCCTTGGGATTCCGGCCGGCTGGAGGGCTCGCGGAGAGCTACGGGGCCGCGTTCAGAGACTCCCGGTGCTCACGGATCGCATCCTCGATCCGCTCGACGATCTCGGGATGTTCGGCGGCGATGTCGAACCGCTCGCCGAGGTCGGTGCTGAGGTCGAACAGCAGCGGAGGGTCGTGAACCTGCTCGTTGTCGAAGCCGCGCCAGGCGAGTTCGCCCTCCCCGCCGAGAGACTCCCACGACTCGAGGACCAGCTTGTGGTCGCCGACCCGATAGGCCCACAGGCGTCCGCGGGTGCCGTAGTAGAACCACTCGTTTCGCGGGCTGGGCGTGCCGTGGAGAAGGGTGCCCGAGAGGTCGAGCGAGTCCAGTTCGCGTTCGGGCAGGTCCGCGCCGGCAATCGCGGCGAGGGTCGCCATCAGATCGACCTGGACGCCGATGTCGTCGATCGTCGCCGGCTCGATCGTCCCCGGCCACCAGAAGATGCCAGGCACCCGGAAGCCGCCCTCCCAGGCGGTGTGCTTGCCGTCGCGGAAGGGGCCGGGTGAGCCGCCGAGGTCGTAGTAGGTGAGCCAGGGCCCGTTGTCGCTCGAGAACACGACCAGAGTGTCTTCGGCGACGCCACTTTCCTCCAGGGCGGCGACGACTTCACCGACTGACCAGTCGAGTTCCTCGATCACGTCACCATAGAGGCCCGCCTTGCTGTGACCCTCGAACTCGGGCGAGCGGAAGATCGGCACGTGGGGCATCGTGTGGCCGAGGTAGAGGAAGAACGGCGACTCGGCGTCGATTTGCTCCTTCAGCCATGCCACGGACTCCTCCGTGTAGCGCCGGGTGAGGGTCGGCTGGTGGGTCGGCGTTTCGATGGCCTCCTTCTGGCGGAACAGCGAGAAGACGAAGTCATCGCTGGTCGCGTTCTTGATCCCTTCGTAGGTGTGGGGAATCTCCGGGCGGCGGCCGCCGTCGTTGAACTCCTCCACGCCGTAGAAGTAGTCGAAGCCGGCGTCGTTGGGGTGAACGACTCCGGCCTCGAAACGGCCCGACATGCCCCACTTGCCGATGTAGGCGGTGGTGTAGCCGGCGGCCTGGAACACGTCCCCGATGGTCGTCTCGTCGGCAGGCAGGTTGGACCACCGGTTCAGCTCGCCCCCCTGGATGCGGACGGGCATCCGCCCGGTCGCCTCGGGTTGCACAGCGGACTCGAGGCGTAGAACGAGGTCCAGCGCTGGCCTTCGGCCGCCAGCCGGTCGATGTGGGGGGTGCGGATGAGCGGGTGGCCGTAGGACGAGAGATCGCCGTAGCCCATGTCATCGGTCAGGATGATGACGACGTTGGGTGGGGCGGTCGAAGGGACGCGCTCGGCGGACTCCGTTCCGTCCGGGTGCGGTCCACACGCGCCCCAGACGACGACCAGCAGCGCCGCGGCGGTAACTCTGCGTGTAGTGCCGATCTTCATTTCGGGCTCTCCAGTCGCGTTCCGGCGTCTGGGTGGGCGCTGGCCGACGGCGGTAGGCTGGCCGGAGCGCAGGTACGCGCG
This sequence comes from Acidobacteriota bacterium, assembly GCA_021296535.1. Taxonomy (GTDB): domain Bacteria; phylum Acidobacteriota; class Thermoanaerobaculia; order Multivoradales; family Multivoraceae; genus Multivorans. The sequence goes on along the minus strand of JAGWAG010000030.1, from coordinate 13,881 downwards.
CTCCAGGAGGAGGTCAAGGCGCTGCGGCGCGCCGAGGGGATGACGGCGCTTGGCGCCGGCGTCGTCTATCTCTCGGGCTACGCCGCAAAAGCCGCCAGTCGCTGCGAGTCGCGTCGCACCGATAGGCCGATCACCGCCGCGGTGCTCGGGAGCTGGAGCGCCGGCCACGACCGCCGGGGACGCCAGTTGCAGGACCTCTTCGCGGTTCAGGCGGCGCTTCTGGCAACGATCGCCTTCCCGATCCGGCTCGATGGCGACTGGATCACGGTGGCATGGACGGCCGAGGCCGTCGCCCTGGCGATCGCCGGGGCCCGCCTGCCGGCGCTGTGGATGCGCGTCTTCTCGGTGGGACTCTTCGGCGTCGTCCTGTTGATGGCGCCGCAGGCGCTCCTCGGGCAGGACGAGCAGCTCCTGTTCATCAACCTCCGCTTCCTCACCCTGGCCGGGGCGGCAATCGGGCTCGCCGTTGCGGGATTCGCCGTGCGCCGCCTGTGGAGCGCACGGGTTGGGCAATCGGTCTCGGCATCGCGAACATCGTCGCGCTCATCGCCGTGTCGCTCGAGGCCTGGGACTTCGTGCAGGGGCTCAGTCTCGACCTGGACCTCGACCTCGCCGCTCAGGTCGTCCTTTCGGCCTCGTGGCTCGTGTGGGCGGCTGCTCCTACTCGTCGTCGTCGCCAAGACGTTCCTCGTCGACCTGTCGTTCCTGGACCAGGGCTACCGGATCCTCTCCTTCCTGACTGTCGGCGCGCTGCTGGTGGCCGTTTCCTTCCTGTACCAGCGTCGTCGGCGGGGTGATGCCCCGGTAGAATGAGCCATGCGTTTCCCCGCTTCGGTCGAGCGGCTTCTCTGGGAGTACGATCTTCAAGCTCTGCGGGTCGAACCTGAGCTGCCGGAGGTCGTGATCGAGCGCGTCATGGCTCGGGGTGGCTGGGAGCCGATGCGCTGGCTCCTCTCGACGTGCAGTCCGGAACGGCGACGGCGCTTCCTGGAGGAACGCGGCCGCAGGGTACTGCCGCCGCGCGAACTCAACTTCTGGGCCTTCGCCAGTTCGGTGCCGGAAGATCGGACAGCCGAGTGGGTGCGGGAGGCTCGGGAACGCGAATCCGCGTGGCGGGGATGAGCACGCTGCATTGGGAGGCTCTTGAGCCGAAAGCGCGTACCGCTTTCGATCTCGTTTCGCGGGCGCTGACCGGCGGGGACTACTACCTGGCGGGCGGAACGGCCCTCGCTCTCATGGAGGGGCATCGGGTCTCGGTGGATCTGGACGTCTTCACCGAGCGGCTCCCGGATACGGAGGACGTGCTGCGCTGCCTACGCGCGCAGGTAGCGGAACTCTCGGTCACGTCGGTGAGTGCGGGCACCATCTACGTCGAGGTCCAGGGGGTTCAGGTCTCGGTGATCGAGTACGGATACCCGCTCTTGGGCCCGACCGTGTCGTCCGACTCCGATCGAGATGACATCGCGGCCATGAAGCTGTCGGCGATCGCCAACCGTGGCAGTCGCAAGGACTTCGTCGATCTCTGGATCCTGCTGACCCGACACCGGCCTCTGGCTGAGTATTTGGCTCTCTACCGAGAGAAGTTCGAGGCGCGGGACACGGGGCATGTGGTTCGCAGTCTCGTGCACTTCGACGACGCGGACCGCGACCCGCCGCTGCGACTCCTGGCCGATATCGAATGGGAGCTGGTCAAGAGGGGTTTTCGGTTGCTTGTTGAGCGCCTGCTGAAGGACTGCCGAACCACAGTGCCTGACTGACGTTGTCGGCGTACCGGCTCGACAGGCTGCCGCTACCACTCGGAGAGATCGCCTTAGAGCGCGTTGGCCATACTTGTCGCGTCCGCGGCCATCATGGCGATCTCCTTGTCCTCGGATGCTGACAGGTCATCCAGGTACTCGATCGTCGCTTTCCCGCGAACGCCGACGCTGGCTTCGATCGCGGCAAGCAGCAGTTGCCTGTCGGTGTCCGGCGACCGGAGGAGGCGGGCCAAATGGGGCCAAGCGGCGCGGATCTCACGTAGTCCGGCCGCTCGGACGGCTTCGAAACGGACATCTTCGTCCGGGTCGTTGAGCGACTCCAGGACCTCATTCGTGAAACCTGGCACGCGCCCCATGCAGAAGACGGCGGTCAGCCGCCATTCGTGGTCGTCAGGGTCGTGCGCTTCTCGAATCGCGTCCTCGTGCCATGCCTCGGGCGCACGGACCGACGCCTCGAGGATGCGTCGCCGGACCAACTTGGGTGTGTCCCCGTTCAGGTAGAGCGAGTTCAGCTCCCAGCGGATCCTCTGGAACTCGCGTGGAGGAATCCGCGGCGGATCCAGTTCATCCCAATCGTCGCCGAGTGGTCCGTGGAGGTCCATCTCCTCAAGCACCGGCCCAAGCGCGATCGCGGCCTGGCCGCGTAGCTCGTCCGAGGCGTCGCGGTTCGCGACGAGCGCCGACAGCGCCCTCGTCAGTTCTTCGTTGATGACGACGATTTCGCCGGCCAGTTCGGCAGCGAGAAGGCGTTCTGCTTCGTCGGCCTGGTCATCGCCGAGCTTCTCGAGCAGGGCCTCGCGCGCATCTCCGGGCCACTCCCACGGTGGCGTGACTTCCAGAATGGTCAGGTCGATGTCTGTCACTTGCTCTCCCTGGCCGAGCGCCGGATGGGCGGGTGCGACTGCGACAGAAGACTACTTTCTTCGCGGTGGTTCGCAACCGTCACTGCAATCGGCCGGGTTTCCGGATGTCTGCCATCCGGAGTCGCGGGCGACCGGCCAGGGAGTCGGTTGGGGGCACGGCCCGTATACTCCCATCGATGGATCGTGACGTACTTCTGGACCATGTCCGGCGAACCCGGCTACCGCATGGGCGCAGGGCTCAAGCCCGAAGCGACGCACGGCGAGTTGCCGAGTTTCTCAGGCAACATGGCGCCCGGCGAGTTGTGGGTTTCGGCTCGGCGTTCGCGTCGGACCGCCGCTTTACGTGGCGCTCCGATATCGATGTCGCGGTAGTCGGCCTGAAGCCGGAGGACTTCTTTGCGGTTTCGGCGGGCGCGGCGGACATGACGGACTTCGCGCTCGACATCGTCCCGATCGAGTCGGCGACCGAGGCCATGCGGCATAGCCTCCTCGAGGAGGGCGTGGAGCTTTGAAGTTGGACGAGGCCTTCGCTCGTCGACTTGCTGCCGAGATCGAGAGCGAGCTGACGAACCTCGATTGTCTCGAAGAGCAGAGTGCTAGCGCGCCGCGAACTGGAGATACCTTCTCCCTGCGTGCTCGCGGGTCCATCCTCCACGACTTCTACAGTGGCGTCGAGCGCGTCTTCGTCCGGATCGCGGAGGAACTCAACGGGGGAGTGCCTCAGGGCGAGCAGTGGCACCGTCAGCTGCTGATGGACATGAGCCTGGAGATCGGCGGGGTTCGTCCGGCACTCGTTGACGCGGAACTGGCGCGGTCGCTTGGGGAGTTTCTTCGATTCCGTCATGTGTTCCGCAACGTGTATGGGTTTACGCTTGAAGAAGGGCGGATAGGGCCCCTCGAAGAACGGTTGCCGGTGGTTCTCGGTAAGTTCCGCGAACAGGTACTCGGGTTCACGTCCTGGCTTGTTGCCGATCCGTCCCGTTGACTGCTGTTGCTGTTTCGTGCTGGCGCCGATCCGGTAGCTGGAGCTTACGGCCTGACGTTCCTTGCGGCTTCGAGGAAGCCGAAGTCGGTACCGAGCAAGCGATCGGCCAGCCGGAACGCTCGCGCGGCCTGTGGGGCCGATGGCGGCCCGGGTTTGTTGTGGTCGGGATTCAGAGTGAAGCGGAGGAACCCGCCGATCGGACCGGGACCGAACAGGAGCGTGGCTTCGGGGTCTTCCCCCGGTTCGGCTTTGCGGTAGTTGTCGCCGACCACCACCAGATCGATCGTGCCGGTATCGGTGAGCATCCGTTCCGTCGTCCTGCCGCCGCCGCAGACGCGGTGCGCGTCGGCGGCCTCGACCACCGCGCGCTCGAGGTGCTCCGGCTGGTAGTCGAGCCGTTCGCCTTCGGCCACGGCCAGGCAGAGAAGGATGAGCGGAAAGTCGCCGAGTGCGCCCGCGAGGGTGTTTACTCCGGCACCGAGGCGCGGGTTGAGCTCAGTGGGCAGGAACCCCTCTTCGGCCAGGACGCCATCGATGCTGAATGACCCGCGGAAGCCGATGTGCTCGCGCAGCGCGCTGCCGACGCGGCGGGCGAGTTCGCGCATCGTCTCGCGGTCTTCGGGTCTCGGATCGAACCAGGTCGAGCAGCCGGCGTAGAAGAGGCGGTCGCCGGCCGCCGGTCTGAGAACCAGCATCTCGACCGGCCGGAGTGCGACGACGGCGTCCGGGAACACGACGCCGTGGATGCTCGCTGGGATCCCCTCCAGGAAGGGCATGATGCGGACTCGGTCGGCGATTCGAGCCAGTGACGCCGCCGCCTCCCTTCCGTCGTCTCCGGGTCGGACCCAACGCAGGGCGACGGCGCCGGCATTGGCGCCTTCGCGGGCGTCCGGCGCCCAGACGGTGCCGTGGCCTCGGTCCAGGTCCGTCGCGGCGGTTCGGAGCGCTCCGTGCTCGGCCGCCACCACCTGAGACGGTGCACGCGGCACGCCGACCGCATCCCAGAAGGCGTCGATGACGACCTTGTCTTCAAGGTCGATCCACGCCTTGGGCCGCGCCGCATAGGCGGCTCGGCCGGCTACCGGCCGGGGTTCGGCGAGCGGGTCGGTGTGCAGGGTTCGGGCCGAGCCGTCCGGGTCCCAGGTGTCGATAGCTCGCTGGATCTCGGAAGGCAGGTTGGCCAATGCCTGTTGGACGTTGCGGTTGTGGTCCAGCGGATCCGTGCCGCGAACATCGAGCACGCGCATCTGTGCATCTTCCCGGGGCGGCAGCGGTCCGGTTCCCCGGCTCCCCGCGACCACGAAGGGACGCGCGGCGCCGAGCTTTCTGAGTTCGTTCGCCACGTTTCCGAGCCCGACGGCGATGTTGCCGGGAAGCACGAACCTGCGACCCTCGAAGACGGGCCGCAGGAGTGCCTTGTAGTAGACGTTCGCTTCTTCAAGCAGGGGCGAAGTCGAAGTGTCGCTCACGATGATGCTCCTCGGTGCAGGACCGGCCACGCACCGGAAGTGGCGGTCGGCTTGCAGACGGCTACTGAACCGGGGCGCCCACGTCCTCGCGCCACCGTGCAAGCGCCGCCATCATCTCCTCGACCCGCTGCGGCTCATCGGCGGCAAGGTCCGTCGTCTCGCCGAGGTCGGCTTCCAGGTCGAAGAGCATTGGCACCGGATCGACGACCTCCTCGCCTTCGGCCGCGGCCTCCCTCTGCGTCCGCCGGTCGATGACCAGCTTGTAGCGGCCATCCCGCACCGCGGCGCCGCGCCAGAACTGGCCGGCGCTGCTCCAGAAGAGTTGGCGGGGCGGCGTTTCCTCGCCGTCGAAGAGCACCGGACCGACGTCGATGCCGTCGAAGGGCAGGTCGGGGTGCGCCGCACCGCCGGCCATGGCGAGGACGGTGGGCATCACGTCGAGCGTCGAGGTGATCGCTTCGGAGGTCGAGCCGGGAGCGATCCGGCCGGGCATGGCGGCGATCGAGGGGACGCGGTGGCCGCCTTCCCAGTAGCTCGCCTTGAAGCCGCGGAGCGCTCCGTTGGAGCCTTCCCGGGTGGCGCCGTTGTCGGAGAAGAACCAGACCAGCGTGTTCC
>JAGWAG010000030.1:7726-8084 GCA_021296535.1 Acidobacteriota bacterium | reverse complement strand
CGTAGCGTTCCGCCGGGTCGCCGGGACCCTGGTACGGGTAGTGCGGGGCGTGGTGGGCCAGGTACAGGAAGAACGGCTCGTCCCGGTGCTCGGCGATGAACCGCTCGGCGTGATCGCCGATCAGGTCGGTGAGGTAGCCGTGTTCGGCCTCGAGCGTCTCTCCGTTCCACCAGTCGGGGCGGCCCATCCGGTCGACGTGGGACTGGTAGTCGATGTTGCCGCTGACGAAGCCTCGGAACTCGTCGAAACCGTGCAGCGGCGGCTTGAACCGCGGCAGGTAGCCGAGGTGCCACTTGCCGAACACGGCGGTCACGTAGCCCAGCTCGCGGAAGGCCTCGCCGATCGTGTGGGCCTCGGC
>JAGWAG010000030.1:3773-7539 GCA_021296535.1 Acidobacteriota bacterium | reverse complement strand
TCGCCGTAGCCGAGGTCGTCGGCCATGATGAGGATGATGTTCGGAGATTGTCGGTCCTCGCCAGGCGCGGCCGAGTCGACCTCGCCGGGCGGCGTGCCGCAGCCGGCGATTACAAGGGAGACCAGGGCGCCGGCGAGTGTCGCGGTGCGGGTCCGGTGAATCACTTTCATTGCCGTAGCTCGTGCTGCGCGTCAAGACGGTGGCCGCTGTGCAGGTGCGGCGACCAGGGCTCGAAGCTCCTTCGTCAACGGTGCTGGACGCGATCGTATACTTGGCGCACAGCACCCATGCGCAAGCCGTTCATGGCGCATTACTAGCCAGCGTGCGCGAACAGACGCTCTATCCGCCGGTCAAGGCGTTCCTCGAGGCGCAGGGCTATGACGTCAAGGGAGAGGTCAACGGTTGCGACCTCGTCGCCATCAGGGGCGAGGAGTTGCCTGTAGTCGTCGAACTGAAGACGAGCTTCTCCCTGGCCCTGGTCTTCCAGGGGATCGCGCGCCAGGGCCTCTCCGACAACGTCTACCTCGCCGTTCCGCCGTTCTCCCGCCGAACGACCCGCAAGAAGGACGCACTGGCGCTGTGCCGACGCCTGGGCCTGGGTCTGTTGACGGTCCGGCTGGAGCCCGCGCCGTTCGTCGAGGCGCTGCTCGACCCGGCGCCGTACCGGCCGCGCCGGCGCAAGCACGCCATCGGACGGTTGCTGCGGGAGTTCCAGCGCCGGGTGGGCGATCCGACCCAGGGTGGCTCGACCGGCCGCCCGATCATGACCGCCTACCGGCAGGACGCCCTGCGCTGTGCCGCCCATCTTCGTCGCAACGGTCCGACCAAGGCTGCCGTCGCCGCCGAGGAAACGGGCGTCGCCCGGGCCAGGCTGATCATGTACGCCGATCACTACGGCTGGTTCGAGCGCGCGGCCGCTACGCCTCCCGGGGTCTACGGCTTGACGCCGAAGGGCCATGCGGCACTCGAGCAGTACGCCGATGTCGTGGCGGCCCTGGAGCGGAGCGGCCAGTAGCCTAGGAACGTGACCGCTAAACCGAGGACCGGCGGCCTGTTCGAGGAGCCTGGCGAGCCAGGAACCGGGTCCGCGCCACCGCTCGCCGAGCGGATGCGCCCGGCCACTTTCGACGAGTTCGTGGGCCAGGAGCACATCCTCGCCGAGGACAGGGTGCTGCGGCGATCGATCGAGGCGGACCGGGTGCCGTCGCTTCTGTTCTGGGGGCCGCCGGGATCGGGCAAGACGACGCTGGCGCGGCTGATCGCCACGGTTACGAGCGCGCACTTCGAGCCGGTGAGCGCGGTTTCGGCGGGGGTGAAGGACCTGCGTCGCGCGGTTGCCGGCGCCAACGAGCTCCGATCCCTCTACGGCCGTCCGACGATCCTGTTCGTCGACGAGATCCACCGCTTCAACAAGGCTCAGCAGGACGTCATCCTGCCCCACGTCGAGGACGGAACGATCACCTTCATCGGGGCGACGACGGAGAACCCGTCCTTCGAGGTCAACGCGCCGCTTCTGTCGCGGTGCCGCGTGTTCACGCTCCACGCCCTCGATGAAGAGGCAATGACCGGGATCGTCGAGCGCGCGTTGTCGGACGAGGACCGCGGTCTGGGCCTGCTGGTCCCGGAACTGGAGCCGGACGCGGTAGCGCACCTGGTGAACATCGCGAACGGCGACGCACGCGTGGCGCTCAACGCCCTCGAGATGGCGGTCGTGGCGGCCGAAGCGGGCGAGGACGGCGTGCGGCGGATCGGCATGGAGGCCATCTCGGACGCTCTCACAAGGCCGGCGACAGCCACTACGACACGATCTCGGCCTTCATCAAGTCCGTCCGCGGCTCCTCGCCGGACGGCGCCCTCTACTGGCTGGCCCGGATGCTCGAAGCCGGCGAGGACCCACTTTTCATCGCCCGCCGTCTCGTCATCCTGGCAGCCGAAGACATCGGACTCGCCAACCCCGGAGCCCTGCCGGTCGCCGTCGCCGCTCAGCAGGCGGTCCACTTCATCGGCCTGCCCGAAGGCCGCATCCCCCTGGCGGAGGCCACGGTGTACCTCGCGACGTCACCCAAGAGCAACGCCGCCTACGTGGCGCTCGGCCGCGCCATGGACGACGTCCGGAACGCTCCGCACGAACCCGTGCCGCTGCACCTGCGGAATGCAGTCACCGGCCTCATGCGCGGCATGGGTTACGGCAAGGACTACAAGTACGGTCACGACTCCGAAGGCCACTTCGAGGAACAGGAGTACCTGCCGCCCGGTCTGTCAGGCCGCCGCTACTACGAGCCGTCGGACCAGGGCTCGGAGGCCGCGATAGCCGAACGCCTGCGCCGCTGGTGGGGCGACGACAAGAAGTAGGCCGCTACCGGATCACCAACACCCGCCCCTGCGGGGGATGGAGCCACTCGATGCCGCGTTCCGTGATCAGCGCGTTCTCCTCGACGTTGATGGGGATCTTGTTGCCGTCCCACTCCTCGGCGGGATAGAAGACGATGTACTCGAGCGAGATGATCGAGTTGGGGCGGACGACGTACTTCGTCCTCTCCGGGAAGATCTCGAACAGGCTCGCGGCCATGTCGTGGCCGATGTTGCCGGCGGCGTGCATGCCGACGTTGACCTCGATGCCTGGCGCGTCGCTCTCCGCCTCCTCCAGCTCGGTGTAGACATAGCCGGCGTCGCGAATGATCTGCTTCAGTTCGTCGAACTGTTCGCGGCCGGTGCGGCCTGAGCGGACGTGCTTGCGGATGATCTCCTGCACCTTCTTCGATTCGGCGAACGTGTTCAGCACGTCGGGGGGCGGCTCGGTCTCGCCCTCGCGGAGGACATAGGCGAAGCGCTTGATGTCGGTGGAGAAGTTGTTCCGGCCGGCGCCCCAGTCGATCTGCAGGACGTCTCCGCGCTGGATCACGCGCTCGGTGCCGCCGATCTCACTGCCGTCCGGCCGGTGGCTGTACACGGTCGGGTACCAGGCGCGCAGCAGATCGTGGTCTTGCAGCTTCTGCTCCAGCCAGCGGGCGACCTCGGCGTGGGTCGTCTTGCCCGGCGTGACGACTTCGTTGGAGAGCGCCCGTTCGATCAGCCGGCGCGTGAGGTCGCCGATCTTCGCGAACTCGGCGATCTCGCCCGCCACCCGCTCGCCGTGGAAGTCGGCGATCAGGTGCTGGGCCGAGGTGAAGCGCGACGCGTACTTCTCGCCCAGTTCGTTCGACAGGCCCTTGAAATCGGTGTGCGTGAGTCCGTCCGCGATGTGAAGTCCCTCGGACTCGTAGGGCACCGCGAGGTAGTTCAGGCCGATGGTCTGTGGATCGCGCTCCTCGACGATCGACCGCAGTTCGCCTTCCTCGCCGAACCGGTCGTAGGCGCCGCATTCACGGGCCAGGTCGGTCTCGGGACCGAGCTGGATCCGTTCGATGCGGTCGCCGCCCCGGTCGGTGAAGATGAAGAACCCTTGGCCGTTGACGGTGGCGATCCCGAAGTCGCGGGTCATCGGCTGGGTGCCGCGGCCCCGGTCGATCACGATCCACATCTCGATGTCGTTGCGCCGCATCGCGCCGGGCAGCACGTAGTCGAACTTGTCGTGCCGGATCATGCAGGAGGTTTCCCACCGCGAGCGCACGTCGTCGGGTTCGGCACTCGAAGCGGGCGCGGCGATGGCGGTGGACGCCAGGGCAGCGGCGAGAACGGTCGGCAGCGAGAGCTTCATCTTCGTTCTCCTTGGAAGTTGAGTGGAACTCACTATAGAGGCGATAGCGTCGGGCGCCGTCCGCAACGT
>JAGWAG010000030.1:0-3619 GCA_021296535.1 Acidobacteriota bacterium | reverse complement strand
CCGAAGGCGTCCCGCAGGACCCGGCCATCCCTGGAGGCAGCGTGGCCAGAACCGAAGACCGGCCCGCCTGCCTCGACGCTTCGCCGCTTCGCCAGGCGCTGTTCGGTGACCTGCACGTACACACCAGCTTCTCCTTCGACGCGGCGGCGAACAGCACCGGCGCCACCCCGGCGGACGCGTACCGCTTCGCCAAGGGCGAGTCGATCCCGTTCTGGCCTATCGGTTCGGACGGCGCGCCCGAAGGCAGCATCACGATCGACCGGCCGCTCGACTTCGTGGCGGTCACCGACCACGGGGAGTTCCTGGGCGAACGCCGCCTGTGCCGGGATCCCGAGTCCCCGCGCTACGACTCGGAGTTCTGCACCGAGTTTCGCTCGAACCAGCGAGTGGGGATGCAGATGCTCGGCGCCGTCATCACGACGGAGACACCGAGCCGGATCGAGGAACTGTGCGGCGAGGACGGGTCGCTCTGTCTGGAATGGGCGAAGAGGCGGCGGAAGACGCCTACGACCGGACGGAGGAGTGCAGCTTCACCAGCTTCGTCGGCTACGAGTACACCGGCACGCCGGGGATCTCGAACTACCACCGCAACGTTGTCTTCCGGGGCTCGGAGGTGCCGGGCCTGCCGGTCTCCTACGTCGACGCGCCGACGGACAGCCTGCTCTGGCAGGGGCTCGACGCAGTCTGCGGCGAGGGTACTGCTCGGCCCGGTTGCGACTACTTGACGATCCCGCACAACAGCAATCTCGCAAACGGACGGATGGCGCCCTACCGCGGGCTCGCCGGAACGCTCGAGGCGCGCCGCGAGTACGCCGCGAAGCGGCTGGAACGCGAGCCGATCATCGAGATCTTCCAGCACAAGGGCGGCTCCGAGTGCATCAACGGACTGTCGACCGTGTTCGCCGAGCCGGACGAGCTGTGCGACGTCGAGGCGGTGCGGGTGATGGGCCGCGAAGAGACCGTCCAGTCCCTGCTTCAGAGCGAGCTCACCGAAGTCACTGAGGAGTGCCCCGAGGGCGAGAACGGCAACCAGGGCATGCTCGGCGCCGGCTGCGTCGACCGGACTCGTCGCCGGCCTGGAGGAGGAGATGGAGACCGGCCTCAATCCGGTCAAGCTCGGCATCATCGCGTCGACCGACACGCATACGGCGACGCCGGGGGCGGTGGCCGAAGAGGACTGGCGCGGCGCGGTGTCCGTGGAGCAGACGCCCGAGGAGCGCCTTCAGCCGGGTCTCCTGACCAGCGGCATCGACGGCAATCCCGGCGGCTTGGCCGGCGTCTGGGCGGTCGAGAACTCCCGGGACGCGATCTTCGAGGCGATGGAGCGGCGGGAGGTGTTCGGCACCTCGGGTCCGCGGATCCGTCCGCGGTTCTTCGGCGGCTGGGACTACTCGGCGAACCTCTGTGACCAGCCGGACCTGCTGGAACGGGCGTACGCAGGCGGCGTGCCGATGGGCGGCGACCTGACGGGGGCCGGCGCCGGCGCGACGCCGACCCTCCTCGCCTTCGCCGCCCGCGACCCGGCGGACGACGCCGGACTCCTGCAGCAGCTCCAGCTGATCAAGGGCTGGGTCGACAAAGGCGGCGCGGGCCACACCCGGGTCATCCCGATCGCCGGGTCGCCCGGCAACGGAGCGAGCGTCGATCCGGCGACTGGCGAGCAAAGCGGCGACGGCCACGACAGCCTCTGCACCGTTTACCGCGACGAGGAGTTCGATCCCGGCCTGCACGCCTACTACTATCTGCGGGTGGTGGAGAACCCGAGCCTGCGCTGGAGCTGGCACGACTGCCAGCGCCTCGCCCCGGAAAACCGTCCCGCCGTGTGCTCGGACGGCTCCTACCCCGAGACGATCCAGGAGATGGCCTGGACATCGCCGATCTGGTACCGACCGGAGTAAGGGGCGGCGTGGCCGAGACTCCGGAACTGAGTGCGCCGGCCCCGGGACTGGGTGCGCCGGCGTCCCCGCCGGCATCCGGCGCGGAGCGCCGGTCTGAAGTCCAAGTTCCCGATCGTCCGCGTAGCCGCGCCGCGCGGTGGTGCGCTTTCGCCGCCGCCATGCTCGCCGGCTGCGCCGGCGCCGACGGCAACCCGCCGCCGGCGGCCAGCCAGGAACCGACCCTGGGCGAGAGCCTCGTAGCGCGCGGCCAGGAACACGAACTCGACACCGTCCGCGTACCGCCGCCGGGCGATTTCATCGAGCATGAGGCAGCCGGGTTCGCCAAGGTTCTGTGCTCGGCGGTTTTCCTGACCGGGCTCGACTTCGAGGGCGCCCAGACCTGGATCGGCGGGTTCACGTCCCGCCACCGGTACCGCGATCGATTGCCGGGACGCCGGCTCGACCGTGAGAACGGACGGGTTCACATCACCACGGACACAGGGGTGACGCGGACGGCGGTGCTCCACGGCGACCAGGGCTGCGTCGCGTTGCCCAAGGGCGAGGACGCGCCCTTCTACGCGACGGTGCCTGTTGTGAGCACGCTCGACGAGAGCGCTCCCTGGCCGATGGGCGACACACTGCCCGACGAGCCGTTCCCGGACGACGTCGACGCTGAGAAGCTCGCGGCGGCGGTCGAGGCCGCCTTCGAGCCCGAGGCAATGACCCTGGCGTTCGTCGTGCTGCACCGCGGCCGCCTGGTCGCCGAGCGCTACCGCGAGGGCATCGACAAGGACACCCCGCTTGAGAGCTGGTCGATGAACAAGAGCCTGTCCGCGACCCTGATGGGGGTGCTGATTGAGCAGGGCGCCTACACCCTCGACCAGTTGGCGCCGGTCGACTCCTGGCACGAAGACCCGGTCGACGTCCGCGGCACGATTCGCATCCAGGACATCCTCCGCATGTCGAGCGGCCTGCGCTGCGTGAACGCCGGGGACCCGGAGTACGACGAGGTGGCGATGGGTTACCCGGACCACCTGTACCTCTACACCGGCGCGGTGAACTCCCACCTCTGGGCCACCGAACGTCCGCCGCAATGGCCGCCGAACACGATCGGCCGATACCGGAATTGCGATCCGATCCTGATCAACCACCTCGTCCGGCTGGCGGTCGAGGGTCGTGGCGAGAACTACCACCAGTGGCCCCAGAAGCACCTGTTCGACCGGATCGGCGTCCGGCGCTTCGTCGCCGAGGCGGATCCGTACGGCAACTTCCTGCTCAACGGCTACGGCTTCGGCTCCGGCCGCACCTGGGCCCGTCTGGGCCAGCTGTACCTGGACGACGGCGTCTCGCCGACCGGCGACCGCGTGCTGCCCGAGGGCTTCGCCCGTTTCGTCAGCACGCCGGCACCGGCCTGGGTCGCCGATGGCCGGCCGATCTACGGCGGCTTCTTCTGGATCAACCAGCCGCCGCGCGGCGGCAACAGGCGCTACCCCTCACTGCCGGAAAGCGCCTTCAGCATGCAGGGCGCCGGCGGGCAGAGCACGATCATCGTGCCCTCGCACGAGATGGTGGTGGTCCGGCTCGGTCTGTACGAGGGATCGTTCGGCGGCTACGCCGGCGCGTCGCTGCAGAGGGCGCTGGCGCTGCTGGTGGAGGCGACTCCGGAGAGCGGATGAAGAGGAGCCGGCCAGAGGGCCGGCGCACCCAGTGTTACGCGTCGGGCTTGCCGGTGATCAGGACGT
>JAGWAG010000029.1 GCA_021296535.1 Acidobacteriota bacterium | reverse complement strand
GAGGAGCGCCTCCGCTTCCGCCAACTGATGGCGACCCTGGGGCGCGAGCGGACGATCATCCTCTCCACCCACATCGTCGCCGACCTGGGGACCGGCTGCAACGACCTGGCGCTGCTCGACGGCGGCAAGATCGTTTTCCGCGGCTCGCCGACGCAGCTTCTGGAGCGAGCCGCGGGCCAGGTCTTCGAACTCACCCTCCCGATGTCCGCACCGCAGCCCGAAGGCGACTTCGAGATCGTCTCGCGCACATCCGGTGCGAGCGAGACGACCTACCGCGCCGTCGCCGCGCCGGGAGGATTTCCGGCAGGCGCCCGGATCGCCGCCTCGCCGACACTGGAGGAGGGCTACCTCGCCTTCATGGTCGCGCGCGGCCGCGCCGAGGCCCTGGTGGGCGACGAACACTTCGGGCAGCACGATAAGACCGCCCTCGCCGAGCCACCATCCGCGACGGACGCCACCGGAGAGGAGGCACAACCTTGATCTCGTTTGCCAACGTCTGGTCGCTCGCCCGGGCGGAGATGCGCACCATCCGCCGGCTGTTCCGCTTCTGGCTGTTCGCGGTCGTTGCGCTGTTCTTCTGCCTGTTCCAGTACGGGTACTTCTGGGTCATCCACGGCCTGGCGTCCGGCTACTCGGCCTCCGCCGGCTCCTTCAGCCCCAAGTTCCTGCTCAGCCAGACCGCCCTGTGGCAGACACTGGTCCTCGGCGTCGGCGTGGTCTTCCTCGCCTTCGACCTGCGCGCCCGCGACCGCCGCGACCGCGTGATCGAGGTGCTCGACAGCCGGCCCTACTCGAACGCCGAACTCGTGTTCGGCCGCTTCTTCGGCGCCCTGTTCATGGTCTGGGGCGTGGCGATCGTCGCCATGATCATCATTCAGGGCTTCGGCCACGCGGGAGTCGCCTTCGGCTGGTGGGTCGGCGAACCGGCGATCTGGGGTTCCGTGTGGGCCTACCTCCTGATCGAGGCGCTGCCCGCGCTCGCCGTCTACGTCGCCTTCGTGCAGGTCGTTTCCCTGGTCAGCAACAACCGCCTGGTCGCCGCCCTGGCGGGCGTCGGCCTGGCGGTGGGATCCACCTTCCTGAGTTTCCAGGTACCGGTCTACGTTCTGCCCTCGCTGGCGCTCGGCGGCGGCTTCGTCAGCAGCATCTCCGACGTGGCGCCCCAGATCTGGACCGGCATCAATCTGCTGAACCGGGGCAGCTTCGCCCTGCTCGGCGCCGGCCTGCTGGCGACCGCGGTCGCCGTCCATCCCCGTCTCGACGACACGAAGCGGCGGACCTGGGGCATGGCCGGCGGCGCCGGGTTGCTGGCCGGCGCGGCTCTCATCTTCACGACGATCACCTGGAACACGAGCCAGCTCGCGGAGCGCGACGCCTGGCGCGCGGCCCATGAGCAACGCCGTGCCGAGGCCGTCGTCGACCTTCAGGCGATCCGCGGCTCGGTCGACCTCGAACGCGGCGGGCGTCTGACCCTCGACCTCGAAGTCCAGTTCGCGCCGGCGGACGCCTCCGCCCCCATGTTCAGCCTGAATCCGGGTCTTGAGGTGGACGGCGTCTGGGACGCGAGCGGTACGGCGCTGAACTTCAGCCACGACAACGGCCTGCTCGACATCGACCTCGGGTCGACGCCGCCGCCAGGCCAGGCCACAGGTGTCCGGATACGCGCCCAGGGGCGGCCCGACCTCCGTTTCGCCTATCTCGATGCCGCAGTCGACTTCAACACGATCGAATGGCAGGACGCCCAGATCGTCATTCTGGGCAACCTGAACGGCTTCGTTGAACGCAACTTCGTCGCACTTCCCGCTTCTCTCGCATGGCTTCCGCGCCCCGGAGCGGCGGTAGGCATCGATGACCCCCGGCAGCGTCCCAGGGACTTCTTCGAACTCGACCTCGATGTCCGGACACCGTCCGGCTGGACGGTCGCAGGGCCGGGCAAGGCGGAATCGAGCGGCGATGGCCAGCGCTTCGCGCCGGCCGGTTCGGTGCCCGAGGTCATGCTCGTCGCTGGCAGGTTCGACCGGCGGACGACGGAAGTCGAGGGCACCGAGGTCGAGCTCCTGGTCCACCCGAGCCACCTGCGGAACCTGGACTTCTTCGCCGACGCCAGGGAGGAGATCGAAGCCGTAGCCGCCGAGCGTTTCACCACGGCCCGCGAACTCGGCCTGCCCTACCCCTACCGTCAACTCACGCTGGTCGAAGTTCCCTGGACGCTCCGCGCCTATGGCGGGGGCTGGCGCATGGACACCGAGCGCGCACCGCCCGGCATGCTGCTGCTCAGCGAAAGCGGTCTGCCGACCTCCCGCTTCGAGTTCAGGTTCCGCAACCCGGAGCGGTTCGAGGACCAGGACGGCGGGTTGCCGCGAGCAAAGACCTACGGATTGCAGCAGTTCTTCCGCACCGACTTCACCGGCGGCAACGTGGAGGTCGGCGGCGTTCGCAACCTGTTCCTCTACCAGACGGGCGCCCGCGGCCCCGAGGCCCTGGCGCTCGAGGCGTTGTGCCACAACCTCGTGAACCGGCTGGTGAACGGCGGCGAGTCGTACTTCTCGGCCCACCTGTTCGACCGGGAGTTCGGCTGGACGATCGCCAACGTGATGCAGGGAGGGTTTACCGGCCAGTTCGCAGGCGGCGGGAACACGATGTCCAGCAGCATCGTCAAGAGCATCACCGACCGGCCCGGCGTCTGGGATGCCGTGCTGGGAAGCTCGTTGACCGATATGGACGTAGAGGAGGATCCGAAGCGCGCCGTGAATGCCCTCTACCTCAAGACCTCCGCCCTCGCCACCGCGATTCTCGACGGTGCCGGGCGAGAGCGGGCAGCCGCCATGATGGCCAACCTGCTTCGCGATCACCGGGGCTCGACCTTCACCGCGGCTGATCTCGACCGCGCCGCTCAGGAGGCGGGCGTGGACCTGGCCGGTCTCGTCGGGGACTTCCTGCACCAGACCGATCTGCCGGGCTTCATCGTCTCTCCCGCCGAACTGGAGCGCCTGCCGGACGACGACCAGGGAACACCGCAGTACCAGACCCGGCTGTTCGTCCGCAACGGCGAGGCGGCGCCCGGTCTGTTCCGGCTCCGTTACGCGGTGCGCGCTCCGGGCGGCGCCCGCTGGGACTCGAGCGAACCGGTCCTGATCCCCGGCGGCACGACCGTGGAGTTCGGGCTCGTCACCTCCAGGCCGCCGGGAACGATGCTCGCGTCGCCCTACCTCTCCCTGAACCGGCGCGAGTTCCCCGTCGAGCTGCCACGGGTCGACAACGAGACGATCACGGACAGCGAACCGCTGCGCGGCACCAGGCCGGCCGGCTGGATGCCATCGTTCCTCGACTCCGGCGCGAACACGATCGTCGTCGACGATCTGGATCCCGGTTTCTCCGTGGCGACGGACGAGGCGGAGACGGGCGGCATCAGACTCCAGGGCGGCCTCGCCGGCTTCTTCGCACCCGCGGTCGAAACGGACCAGGGGTTGCCCGTCTACTCGCTCTTCGGCGGCACTCCGGCGGACTGGTCCCGGTACGAACAGCCGTCGAGCTGGGGTCGCTACCGCCGGACCACCGCGGTCGTCTCGAAGGGAGACGGAAGCCGCCGCGCCACCTACCGGGCCGAGCTTCCCGAAGCCGGCCGCTGGCGGGTCGAGCTGCATGTGCCTTCGCTGTCGCCAGTGCCCGGAGGAGGCGAGATCCGACGCGAGGTGCGGATCGGCGGCGGGGACGGCGGTCCGTCCACCGCCGACGCCCGCGGCGCCCGGGTCAACGTCTCGTTCGGCCTGAACCTGGGCACCTACGACCTGGAGCTTCGCAACGCCGGCAGCTCCCATCCGATCGACTTCGACGCCCAGGGGGCAGGCATCGGCTGGGCGGTACTGGGCGACTTCGACCTTGCCTCGGGAACGGTGGAACTCGAACTGAGCGACGACACGACCGGAAACGTCGTGGCCGCCGACGCGGTGCGCTTCGTCCGCCTCGACAACGGCGCAGGCGCCGACCCGACCGGTGGTGGGGGTGCGCCGTGAACGCCCGCCGCGCAACTTCTTCGGCCGCACCGGGGCTGCGACTTCCCGGGCTGCGGCTTCCGGGGCTGCGACTGCTCGTCGCGGCCACGACCTGCGCTTCGATCGTCGGCTGCCAGGCCGCGGGCACGACGGACACGGTCGACTTTCTGGTTCCTGTGAGCGCCACCGAGGTCGCGACCGGCAACGTCGAGGACCTGATCGTCGCCACCGGCACGTTGCGGGCCGCGGAGAGCATCGTGCTGCAGGTCGAGACGCCCGGCCGGCTGCAGATCGGCCGCAACGAGGGCGGGAGCCGGCTGGCCGAAGGCGACCGCGTCGTGCCCGATCAGATGATCGCCGAAGTCACCGGCGAGGACGCGCGACTCGCCGCTCGGGTCGGGGCCACGCACCAGGCCTACCAGGGCGCCCTCGCCGAGCGCGATGCCCGCGCGAAGCTGTTCGAGCAGGAACTGATCGCCGCCGAGGAGTTGCGCCGGGCGGAGACCGCGCTCGAAGACGCGAAGGCGACCTGGGAGCAGAGCCTGCTGACGGAGGACCGCGCCAGGATGTTCACGCCGATCGGCGGCGTGCTGATGGAACTCGCCCGCGACACGAGCGGCATGCCGATCGCCGATGGACAGCTCGTTTCGCAGGGCTTCCAGGTCGCGCGGATCGCTCCAGTCGACTCCCTGGTCGCCGACATCGACCTCGTGGGCCCGGAACTGGCGCGCGTACACCCTGGCCAGAAGGGGCGACTCCGCCACTTCGCCTGGGAGAACGTCACTTTCGAAGGCGCCGTCGTCCGCCTCTCCCCCGAAGTCGACCCGACGACCCACACCTTCCGCGCCGAGGTCGCGATCAACAACCCCGGGGGCCTGCTCCGGCCCGGCATGTTCGTCGAGGTCACGCTGGTGGTCGAACAGCGCACCGACGTGCCGGTGGTTCCCCGCGAGGCGGTCACCGAGCGCGGCGGCCGGCGGGTCGTGTTCGTGCTCGACGGCCAGCGCGCCGTTCGGCGCGAAGTCGTCCTCGGTCTAGGCGACGACGAGATCGCCGAGGTCCGCCAGGGGCTCGAGGTCGGCGAGCGGATCGTCGTCCGCGGACTTGAAACCCTGACCGACGGCACCCGCGTCCGCGTCTCCGGCTAGCGCGCCCAGCAGGAAGTCGGGCAACCGTGATGACTACCGGTGAAGGCTCCGGCCCGGCCCGCCTCGCCGCCCGGCGTCCGGTGGCCGTCACGGTCACCGCCCTGGCGTTCGCCCTCGTCGGCTGGATGTCCTGGCGCGAACTGCCGATCGACCTCCTCCCCGACCTGCGCTCGCCGACGATCGTCGTCGCCGTGCGCTCCGGCGACCGGCCGCCGACCGAGATGGAGCGGCTCTACGGCGAGCAGGTGGAGCAGCGTCTGTTCACCGTGCGCGGCATCCGCGAGGTCCAGCAGGTCGCCCGCACGGGCCGCCTGATCGCGACCGTCCGCTTCGACTGGGAAGCCGACATGGACCTCGCCCTGATCGAGGTCCAGAAGGCGATCAACCCGGTCGCGGCCGACCCGGAGGTCGACGAGGTCCTCGTCCGCCAACTGGACCCGCGGCAGTCGCCGGTCATGACTCTGGGCCTCGCCGCCGAGCCTGACGGTCCCGATCTCGCCGAACTCAGGCGCCTGGCCCGCCGGCAGGTCGCGCCCGCCATGGAGCAGCTCGCCGACGTCGCCGAAGTGCGGGTGCTGGGCGGGCGCGAGCTGGAAGTCCGCGTACGGGTCGACCGCTATCGCATGCAGGCGTTCGGCGTCACGCTAAGCCAACTGGAGCAGCGTCTGGTGGCCGAGAATGTCGACATCGACGCCGGCACCCTGGAGGACCGGGGCCAGGTCTTGCTGGTCCGCGGTATCTCCCGCTTCCGCAACCCGCGCGACGTGGAGCGCGTCGTGGTCCGGTACCGCACGCAGGCGGGCGCCGCGGGCCAGCAGACCCGCCAGCCGATCCGGATATCCGATGTGGCGGAGGTCGAAGTCGCCCACGCCGAGATCGACCACCTGGTGCGCGTGAACGGCCGGGAGGGCGTCGGTCTGCAGGTGTTCAAGGAGGCCGGCGCGAACACGGTCGAGGTCTCGCGCACCGTCAGATCGGCGCTCGAAGACCTCGAACTCGACCTGCCCCGGGTCGATGTCTCCATGGTGAACGACGACGCCGCCCTGATCGAGGACGCGATGGCCGACCTGCAGAACGCCGCGCTGATCGGCATCGCGCTTGCGGTCGTCGTGCTGGCCCTGTTCCTGCGTTCCTTCGGGCCGACCATCGTCGTCGCTTCCGCGGTGCCGGTTTCCCTCTTCGTCGCCCTCTTCGCGATGCGCCTCTGGGACCACTCCCTCAACATCATCACCCTGGCCGGGCTGGCCCTCGGCGCCGGCATGCTGGTCGACAACGCGATCGTCGTCGTCGAGAGCATCCACCGGCGTCACCGACCCGGCGTGTCGGCGGCCGAGAGCGCCTCCCGCGGCACCGGCGAGGTCGCCGGCGCAATCGCCGCCTCGACGCTGACCACCTGCGTCGTCTTCCTGCCCGTCCTCTTCGTGCAGGGGCTTGCCGCGCGCCTGATCGAGGGCATCGCCTTCACGGTCACCGCATCGCTGGCCGCGTCGCTCGCCGTCGCGCTGATGTTGATTCCCGCCCTGTCGCGCTGGTTCCTGCCGCGCGCCAAACCCGTGGCCGACACAGGCGTTGCGGCAGGCGAGGTCGGCAACGGCCCGTCAACGGAGCCGGACGACGGCGAAGCGCGTCCCCTCGGCTGGGCCTTCGGAGCGCTGGAGCGGCTGGTGCTGTTCCTCCTCCGTCTGCGCTGGGTCGTCGTCGGCGCGGCCGTACTCGCCGCCGCGGCCGCGGTGAACGTCCTGCTCGGTCTCGGCAGCGAGCTGCTGCCGCCGGCCGACCCGCGGCAGTTCTCGGTACGCATGGTCGGACCGCCGGGCCAGCGCGTCGAAGCGACGGCGGCCGCCGTATCCACACTCGAAGAGGCTGTGCGACAGGCCGCCGGCGAGCACCTGGAGGCGATCCAGGCCGAAGTCGGCCGGCTGCCCGAGGATGACCGGCTCGTGACGACCGAGCTGACCGAGGAGAACACGGCCCGACTCCTCGTGCGGATGTCGGCCGAGGGTCCTGCCGGCAGCCAGATCGTCGGGGCCCTGTCGCCCAACTTCACCGATCTGCCGGGCACGGAAATCGAATGGGAGGTCGGCACCTCCGCGCTGGCCGAAGCGCTGGGGTCGTCGGGACCGCCGATCGTCGTCGAGATCGCCGGCCAGTCGTTGCCCGACCTGCGCGCCGCGGCGACCAGCCTGCGCGACTCCCTCGCCACCCGCGAGGAATTGTGGAACGTCCGTTCGTCCTTCGAGGGCGGCCCGCCCGAACTGCGAATCGAACTCGACCGGGCGATGGCCGACGGCCTGGGCGTCGATCTGGAGACGATCGCCCGCGTGCTTCAGTCGGCGCTCGACGGGCGCAAGGTCACTCTGCTTTCGGTCGGCGACGAGGAGCGCCACGTCGTCCTCTCGCTGCCCCAGCCCCGGCCCGAGGAACTCGCCGGGCTGCGCTTCACGAGCAGCGCCGGGGCCGACCTCGTCCTCGGTCAGGTCGCCGGTTTCGTGCCCACCGAGGGGGCGCGGGAGGTCTTCCGCCGCGACCAGCGCCGCGTTGCGCAGGTCACCGCCCGGATCACCGAGGGCAGCGACTACCCCAGGGCGATCGCCGCCGCGAACGACGCGATCTCCTCCACCGAACTGCCCCCCGGACTGATCGTTCGGCTCGCCGGGGAGGAAGAAGAGCGGGAGCGGGCCACCGGGGAACTGCGTCTTGCCGGCCTGCTGGCCATCGTCCTCGTGCTGATGGTCCTGGCCGGGACGTTCGAGTCCCTGCTGCAGCCGCTCACCGTGCTGTTCGCCATCCCGCTCGCCCTGATCGGCGTCGCCTGCGCGCTGGGACCGCTCGGGCGACCGGTCGGGGTCATGGCGCTGCTCGGCCTGATCGTGCTCGCCGGCGTCGCGGTCAACGACGCCGTCCTGCTGATCGCGGCCGCGCGCCGGCTGATGGCCGCGGGCGTCGAACGGCGCGCGGCCCTGGCCCGTGCCGCCGCGATCCGGCTGCGGCCGATCCTCATGACGACGCTCACCACGGTGCTGGTTCTCGTGCCGCTCGCCGCCGGCGCCGGTGAGGCGGCCGAACTGCGAAGCCCCATGGCCTACACGATCATCGGCGGCATCGTGACCTCCACGCTCGGTTCGCTGCTCGTGCTGCCCTGCCTGTACCTCATCCTGGCTACGCACGGAAGCCGAAGCCTGACCGGGAACACGCCGTGAAAGCAGGTCTCGACACGCTCGCCATCCGCCGTCCGGTCGCGGTGACGATGTTCTTTGTCGCGCTCGTCATGCTGGGGGGCTTCGCGTGGCAACGGCTGCCAGTCGAGCTGTTCCCCGCCTTGACGGGCGATTCGCTCCACGTCAGCTTCTTCCGCCCCGGCAGCGAGCCCGAAACGATCGAACGCGAGATCCTGCTGCCGCTCGAGGCCCGGGTCCGCACCCTGCCGCGGGTAGCCGAAACCTGGGGCGAGGTAACCGGCGCCGGCGGCAGCTTCACCGTTCGCTTCGAACGGGGCGTCGACATCAAGGTGCGTGAGCTCGAGATGCGCCGGATCGCCGCCGACCTCGCCCGGACCCAGCCGCGCGACGCCTTCCTGCAGGTACAGGCCAACGACACGAGCATCCTGTCCAGCTTCGCGATGTTCCTCCAGGTGACCGGTGCGGACGACGAAGACGCGCTGCGCGACCTCGTCGAAGAACAGATCACGCCACGGCTTGCCGCGGTGCCCGGAGTAAGCCAGGCGATAGTCATGGGAGGTTCCCCACGTCAGTTGACCGTCTGGGTGGACCCGAACCGTTGCGCGGCGCTCGGGGTCACGACGGAACAGGTGACCGCCGCGGTGCGAGGCGCGGCTGGGCGGCTGCGTTACCTCGGCAGCCTCGAGGACGAGGCCGGGCGAACAGCGGTGATGCTCGACGGCCGCCCGCTCGGGCCCGTGTCGATGGGCGAGGTTCGAGTCCTCCGCGACCGGCCCGTCCTCGTTCGCCACGTTGCCGAGGTAGAGATCGGAACCGGCCGCCGGCAGGCTCTGTACCGGGTCAACGGCGAGCCCGGTGTCAGCCTCATGGTGTCCCAGGAGGAAGGCGCGAACCTCGTGCGGCTCGGCCGCGACCTGCGCCGGCGTGTGGAAGGGATCAACGAGGAGTTCAGTCCCGTCGGCATCCGCCTGGTCACGAGTTTCGACGCCGCCGACATGGTCGAAACCCAGATCGACAGGCTCAGGAATCTCGGGCTCTCCGGTTTCCTCATTGCTCTCCTGGTCCTCTTCCTGTTCCTGCGCCAGTGGCGCGCCGTGGCCGTGGTCGCGATCGCCGTGCCGGTCAGTCTGGCCCTGGCCCTGGCCTTCCTCTACCTGGCCGGCCAGTCGATCAACCTGTTCACGCTTTTCGGGCTGGCGATCGGCGTCGGACTCCTCGTGGACAACAGCGTCGTCGTGTTCGAGTCCGTCCAGCGCCGCCTGGAACGCGGCAGCAGTCCCGACGACGCCGCCGCGGGAGGCATCCGCCGCACGGGCCGCGCCATCATCGCCGCCTCGGTGACCACGGCGATCGTCTTTCTGCCCGCCACCATCGTCGACGTGGGTTCCCTGTTGGTCCGGAACATGGTCTCGCTTCTGGCGCTGGCCATCCTGCTGCCCCTGTTCGGCTCGCTGCTGGTCGCAATCGGCCTGGTACCCCTGCTCGCGCGGCACCTCGCCGCACCGGCGGCGATTCGCCGGCTGGCCAGGCTGCGCCAACGTCGCGAACGCTTCGGCGGCAAGGCGCCTCCGGACCCCACCCGCATCCTGTTCGCGGGAGTGCTCGCCTCGGCGCTGCGGCGACCCGCAAGCTGGATCACCGGAGTCGTGGCCGCGATCATCGTCAGCGTCATCGGCGCCGTCTCCCTGGTTGCCTCCAGCGTCTCGGGCCCGGCGCCCATCGCCGACCAGGTCCAGCTTGCCGTCCGCCTGCCGGAGGGCCGCGGAACGCTCGAGTCGGCGGTCCGGATCTTCGAGCGTCTGGAAACGATCCAAGAGGTCGACGGCGTGGACTTCGTGGAGAGCATGATCCGCGAAGAAGGGGGACAGCTCACCGTGCACCTGGTGGACGAAGACGAGCGACCCGAGGACCTGACGGCAGCCCGAGTGCGCCAACTCCTGCGGCCGCCGGCCCGGCGCGCCGGCGCCGAACTCCTGAATCCCGGTGAGGGGGAAGGCCCGGGAGGGCGCGGGGGCGGCGGAGGCGGTGGTGCCCAGGAACTGCTCGGCGGCGGCCCCTCCCGGGTCGTCCTCTCCGGCAACGACAATGAGCAGTTGACGGACCTCGCCGCGCAGGTCACCGAGCGGCTGCGGGAGATCGAGGGCATTGCGGGCGCCTACCCGGCGGTGCGCCCGGGGCCCGACGAGCTCCACGTGAGCCCGAACCGCCGCGCCTTCGACACCTTCGGCGTCCTGCTCGACGAGGTGCTGCCGATGCTGAACCTGGCCGGCCGCGAAGGCACCCGGATCGCAACCGGCTTTCCGTTGGCCAGCGGACGGGAGCTCCCGATCGTGGTGCAACGGCAGGAGAGCCGGCGCGACGAAGCCCAGTTGATGGACGGCAGCAACTTTGACCGCGACGTGTCGCTGAGCGGTCTCCAGCGGCTCCGCGTCTCGACCGGCGCGGGCGTTCTTCCCGTCGCCGCCCTGGCTCAGGTGAGGCAGGCGCCCCCCTCGCCGGTCATTACCCACCACAACGGCGTCCGCGAGCGGGAGGTCCTCTACACGCTGTCACAGGACGTGCCGACACGGGGACCCGCGCGCGACGCCTTCGACCGGCGTCTGGACGAAGCGATCGCAGGCATCCACCGCCCGCCCGGAACGACGATCGCGCTCGATCGCTCGAAGGAAACCACGAACTGGTTCCAGCGCATCGCGGTGCCTGTCGTTCTGCTGGTCTTCCTCGTCCTGGCCGTGGCGTTCGAGTCGATGACGCTGCCGATCCTCGTCCTGATCGCTCTTCCGCTCGCGCTGCTCGGCTCGGTGTGGGCGCTGATCCTGACCGGCATCGGGTTCGAGGCAATGGCGATACTCGGCGCCCTGGTGCTGATCGGCCTCGCCGTGAACCCGGCCGTCCTGCTCGTCGACCGCATGCAGCAGCACACCCTGGGCGCCGGCTGGAGCGCCGGTGCCGCCGCCCTGGCCGCGGTCCGGGAGCGGGCCCGTCCAGTGCTGATGACGTCGGCCACGACGATCGCAGCACTCGCACCCCTGTCCATCGCCACTGGACGCCCGAACGAGATCTGGCCGCCCTTCGCGACCCTCGTGATCGGCGGCCTTCTGACTTCCACCGTGCTGACCCTGCTCGTCATCCCGGTCGGCTTCGTCTTCCTGCGCCGCCTGGACGAACTGTTCAGCCGCGTAGGCCCCTGGGTGGTGCTCACCTGGCTCCTCGCGGTCCTGTTCGCGTTCGGCGTGATCGAGTCGATGCTCTGGCAGGTCATCACGACGGTCCTCATCGCCGGCGCGCTGCTGGGCCTCACCGTCTGGCTGCTGCCGAAACCGGCGACGCCCGAACCGGAAGCGGCTGCCGGTCCGCCAAGGCTGGTCGTTCGCCACCTGCGCAAGACGTACGGCCTCCCCGGACCCGTGCGCCGTGCGTTGCGGGCTTCCACGGAGTTCGCCAGGCGCGTCGCCGCCGGCGGCGGGCAGGCGTTCCACCCGGCCGACGCACGCGACCGGCTCCTGCCCCTGCTGCTGCTTCTGGCCGGCGCGATCACCCTGGCCGTGCGGATGCGCACCGGTCTGGTGATCCTCGGCATCTGGATCGCGATCCTTCTCCTCGGCACCAGCCTGCTACGCGAGATCCGGCGGGCCCGCGGCCGCGCAGACGCTCTCGGTCGAGTCGACCCCGGTGGCATCGAGGGCTTGCTGGCGGCCCTCCTGCCTTGGGGGATCCTCGCCTGGCTGGTCGGCCCGGAGATGGCTGCCGACCCCGAGGTCGCCGGGTTCGTCGCGCTGGCCATCGTCTCCACGATCATCCTGCTGATCCAGCTCGGACGCCGCACGGCGCGGGTGGAGACGATGCGCCGGGAACAGAAGACGTCCCGGCGCCGGCGCGCCCGAGGCCTGCGCGGCCAGATCCTCCGTCTCTGGCGCGCCGCGGCGACCAAGCTATTCGGCCTCGACCTGCCGATCGACACCGTCAAGGCCCTGGCCGCGGTGAGCTTCGAGGTCGAGCGCGGCATGGTCGGCGTGCTCGGCCCGAACGGCGCCGGCAAGACGACCCTGTTGCGTCAATTGACCGGCATCCTGGACTCGACGCGAGGCGAGTGCCGCTGCTCAGCGTCCGCAAGCGCCTCGCGCGCTACGTCGGTTACCTGCCGCAGGACGCCGGCCTGCCCCCTCGTCTGACGGCCCGGCAGTACCTCGAGTACTACGCCGCGCTCTACCAGATCGACGCCTCCGAGCGAGCCGGACGCATCTCGACCCTGCTGCGGGAAGTCGGGCTCGACGAACGCGCGGACGAGCAGATCGGCGGCTACTCGGGCGGCCGCACCCTGCTCCGGCTGCCTCCGATCATCGTCGTCGACGAACCGACCGTCGGCCTCGATCCCCGGGAGCGGGTCCGCTTCCGCAACCTGCTCTCGCGCCTGGCCAAGGACAGGATCGTCCTGTTCTCCACCCACGTCGTCGAAGACGTTGCGGTGGCGTGCGACCGCGTCCTGGTGTTGACCCGCGGCCGGATGGTCTTCGACGGTCATCCGGCGGCGCTGTCGCGGGAAGCGGAGGGCCGGGTGTGGTCGTGGAGGACGGCGGACGGCGACGAGGCGCCGGACCTGCCGGAAGGCGCGGTGCTCGCCGACCAGAAGCCGGAACCCGACGGCACCAGCAGCCTGCGTGTGCTCGCCGCGGACCGCCCGGATGAACGGGCCGAGGCGGTCGAGCCGAGCCTCGAGGACGGCTACCTGTGGCTCGCCCGGTCGGTGCGTGGGGAGGCGCCTGCATGATCACCGTGCTGCGAACGTCCGCCGTCTTACTTGCCGGGCGCAGGTACTGGCTACTGCCGTTCCTGCCCCTGGTGTGGCTGGGGATACAGGCGGTCATGCTGCTGGCCGGGATGCGGCCCAGCGTGGAGCCGGCTGCCGCGCAGAACAGCCTGATCGGCGTGCCGGTAGCGGTTCTCGCCATCTTCCTGGGCGGGAGAACCATCACCGGCGAACTCGACCAGCACAGCCTGGAGATCGCCTACACGGTGCCCGGAGGTGCTCATCGCGTCTGGCTCGGCAAGCTCATCGCCGCGATCCTGATCCTGCTCTCGAGCCTGATTCTCCTGGCCACCTTCACCTATGCCTTCTTCACCGACTTCCCGGTACTGCAGAGCCTGTACGGCGCCACGCAGGGAGTCGTCTTCTACCTCGCCGCGGCGATGGGCTTCGGAACGCTGTTCCGCAGCGAAGTTGCAGGGTCCCTGGCCACCATTGGCGTCCTCGGCCTCAACAGATTGCTCGGCTCGTTCCGCATCTCACCGTTCTGGAATCCCCTTGCCGTGGAAGAAGCCGATGCGGCCCAGATGCTCGCGCTGAACGTTCAGAACCGCATCGGCGTCGCTCTCGCGATCGCCGCCATCGTCGCACTCACCTTCACCCGCGCCGAGCGCAGGGAGAAGATGCTCGGCGGCTGAGGCGCCCTTCGTGCCCGATCCAACACGCAGCCACCCGCCACCCCGCCCCGCTCAGGTCACCCTGCCGCAAGCACGCTCCGTTTTCCGTCTAGATCCATAGGCGGTCCACCGCCGCTGCCGCGCCGAATGGCGCTGCGGCGCGGCGGACCTGTGAAGGTCCTCCGATCCCGGAGGACCTCCCGCCGATCCCACGTCGTGGGCCTGTCACAAGAGACCTATGGAAGCAAAGGAGCAGATCATGATGAAGAAAGTCCTACCCGTCGCAGTGGCAGCGCTGGTGCTGAGTGCTGGCGGTGCGTTCGCTGAAGCACCGAACTCGGACACGCCGGGCGACACATCGGGCGTCGACTACTACCGGTTCCAGCAACTCCCGGACGCCGACATGGCAACCGTCAAGGGGAAGGGGCTGCGATCCGGAGCCTGCACTCTGGCAGTCAAGGGTGTTGGCTACTTGACTATCGGAATCGCGACCATGCTACGGGACCCGTTCGGGCAGGGTATCGGCATCGGTCTTGTCGGTGCCGCCGGCGCCATCTGCGCGTAGCCACCACCACCGCTGGCATTGGCTAACGGTCTCCATTCCTTCGCGGCAGGCGGAGGGGCCAGAGCTTGATCACCGTCATCCGGCACTCCCTCGTGCTGCTCGGGGGTCCACGCTACTGGCTCCTCCTCCTGTCACCGCTGCTCTGGCTTGCGGGTCAGGCCGTCCTGCTGATCGCAGGACGCCTGCCGACCTTCGAACCCGTCGCCGCACAGAACACGCTGATCGGCGTTCCGGTTGCGATTCTCGGGGCCTTCCTGGGCGGCCGGGTTATCGGCGGCGAACTGGACCAGCGCACGCTGGAGATCTCCTACACCGTACCGGGCGGCGCCCATCGTGTCTGGCTAGCGAAACTCGCCGGCGCGGCCCTCATGCTGCTCGTCAGCCTGGGCCTGATGGCCGTGTCTACGTTCACGTTCTTCACCGCGTTTCCTGTGGTCCAGACCGTCTATGGCGCAGCGCAGGCGGCCGCCTTCTACACGGTGACCGCGATGGGGCTCGGCAGCCTCTTCCGCAGTGAAACTGCCGGCGCCTTGGGCACGACGGCACTACTCGGCCTGGAAGCCTTCATCGTCAGCAGACTCGGAGCAGCACCTCGTGTCTCGCCGTTCTGGAATCCGCTCGCGATCGAAGAAGCAGACACCGATCAGTTGCTCGCGATGGCCGTCCAGAACCGCATCGGCACCGCACTCGTCATCGCCGCCATCGTCGCCCTGACCTTCGCCCGCGCGGAACGCCGCGAGAAGATGCTCGGCGGCTGAATCCGAACGCCGGTCCTCCTTGCTGGCCAAACAACTCGCTCGTCCTTGCAGCCGGGCAATCAGCCTACGGCATCGTCGTCGCGCGTGCTCAATTCGATCGAATCCGTCCATGTCAGTAGACCGTTCAGAACGTTCGCCACACGGGAACCCCAAGAAGAAAGGAACTCACCTCATGAAGAGAACCTTGGCCATCTCACTACTTGCCCTCAACCTCAGTGCCGGCGCTTCGTTCGCGGTGCCGGCGATCCCGACCGCAGACACCGACGCCGCGAGCATCGAGACCCACGACCCAGGACCACTCTCCGAAACCGACATCGACGCCCTCGTTGGAGCACGGAGCGTCTGTTCTCTCGACATCTCGAGAGCCCGTCAGCACTTCGCGATGGGGAACGTCGCCGCGGGCACTGCGTGGCTTCTCGTCGCCTACTTCCGCCCGGCCGTCTGCTCGTGATCCGCCCCCGGCGCAACCGCACGATCTGGCAGATAGCAGTCGCTCTACCATCCTCTTGATGGATGGTAGGCTACGCTGCTATGGCAAATGATGCGAACACAACCGTGCGGGCAACATCCACCGTGGTCGACGCGGCCGGTCGACTCGTCGTACCGGCGCCGTTCCGGGCAGCACTGGGCTTCGAAACTCGACAGAAGGTCGTTCTGACGCTGGAGGGCGACACGATCCGGATAACAACCGTGGAAACGGCGCTGGACGAAGCCGTCGCCCGCGCCCAGGCCTTGGCCCGCAAGTACGACCAGAGGCTGGGGCAGACCGGAGGTGTTGTCGACGAGTTCATCGCGGAGCGACGAAAAGAGGCCGCGCGAGACTGAGGTGGCCCACGTCCTGCTTGACGCCTCGGCCGTCCTGGCCGTGATCTGGCGCGAACCCGGGGCCGAGGTCGTCAGGGCCGCCATGCGAGACGGCGCGGCAATCTCCACGGTCAACCTGGCGGAGGTTGCCGCTCTCCTCCATCATCGTGGATGGGGAGGCTCCGATGTCGAGAACACCCTGGCGGCTTTCAGAATGGACACGCTGCCGTTCGACTCCGACATCGCCCTGTCGAGCGGGGCCCTGCGCCCCGCGACGGCGAGCGCCGGGCTCGGCCTGGGCGACCGGGCCTGCCTCGCCACCGCAGCGTTCTTCGAGTTGCCGGTCCTCACGACCGACAGGTCGTGGCTGCGAGTCGAGCTGGAGGGAATCGAGGTTCAGGTGATCCGTTGAACCATCGCGAACACCGAGTGTCGGATCAGAAGTCGCAGGCCAGGCCGGGGTAGCGGAACACGACGCCCGGATCGAGCTGCTTCGGCTTGTTCGCCGCCTCTTCGGCGCGTGCGCCGGAGAGCATTCCCTCCATCCCGTAGTTGCCCTCGTGACAGGCGTACTCGTAGATCGCGTCCTCTGTGCGCTTGAGGGGAATCGACGCTGTCCAGGGCTTGGTCCAGGTACCCGGATCGTTCACCGTGACCTCCCATTCCAGGGTCTCCGCATCCGTCAGGGTGAACCGCTCGGTGATCGTGAGCTGCTCGGAAGAGCCCATGAAGTCGTTCTTCTCCGAGTAGTTCGAGGTCTCGATGACCAGCGTGTCGCCGTCCCAGTGGCCGCGTGAGTCGCCGTTCCAGAGCCTGACGTCGCCGTCGAGCGCGGACTCGTCGTCCAATCGAATGACCCGCGCGTCATGGATCATCTCCTGGTGGATCACGACGTGGTCAGGCGTCTGGAAGATCTGGTGGTAGCCGTTATAGCCCGGGAAGATGAACGGCGCGCCGTAGCTGATGCAGCGCTCGGGAATCGGCCGGTCGAGCCAGGAATCGGCCGGATGCTCCATCAGGTGCTTCACCCGCTTGCAGAGACGCTTCTTCGCCGGCTCGGTGAAGGGCGGGATGAGCCCGTCCGGCGGGTCGACGACGAGCGACGTCCGCTTCGTGAAGTACCGGTCCGCGATCCAGAACTGGTTGTAGTTGCCGGTCGTCGGATCGTAGGACGTTGCCTTCGTCCGTTCGATCGCCGCCAGAACGAGCTGGTCGCCGAACAGAGCATCGGCACCCGGGTTCGTCGCCTCGGCGACGGCCGCCATCAGCTCCTGGAACTCCTCGTCCGACAGGCGCTCCTTGCCCGCCCAGGCAGCGGGCCGCTGCAGCGGAGTGCCGTTGTTGTTGGCCCAGACGCCCTGGAGGTCGGGATGGCCATACGCGGTGCGCGGCATCGTCCAGTCGGCGTCCCTGGCCGTGTTGATGGGGTTGTTGCCCGCAGCGAACACGGCGCCGGCACCGGTGAGGGCCAGTAGCGCGCCAACGACAGTCACAGTCCAACCGACGTTCAAGCGTTCATGCCTTCTCATGTGCCTGCCCTCCAACCCTGCGTGTTCATTCGCGTACCGAGATCATAGCTACCGCGCCCGCAACGCTTGCACCAAACGCGCGTCTACCAGCCCCAGGTCTTCGCTTCCTCGTCCCACAGCGCCCAGCATTCCGGCGCCAAACCGGCGTCGAGCACCCAGATCGGCATGTCCGTGACCAGGCCATTCGGTCCGACCTCGACCGACACCGGTCGCCCGGCGACGCTCCAGCCCGAGACGACGCGACCCGCCACGTCAGCCTCGTCACCGGCCCAGGGTTCCACCGACAGGGAGTCGATTCGCACCTCCCACTCGACGTGCTCACCCGAGCCGTCACGACGGGCGAAGTGGATTTCGTTGCCGTAGACGTTGAGGTCCCTCACGTACTCGTCCGCTTCGATCTGGGCAACGAAGGAGGCCTTCAGACTGTCTTCGTTCGGTTCGTCCAGGGGCTCGGCGCACGCCAGGCCTAAGACCGCGGCCAGCGCACCGAGGCCGACCAGGAGCGATCGGGCCGCGGGGAGGGCCCGGAACGCCCTCCGGGCCGATCGTCCCGTCTCGGACATGGTATTCACGCTGTAACTCTAACGCCTCCGCAACGTAAGAACCCGGGTGGCGCGATCCGGGCCACCTGCGGACTATCCGTGCGCCCACCAGCGGGTTCGAGTCATGACCACCTCCGATCCCCAGGCCCAGCCACGCCGGCAGGCCGGCGTTGGCTTCATCTTCGCCGTGATCCTGCTCGACATGCTGGGAGTCGGCCTCATCATCCCGGTCTTCCCGGAACTCGTCGAGCAGTTCAGGGGCGGCGATACATCCGCCGCCGCCATTGCGGTGGGTGCGATCGCCGCCTGCTATGCCGTGGCGCAGTTCCTCTGCGCGCCGATCCTCGGCGCCCTCTCCGATCGCTTCGGCCGACGACGCATTCTCCTGCTCTCCATGTTCGGCCTCGGCGTGGACTACCTGGTCATGGGATTCGCGCCGTCGCTCGGCTGGCTGTTCGCCGGCCGGATCGTCGCCGGGATCATGGGCGCCAGCATCACGACCGCGAACGCTTACATCGCGGACATCTCGACGCCCGAGACCCGGGCTCGGAACTACGGGTTGATCAACGTTGCCTTCGGCGTCGGGTTCATCCTGGGCCCGATCTTCGGCGGCCTGCTTGGCGGCATCGACCTGCGGCTGCCCTTCTTCGTCGCCGCGGGTCTGTGCCTGCTGAACTCGCTCTACGGCTTCCTCGTGCTGCCCGAATCGTTGGCGCCGGAGAACCGGAGCGCCTTCTCGCTCCGTAATGCGAATCCGGCATCGAGCATCGTGCACCTACGCACCTATCCCCTGGTCGCGAGCCTGGCGGTCGCCTTTCTGCTGCTGGCGCTCGCGCAACGCGGCCTGGAGACGTCGTGGGTGCTCTACACCGGCTATCGCTACGGCTGGAACGAGTTCCAGAACGGTCTCGCACTGGCAGCCGTCGGCGTTGCAGCGGCCCTGGTCCAGGGCTTCCTGGTGCGACCCGCCGTCACATGGCTGGGCGAACGCCGGGCCGTGCTGGTCGGCTTCGGCATCGGAACGCTGGCCTTCGCCGGCTACGGCCTCGCTCCGAACGGCCTGGTCCTCGTCACGGTGATCTTCGCGGGATCGCTGGGGGGCATCGCGGGACCGGCAGTCCAGGCGATCATCGCGGGCACGGTGAAGCCCACCGAGCAGGGCAAGATCCAGGGTGCCCTGACGTCGTTGATGAGCCTGTCGGCGATCGCGGCGCCGCTCGTCTTCACCAGCGGCGTGTTCAGCTACTTCACCTCCGATGCCGCTCCGTTCGAGCTTCCCGGAGCCCCACTCCTGGCCGGATCGCTGCTCATGGCGGTCGCCATGGTCCTGCTGGTCCGCGCCTTCCGGCGACACTGAAGTTTCCGGCACCCGCTACGGGCTAGAATCGACTCCGCAAGGAGGTCCACGATGCCATTCGACAACACGTCGCTTCCCATGCGGCTCTTCACCGCGTCCCACGAGCGAACCTGGAATCCCGCCGACATCGATTTCTCCCAGGAGCGCTCCGACTGGATGTCCTTCTCGGACGACGAGCGGACCCTGTTGATCCGCCTGATCTCCGGCTTCCGGGTCGGCGAGCGCGGCGTGACCCACGAACTCGCGCCGCTCCAGTTCCGGTTCCGCCAGCAGGGTCGGCTCGAAGAAGAGATCTACGTCACCGCGCAGTTGTACGAGGAGGCCCGCCACGTCCAGTTCTTCGAGACCTGGCTGATCGAGGCCCTGCCGGGCCGCTTCGGCGTCGACATCCCGTACCCCAACTTGCAAGGAGACATGTTCGCCACCCGCCTGCCGGCCACGATGCGCGCGCTCCTTGAGGACGACAGCCCCGAGGCGATGCTGCGCGCCATCATGCTCTACCACTTCTACGTCGAGGGCGTCGGCGCCGAAGCCAGCTACCCGATCTACCACAAGATCTTCGAGCGCACAGGCAAGTTGCCCGCGCTGAACCGCGGCATCAGGCTGATCCAGCGCGACGAAGCGCGCCACATCGGTTTCGGCGTGTACGTACTGCAGGAGCTGCTTGCCGAACATCCCCACCTGGTCGACCTGTTCGAGGAGCAGGTCGAGGCGATGCGCCCGTTCGCCGAGGACGGTCCGAATCAGACCTTCGCGGGCTTCGAGCCTGGCAACGCGCCGTTCGGTCTCGACTACGACGAGTATCGGCAGCTCTACCTCGACAAGCTGGAAGAGATGCGGCAGAGCATCTACGACGGCCGGTTGGCGGCGGCGGTCTAGCTGACGTGACGAAGGCCTGCCTTCCGAGAATGCGGGCCAGCGGCCTCGGGCAGGCGCTGCGCGGCAGATGCGGGCAAGATGCCCGCGTTCCCAGGGGGCGAACGCGGCCCCTGACGCCGCGGCACTTCGCGGCCACGATCGGCGCCCTCCTCCTGGCCGTCGTTCCGCTGACCGCCCAGCCACGAGCGGACCACGTCGTGCTCGTCTCGGTCGACGGCTTCCGGCCGGATTTCTATGTCCCCGGCTCCGACTGGCCGGCGCCGAACGTGCAGCAGATGGCCCGCGACGGTGCCCACGCCGAGGGCGTACGGGGCGTGTTTCCTACCGTCACCTACCCCTCGCATACGACGATCGTCACCGGCGCGCTGCCCGCCCGGCACGGCATCTACTACAACCGGCCCTTCGAACCCGCCGGCCAGAGTGGCGAGTGGTACTGGCACGAATCGGCGATCCAGGTTCCCACCCTGTGGGACGCCGTGCGCGCGGCCGGCAGGCGGACCGCGGCGATCTCCTGGCCGGTGACGGTCGGCGCACCGGTCGACTGGCTCATCCCGGAGGTCTACTCCCTCGACCCCGACTCCGACCGCCTGCTGCCGATGCGCGAGGGCACTACGCCGGGGCTCTGGCAGGAACTGGAGCGGGAGGCGACCGGCCGCCTCAACCTGCGCAACTACTCCGCCGCCTACATCACCCGTGACGACACGACCGGCGTGATAGCCGCGTACGTTCTGGAAACCCACCGGCCGGCTCTGCTGGCGCTGCACCTGATCACGACCGATTCCGCCCAGCACGCACACGGCCGGGAGTCGGACCGCGCCCGGCGGGCCGTTGCCGCCGCCGACCGGGCGATCGGGGCGATCCGCGACGCCGCCGAACGCGCCGGCATCCTCGAGCGCACCGCCTTCGTCATCACGGGCGACCACGGCTTCGTCGACCTCCACACCCAGGTGATGCCCAACGTCTGGCTCGCCGAAGCCGGCCTTCACGGCACCGAACCCGACCGCGGCGAGTGGCGCGCCACCTTCCACCCCAGCGGCGGCGCCACCTTCCTTCACCTGCGCGACGCGGCGGACGAAGGGACGTGGGAGGCGGTTCGGGGAATCCTCGCCGATCTGCCCCAGACGGTGCGCCGTCTCTTCCGTGTCGTCGAACGCGACGCGCTCGACCAGGCCGGCGCCGCCCCCGGCGCCCGCCTCGCCCTCGCCGGAAACCTCGGCGTCAGCTTCGGCGCCGACGCCGCCGGCGACGCCATCCGACCCACCGATGGCGGCGCCCACGGCTTCTTCCCCACGGACTTCCCCGAGATCCTGACCGGCTTCGTCGGCTGGGGCGCCGGCTTCGAATCCGGCCGCACCGTCCACCGCATGGGGCTCACGGACGTCGCGGACCTCATCGCGATGCTGCTCGACGTGGACTTCGAGAGTCCGGACGGGGCGCCGCCACTGGGGATTCTGGCCCGCTGATCTACGCCGTCAGTCCGCGGTAGACCTTCGGCAACTGGACAGGGAGCGCCGCGATCTCGTCGATCACGAGGTAGCGGCGCTCGGGGCACATCTCGCGCAGGTAGTCGTGGCCGGCCGGGTCGACGGTGATGCAGAAAGTCGAAATGCCAACGCGTTCCGTTTCGCGCAGGGCGACCATCGTGTCGCGGATGCCGTAGACGCGGGAGGCGCGGTCGCTGCCGTAGTCGAAATCCTGGGGGTAGCCGTCGGAGAGGATGAGCAGGACCTTGACCTTCGCCTCGCGCTCGGCGAGCTTGACCGCCGCGTGGCGGATCGCCGGTCCCATCCGGGTGCTGCGCTTCGGTTCCATCGCCGCGATCCGGTCCTCCGCTTCGCGGTCGAGGTCGTCGTCGAACTCCTTGGCAACGAAGAACTCGACCTCCTTGCGGCCGAAGCCGGAGAACCCGTAGATCGCGTAGTCGTCGCCCAGCGTCTCCAGCGCGTCGGCCATCAGGACGAGCGACTCCTTCTCGATGTCGATCACCCGGCGCCCCGGCGGCAGCGGCTGGGGATTGTCCGGCCAGTCGAAGTCGTCGAAGACACCCACGTACTCGGGTTCGGGCGTCTTGCCCGGGGCGTGTTCCGGCTCGTCCACGGGCGCCTCGGCGTCGGTCGACGCGCTCATGTCGAGCAGGAAGGCCGCCGCGACGTCGCGGTGCTGGCGGCGGCGGCTCATGTAGACGGCGCCGTCCGGCGGCCGGCCGGCGCGGCGGTCGACATGCGTCTCCACCACCCGGTCGAGGTCGAGTTCCTCGCCTTCGATCAGCCGCCGCACCCGCCGGAACTCCTCCGGCTTGAGCAACTCGAACTGCCGCCGGACCCGGCGCAACAGGTCGGCGTGGTGTTGTCTCGTCTCGTCGACGAAGCGGGCGCCGGGAGCCCTCGCAACGCCGACGCCATCGGCCGGCGGCGGTTCGATCGTCCTCTCTCGGAGGTGACACCAGCGGCGCCGGTAGCCAGCGAGTTCGTGGTCCCACTCGTCGTAGTAGTGGACCTGCTCCCGGTCGCGGTTCAGACCGGCCGCGGCGAGTTCGCGTTCGAGTCGCTTCGATAGTTCTTCCAGGCGGGCGGCCAACTCCTCGGGGTCGAGTTCGATCGGTTCGGAGTCCGCATCGCCGGCCTCGGCCTCGATCGCCCCGGTCACGTCGAGGTCGGTGAGCGGCAGCCCCGCAGTGCCCGAAAGATCCCCGTCCTGGAGGCTGAGCACGCCGAGCTCGTCCACCTGCAACTGATCCATCAGGCCCGAGGCGACCGGGCCCGGCTCCACGTCGTCCCGCAGTTCGACCTCGGATGCGAGTTCGCCCCACTCGCCGCGGAGTTCGACCCGCTCCGGCGCCGGGTCCCCGTGATGGGCCGGCGCCGGCATCTCGAGAGACTGCTGTTCCGCTTCGGGGCTCACGTCGGCGGCACGGTCCTCTCGCCGGCCAGCGTCGGCGGCTGCGTCGGTCGCGGCCGAACTGATACCGGACCGCAGGGCAGCCAACTCGGGATAGAGCGCCCGTACGGCGTGCCGCGTATCGTTGACGGTGGAACCTGGCCGAAGCAGGTTCGCGGCCGGTTCCGACAGGTCGGTCTCTTGCCGGCGGCCGGATGCGCGCAACCTGCCCCCGCTTCCGGGATGGCCCACATTCCCAGGATGCCCCGCGTTCCCAGGATGGGAGGCCGACGGCACCAGCAGAAACCGCTGCTCGACCAGCAAAGCCCGCGCCAGGTTGGACAAAGCCGTTTCCCGAGGCCGCCCGCGCTCCAATCGTCTCGAACCGGTCGTCGGTGACGACTCCAGGGCGTCGTCGATCAGCCGCAGCAGGTCCCGGCGAACGCCCCGGAACGAGCGCGCCAGCGCCGCGTCGATGCGCGCTCCCTCGAGCCGCGCGAACAGC
Source organism: Acidobacteriota bacterium (assembly GCA_021296535.1). GTDB lineage: Bacteria > Acidobacteriota > Thermoanaerobaculia > Multivoradales > Multivoraceae > Multivorans. Next base: position 7,429 of record JAGWAG010000029.1, on the reverse strand, counting down.
GCCCTGGCGAGGCCGGGCTCATCGAAACCAGCGAAAAAGTCGGCGAAACGGACCGGGCCGCGGCGGTAGGTGCCGAACAGCACGCCGCCCAACTGGTGCAGCACCGCCATCCGGTAGACCATGAAGTTGCCGTAGAGGTCGCCAAACCGCTCGATCCGTTCCGGCAGGTAAAAGGAGGCGCCGTCCGTCGTCGGACGGCCGGCCGCCGCCGCGCCTTCCAGGTCGACATGGCCGGCGCGCGACCGATCGCCGGACGACAGGTCGCCAAGCGGCCGGACCTCGGCCGGCCGCGCCAGCATCGCCTCGACGTAGATCTCGAGAACGCGAGCGACCTCGTCGAGGGCGACCGCGGTCAAGGCAGCAGCGTCGTTGCGACTCGGCTCAACGCGGGCCACCGTCGACGCACGGTCACGGCAACAACGTCGTTGCGACTTCGGTCACCGCGCGCTGGACTTCGTCGTCGTCGGTGATCGCCCGGCAGATCGCGGCGACGCAAGCCTCGCGCACGCCGATGCCGCCAACGATCAACTGCGCCGTGTAGATCAGCAGCCGCGTGCTGACCCCTTCGTCGAAGCCGCGGTGGTGCAGGTTGCGAATGCGCTTGCCGAGTTCGGCCAGGTCACGGGCCAGTGTCATGTCGATGTCCGCCTCGTGGGCGATGATCTCGGCTTCGACCTCGGGCGGCGGGTAGTCGAACTCGAGCGCCACGAACCGCTGGCGCGTGCTCGGCTTCAGGTCCTTGGCGACGCTCTGATAGCCCGGGTTGTACGACAACACGAGCAGGAAATCGGGGTGCGCCGGCAGGATCTCGCCCCGCTTCTCGATCGGCAGGATGCGGCGGTGGTCGGTCAGCGCGTGGATCAGCACCGTCGTGTCCTTGCGCGCCTCGACGATCTCGTCCAGGTAGCAGATCGACCCGTCGCGCACCGCCCGCGTCAGGGGACCGTCCATCCAGACCGTGTCGTCACCCTCGAGCAGGTACCGCCCCACCAGGTCCGTCGCGGTCAGATCCTCGTGGCAGGCGACCGTCACCAGAGGCGAATCGATGCCGGCTCGCGTCCCTGCCTCGGCGCCGCGATACAGGCGGTGCGTCATGTGCTCCAGGAACCGGGTCTTGCCGCAGCCGGTCGGGCCCTTGAGCAACACCGGCATCCGGGCCCGGTGGGCGGCCAGGAACAGCTCGACCTCGTTGCCGACCGCCAGGTAGTAGGGTGCCTCCGCCGCCGGCCGCGGCGTCGCCGCTTGAAGTGGTTGGGTCATGCCGCCTACCGCCGGGAGTCAGTTCTGGTCGATCGCCCGGGCAAGCGCAAAGTCCTTGTCTGTCACGCCACCCGCCGAGTGAGTACTGAGGGTCAGCCGGACCCGGTTGTACCGGATGTCGATGTCCGGATGGTGGTCCGCCGCCTCGGCCAGCTCAGCAACGAAGTCGACGAAGCGCACCGCCGCCGGAAAGGTCGGGAACTGGTACTCCCGGCCGATCGAGGGCGCCTCCAGATCCGCTTCCCAGCCACCCAGCTCCCCGCACGCCGCCTTGATCTCGTCCGCCGTCATCGCCATCGTCGTCACCTCCGACGCGTGACCCTAGCAGCCGTCGAACCGCTCGGATCGCGGCGCCACGGCTCACGGCTCCCAGCCGTTCCGGCTTCCGGGGGTCAGCGTCCAGGCAGCTCGCCGCGCAGTGGTACTGTCGGCGGCCTATGAAATTCGGCATCTTCTACGAGCACCAGTTGCCCAAGCCCTGGGGGCCGGACTCTGAGCACCGACTGCTCCAGAACTCGCTGGAACAGATCGCACTCGCGGACCGGCTCGGGTACGACTACGCCTGGGAGGTGGAGCACCACTTCCTGGAGGAGTACTCGCACAGTTCCGCTCCCGAGGTGTTCCTGGCCGCGGCGTCGCAGCGGACGGAGAACATCCGGCTCGGCCACGGCATCGTCCAGTTGACGACGAATCACCCGGCGCGAGTGGCGGAACGGGTCTCGACCCTCGATCTGGTCTCGAACGGCCGCGTCGAACTCGGCCTCGGCGAGGGCTCCAGCGTCACCGAGTTGCATCCCTTCGGCCGCAGCTTTCGCGACAAGCGGATCGTGTGGGAGGAAGCCGTCCAGGCCTGTCTGCCGATGTTCTGGGAAGAGGGCTGGGAGTACCACGGCCACTACTTCGACTTCCCGCTCCGCAACGTGATCCCGAAACCGCTGCAGCGGCCCCACCCGCCGCTGTGGGTCGCCTGTTCGCAGCTAGACACGATCCGCTACGCCGCCCACCGGGGCATGGGCGCGCTGTGCTTCAAGTTCGTCGACCTCGACTCCGCCCGCGCCTGGGTCAACGCGTACTACAACACCTTCCTCGGCGATCAGCAGAAGCTCTGCGACTACCGGACGAATCCGAACCTGGCCACCGTCAACGGCTTCATGTGCGCGCCCACCGACGAGGAGGCGCGGCAGAAGGCGGACGGCTGGACCTTCTTCCAGTTCGCCCTCCAGCTCTACAACAAGGAGGGGCCGTTCGAGCCCAAGAAGAACAACTTCTGGGAGCGCTACCAGGAGTGGAAGCAGACCCCCGAGGGCCGGAGGCGCTCCGACAGCGAACTGATCGGCTCACCGGAGACGATCCGCGAGCGTCTGCGCGAACTCGAGCGGGCGCATGTCGACCAGGTCATCCTGCTCAACCAGGCCGGCAAGAACACCCACGAGGACATCATGAGCAGCCTGGAGCTGTTCGCGCGCGAAGTGATGCCCGAGTTCCAGGAACGCGAGGACCGGCACCAGGAATGGAAGCGCGCCGTGCTCGCCGGCGAGCGAAGCCTCGACGAGATCGATACGGAGCCCTTCAACGTGACCGCGCGGCTCAAGCCCACCCTGCCACCGTCGGAGGAGGCCCTCGCCGCGGCGAGGAAGTGGGCAAGCTGAATGCGGCCGGAGGGCAACCGAGAGACGGGCTCCTGCGTATTCAGATCAAGACGAAACCACGACCTCCCAGGGAGACCACCCATGTCCCTTCGATCCTTCCAGCGCGGCAAGGCACTTCCCCTTCTCTGCGCCCTGTTCCTCGTCGCCGCTCTGTCCGTTGCCCCGTCGCTCGCCGACAACCACGAACTGCCGAGCGCCGACGAGATCATCGCCCGCCACATCGAGGCACTCGGCGGCGAGGCGGCAATACGGGCCCACGCTTCGATCACCACGCAGGGCGCCTTCGAGATTCCTGCGATGGGAATGTCCGCCGCAACGACCATCTACCAGATCGCGCCTGACAAGGGCATCGTTCGCATCAGCATGCCCGGCATGGGCGAGACCGTTCAGGCCTACAACGGCGAGATCGGCTGGATCGAGGATGCGATGCAAGGGAATCGCGTGCTCGAGGGCGCCGAACTCGGCGCGATCAAGCGTCAGCTCGGAATGCACTCGGAACTGAAGTACGGCGAGCACTATCCGGAACGCACCACGGCCGGCGAGGCCGAATGGAACGGCCAGGCCGCGTACCAGGTCGATCTGGTCGACGCCGACGGCACCGAGTCTTCCCGCTACTTCTCCATCGAAACCGGTCTGCTGATCGGCGAGGAAGGTTCGATCACAACCGACATGGGACCGTCCGCGACGAACACCACATGGAGTGACTACAAGGAGTTCGGCGGCATGATGTTCGCCACCTCCGCGACGACGAACCTCGTCGCCATGGGCATGGACTTCATCCAGACCGTCGAGTCCGTGACGTTCGACGACGTGGACCCGAGCGTCCTCGAGCCCTCCGACGCGATCAAGGCGCTGCTGCCGGAGTAGGACCTCCGATCTCCCGGCAGCCATTCACGCCGCTGTTGAAGCGCGCTGTCAGGTATGACAACCAACACGACACACCCAAGGAGACCATCCATGTCCCTACCCTCTCTTCCCCGCCGCGCAGCGTTCCTCCTGGTCTGCTCTGCCCTGCTTCTAGGCGCCGCTTTCACCCCGGCAACGATCGTCGCCGACGACCTGCCGGCTTCGAGCGAGATCATCGCCCGCTTCGTCGAAGCAATCGGCGGCGAAGAGGCTGTACGCTCGCATACATCCGCAACCACCAGGGGCACGTTCGACTTACCCGCAGCGGGCCTCTCCGGTGAGACGACCATCTACCAGATGGCGCCCGACAAGTACCTCGAGTCGACCAATATGGCCGGCATCGGCGAGGCCCTCCAGGTCTACAACGGCGAAATCGGCTGGGCGAGCGATCCGATGCAGGGCACACGTCTCGTGGAGGGCCAGATGCTGAAGGACGTGGCACGAGCAGCACGGTTCTACGCCGAGCTGGAGTACGCGGAGATTTATCCCGAGCAGACGACGGTCGGAGAAACTGACTGGAACGGCCAGACCACCTACCAGGTCGATCTGGTCGATACCGACGGGAACGAGTCCTCGCACTACTTTGCCAAGGACACGGGCCTCCTGATCGGCATCGAAACAACACAGTCGAATGAGATGGGCACTGCCGATGTCACAATCAACTCAAGCGACTACAAGGAGTTCGGTGGTCTGATGGCCCCGACTCGGGTCGTCATCAGTTTCATGGGCATGGAGATCACCCAAACCATCGAGTCCGTCACCTGGGATGACGTGGACCCCGGCGTCTTCGAGCCCTCCGAGGCGATCAAGGCGCTGCTACCGGAGTAGAGGTCGATCCGCCCGGATCAGCGGAAGAACCGGCGCCGCGGCCTCCATGCGGCCGCGGCGCTGCTGTTCGCAACGGCCGCGCTGGCCGCGGTTTCCACCAGATCGGTTGAAGCCCAGGCCAGCCGGCGGCCCCAGGCGCGCCTGCCTGACTTCTACGACCGTTGGTTCGCCGAGGTCGAGCCGCTCTTCTCCGACCGCGAGCGCCGGGCCTTCGAGCAACTCGAAGGCCCCGGCGCGCAGGAGCGCTTCCTGCGCGCTTTCTGGGCGGCGCGCCCGCCGCGGCTGCTGGAGCGCTGGCGCCAGAATCTCGAGGCCCGCGATCAACTACGCGAACGGTCGCCCGAGATGGAGCGGGCCGTGCTGCTGGCAGGAAAGCCGGCCTACCGGCAAGGCGTCGAACCGTGCGAATCGACCTTGCGGCGAATCGAGATCTGGGTCTATGACGGGTGGGAGCTCGAACATCAGCTCGGCCGAGCCCCCCCGCCCGACACGAGCCAGGTCGTCCTCGCGTTCGTCCAGCAGGTCAACTTCGACCCCCGGTCGATGGCGCTGTGGTCGCCGGACGCCGGCGTGGACCTCACCTTCGCGCCCAGGACGTCCGGCAGCGTGGGCGACAGCGCCACACCGTCGCCGGTCGACGCACTGAGGATCCTCGATCAGGCGGAACGAAAACGCTGCCTGGCGTCGAACGAACGCCGCCGCCTGGAGCGCAGGCTCGAACGCGCCGTCGGCTGGAGCGAGTTCGTCGAGCAGATGGACTGGACGCCCAGGGCGCCCGGCGCCGAGGGGGAGGCGTCGAGCTGGGTCGACGACTTTCTGCGCACGGAAGCCGTCCTCGATCCCGCCGCGATGGCGTTGCCGGGCGTCTCACTGGAGTTCGAGGCCCTCGGCGGCGAGAACCGCCGCACCGCGATGCGCGGCCGGCTGCGGCTGCCCCACGAACATCTCGCCGAACTCGGTGCCGGCCAGATCCTCGACCGGGTGACGATCACCGGCGATGTCTTCTTCGGCAACCGGCTTGCCGACGCCTTCGTCGTCACCCACCACGTCAGCGGCGGCATTCCGGTCGACGCGACGGGCGGCGACCGCCCGGCACCGGGCATCGCGCTCGACTTCTACCGTCGTCTGCCTCCCGGGCCCTACCGCATCGAACTCCGCGCCGAAGACAACCTGGGGCGCGGGTTGCTGCGCACCAGCAACACGCTCGACGTACCGACGCTTGCCACGGCACCTGAGGTGCCCGATCTTCACCTGCTGACCCGCCGCGAGACGATCGTGCTGAACCAGTTGCCTGCTGTCGAGCTTCTGGCGCCGGACGGCCGGGTACTCGGTTCCTCGTTCACCGCCCGGGCCACCGCCAGCCCCGGCGTCGCCGAAGTCGTGTTCCTGCGCGACGGCGAGGCGGTAGCTACAGCCATAGGACCGCCCTTCGTTCAACCCGTCGACCTGCCGGAGCAGCGACACCGCGTCACCGCGGGGGGCAGCTTCTGGCTCGGCACGGCCTCGACATCGAACGGGAGGAGCGCCCGTTCGCGATCGGCCTGGAACGACCCGACACCGCCCGCCTGGATGAGTCGCTCGACCTCGCGGTCCACGTCGAGGTGCCGTCCGGACGCGAACTCGATCACGTCGAGTGCTTCCTGGGCGCGGAATCGCTGGAACGGATGACTTCGCCACCCTTCCGTTGCCGTACTCCGGCCGGACCGCGAAGACCGCTCGCCTTCGTTCGCGCCGTCGCCACGCTGCGGGGAGTTCCGGCGAACAGGTCGAGGACCTCGCCTTCCTGGGCGCCGGGGCGCCCGAGAAGATTGACGTCCGCCTGGTCGAAATGCTCGTTTCGGTCGGCGGCCGGCAGACCGGCCCGGCCACCGACCTCGGGCCGGCGGACTTCCGGGTTCTTCACCAGGGCGTCGAGGCCCAGGTCCATGACTTCCGCAATCTCGCCGACAGGCCGATGAATGTCGCTCTCCTGATGGACGTTTCCAGTTCCCTGGGACGCGGCGTCCGGGTGGCGGCCACGAGCGCGCAGCGCTTCTTCGAGGGCGTCCTGACCGAGCGTGACGCTGCCAGCCTCCTCGTGTTCAACCACGATCTCGAGCGGCTGACGCCGTTCACCGGCGACACCCGCCTGCTCCGCTACGCCGCCGACGGCCTGCGCGCCTGGGGCTCGACCCGGCTCTACGACGGCATCGCCTACGCGGTTTCCTCGTTCGCCGGACGACCGGACCGGCGGGCGCTCGTCATCCTGAGCGACGGCGCGGATACCGACAGCAACCTGGACTTCGAGCGCGTGCTCGCCCAGGTCGAGCTCGCTGAGGTGGCGATCTACCCCGTCGCGCTGCGTGTGAACGACCAGGGGACGATCGACGCGCTACGAACGCTTGCCGACCGTACCGGCGGCCAGTACCACATCGCCAACTCGGTCGACGACCTGGACCGCATCTATCGCCTGATCGCGCGCGCCCTTCGCTCCCAGTACCTGATCGCCTTCGAGCCGACTGCCGGCGTGGCGGCCGGGCCGGACGGGCTCAGGGACATCCGGGTCGAGGTACTGCGTCCAGGGTTGACGGTGACGGGAGTGCGGAGCCGGTCGCGGTAGGGCCTCGGAGCGCCAACCGGATTCCGCCTTCGGCGGATGCCGGCGGGGACGCCGGCGCACCCAGTGTGCGGCCCCGCGTAGACTGCCGGCATGAGCGGGACGCAGGGGTCGATGGGGGCGATCGAGCGCGTCGTGCTCCGGCCCTGCCGCGAAGCGAAGGGAAGCGCTGGCTTCTGGCTCTTCCTCG